>NZ_NKCO01000001.1:0-507384 GCF_002245615.1 Mycobacterium neumannii | reverse complement strand
GAGGGAGAAAAGGAGAAGGGTGGGAAGCGACACGAAAAAAAGAAGAGAAAAAAGGGAGAGGGAACAGACGACGGAAGAAGCAAAAAAGAAGGGAAAGAAGAAGAAGAGGGTGAAAAAGAAGAAAGCGGATAAAAAAAAAACCACGCCTGCGGTTCTCCCACCCACCACGCCTGCGGTTCTCCCACCCACCACCCCAACATTCAAGCCCATTAGGCTGACCGCGTGAGTCTGCCCGTTGTATTGATCGCCGACAAATTGGCCGAATCGACGGTCGCCGCCCTCGGTGACCAGGTGGAAGTCCGTTGGGTCGACGGTCCGGACCGGCCGAAGCTGCTGGCCGCGGTGGCCGATGCCGACGCGCTTCTGGTGCGCTCCGCGACGACCGTCGACGCCGAGGTGCTCGCCGCCGCGCCCAAGCTCAAGATCGTCGCCCGTGCCGGAGTCGGTCTCGACAACGTCGACGTGGACGCGGCCACCGCCCGAGGCGTGCTGGTCGTCAACGCGCCGACCTCGAATATCCACAGCGCGGCCGAGCACGCCATGGCCCTGCTGCTGTCCGCGGCGCGCGAGATCCCGGCCGCCGATGCGTCGCTGCGCGCGCACACGTGGAAACGCTCGTCGTTCTCGGGCACCGAGATCTACGGCAAGACCGTCGGCGTCGTCGGCCTTGGCCGCATCGGTCAGCTGGTGGCCCAGCGCCTGGCCGCGTTCGGCACCCACGTCGTCGCCTACGACCCGTATGTCTCGGCGGCCCGCGCCGCACAGCTCGGCATCGAGCTGCTGAGCCTCGACGACCTGTTGGAGCGCGCGGACTTCATCTCGGTGCACCTGCCGAAGACACCGGAGACCGCGGGACTGATCGGCAAGGAGGCGCTGGCCAAGACGAAGCCCGGCGTGATCATCGTCAACGCCGCCCGCGGCGGCCTGATCGACGAAGACGCGCTGGCCGAAGCGGTGCGCTCAGGGCATGTGCGCGCGGCGGGCATCGACGTGTTCGCCAGCGAGCCCACGACCGAAAGCCCGCTGTTCGACCTGCCGCAGGTGGTGGTGACCCCGCATCTGGGCGCGTCCACCGCTGAGGCGCAGGACCGGGCGGGCACCGACGTCGCGGCCAGCGTGAAGCTTGCCCTGGCCGGGGAGTTCGTTCCCGACGCGGTCAACGTCGGCGGGGGAGTCGTCGGCGAGGAGGTTGCGCCGTGGCTGGACCTCGTCCGCAAGCTCGGCCTGCTGGTCGGAGTGTTGTGCGACGAGCTTCCGGTGTCGCTGGCGGTGCAGGTCAAGGGTGAGCTTGCCGCCGAAGACGTTGAGGTGCTTCGCCTTTCGGCGTTGCGCGGGCTGTTCTCGGCGATCATCGAAGACCCCGTCACATTCGTCAACGCCCCCGCGCTCGCCGCCGAGCGGGGGGTGCAGGCCGAGATCAGCACCGCGAGCGAGAGTCCCAACCACCGCAGCGTGGTGGACGTGCGGGCCGTCTACGCCGACGGGACGACCGCCAATGTCGCAGGCACGCTGACCGGTACCCAACTGGTCGAGAAGATCGTCCAGATCAACGGGCGCAACTTCGATCTGCGGGCCGAGGGCGTCTACCTGATCATCAACTACGTCGACCAGCCGGGCACGCTCGGCAAGATCGGCACCATCCTCGGATCGGCGGGCATCAACATCCACGCCGCCCAGTTGAGCGAGGACGCCGAAGGTCCCGGCGCGACCATCCTGCTGCGCATCGACCGTGACGTTCCTTCCGACGTCCGGTCCACCATCGCCGATGAAGTCGGCGCGATGATGCTGGAAGTGGTTGATCTGTCGTGACTTCGGCCATGAAGCTGGCGATCATCGCCGGTGACGGGATCGGCCCGGAGGTCGTCGGGGAGGCCGTCAAGGTACTCGACGCGGTGCTTCCCGGCGTGCACAAGACGCCTTACGACCTCGGCGCGCGCCGCTACCACGCCACCGGTGAGGTGCTGCCCGACTCCGTGCTCGACGAACTGCGCGGGCACGACGCGATCCTGCTCGGCGCGATCGGGGACCCGTCGGTACCCAGCGGCGTGCTCGAACGCGGTCTGCTGCTACGGATCCGGTTCGCGCTCGACCACCACATCAACCTTCGCCCCGGCCGGCTGTACCCCGGGGTGAGCAGCCCCCTGGCGGGCAACCCCGACATCGACTTCGTCGTCGTAAGGGAAGGCACGGAGGGTCCCTACACCGGAACCGGCGGTGCGATCCGCGTGGGCACACCGCACGAGATCGCCACCGAGGTCAGCGTCAACACCGCTTTCGGTGTGCGTCGCGTCGTGACGGACGCGTTCGTCCGCGCCCAGCAGCGTCGCAAGCACCTGACCCTGGTGCACAAGAACAATGTCCTGACCTTCGCGGGCGCGTTGTGGTGGCGCACCGTTCAGGAGGTCGCCGCCGACTTCGGTGACATCGAGATCGCCTACCAGCACGTGGACGCGGCGACCATCCACCTCGTCACCGATCCCGGCCGTTTCGATGTGATCGTCACCGACAACTTGTTCGGCGATATCGTCACCGATCTCGCCGCCGCGGTGTGTGGCGGAATCGGCCTCGCGGCCAGCGGCAACATCGATGCCACCCGCACCAACCCGTCGATGTTCGAACCTGTGCACGGCAGCGCCCCCGACATCGCGGGCCAGGGAATCGCGGACCCGACCGCTGCGATCATGTCGGTCGCACTGCTGCTGGCCCATATCGGCGAGACGGATGCGGCCGCGCGCGTCGACAAGGCCGTCGAGCAGCATCTGGCCACGCGCGGCGACGAGAAGCTTTCGACCACCGCGGTCGGCGACCGGATCGCGGGCTATCTGTAGCTCGGCACCGACTTCGCCGGTCGCGGCCGCCTGACCCTCGGGCGCTCAGATCCCCACTCGCTCAGATAGCCCCGGGAACTGCCTCCCGTACTGCCCAGCTCCAAGCGAATAATTCGCTGCCAGCGAGTTATTCGCTCCTAGGTGGGCAACGACAGGAGTGGTTCCGGCAGAGGTTGACGACGCGCTGGTGTGAACAGCCGTGTGCGGAGCTCACGTTGAGCGAATCACAGTCCCGGCGCAGGGTTCGGCGAACCTGAGGGGTCAGGGGGCACGAGTGGGATCGCCGCCAGCGGGAGCAACGCGCTCACCGCGAATGCAGCCGGATAGCCGGCAACCCCGATCAACCCACCGAACAGCGGTGCGGCGGCCGCCGACGCCAGATGTTGGCTGGTGTTCTGGGTGCCCAGGGCGCGGCCGCTCCAGAACGGCCCCGCGATCTCAGCGATGGCGGTGAACGCCAAACCGTTGTCGGACACCGTGATCACCGAGGCGACCACCATCGCCGCCACCGCGACCGGAGAGCTCAGCCAGTCCGACAGCGCGAGGGCCCCCATGGACAGCGCCGCGGCGGCGGCGATCGCACGGATCGGACGAAGCCGTTGACCCAACCGGTCCGACCAGTACCCCGCCGCGATGCGTCCGGCGGCGCCGAGCAATTGGGCCGCCATGACGATGAGGCCCGCCGAGCCTGCCGACCAGCCGTGCTCCGACATCAACCACACCAGCGTGAAAGTCCACACCACCGCCTGCGGCACGACGAGCAACACCGAGACGGCGTGAATTCGCCACAGCACCGACGATCCCCGATAGGGGTTCGTGAGATGTTCGATCGGCGCCTCGGAACGCGGCGGTCGTGGCGGGTCGATCACCGCGACCAGGCACACCAACGCCGACACCGCGCACACCGCCGCGGGAAACAGTAACGCGCCAGTCACACCGTGGCTTTCAGCCAGCCGCGGGATCACCAGCGCGCCCAACCCGACGCCCAACGGGGTGGCCGTCTGCCGGATCCCCATGGCCAGACCGCGTCGTTCGACCGGGAACCAGCCGACCACCAACCGCCCGCTGGCCGAATTGCTGCTCGCGGCCGCCATGCCGCCGAGAAAGAGGAAAGCGCCGACGGCGATTAGGGATTCGGAGAAGGCGGCCGCGAACGCGGCCGCCGATATCAGCACAGACCCGACCGTCAGCACAAGGCGCTCGCCGTAGCGGTCGACGACATAACCCCACGCGATCAGCGTGATCACCAGCCCGAAGCCCGGCATCGCGGAAAGCAGGCCGGCCGCCGCGAGGTCGAGGCCCCGCTCGCTGTGCAGTGTCGGGATGAGAAACGCCACGCCGTTGATGAACACGTTGGCGCTCGTCGTCGCTGCCAGCGCGATACACAGCAACGACCAACGCCGGGCGGTGCTGAGCGACTCGGCGGACATCGGTCCATCGTGGCATAGCGATCTCACTATGCTGAATCTGTATCTCAGATACCGAGACGAAGCTGTCATGGGAGCGGTCGGCCGCCGCTTCTTGGCCGACTACTAGGCTGAACGCCATGCGCCTTGGCCGAATCGCCAGCCCTGATGGTGTCGCCTTCGTCAGCGTCGAGGGTCCACTCGACGATCCCGCCCAGGCGATCGCGAGGGAGATCGCCGAGCACCCGTTCGGTAATCCACAGTTCACGGGCAGACAGTGGCCGCTGGCCGACGTGCGTCTGCTCGCCCCGATCCTTGCGACCAAGGTGGTGTGCGTGGGCAAGAACTACGCCGCCCACATCGCCGAGATGGCCGCAACCGCCGGGGACGGCTCGGAACCCCCCACGTTCGACGACCCGATCATCTTCATGAAACCCAACACGGCGATCGTCGGACCGAACGTGCCGATTCAGTTACCCGCCGACGCCGATCCCGTGCACTTCGAGGGTGAGTTGGCGGCGGTCATCGGCAGACCGTGCAAGGACGTGTCGGCCGCGCGCGCCGCGGAGAACATCCTGGGATACACGATCGCCAACGATGTCTCGGCCCGCGATCAGCAGCGCAAGGACGGCCAATGGACCCGCGCGAAGGGGCATGACACGTTCTGCCCCGTCGGGCCGTGGATCGTCACCGACGTCGATCCTGCGGACCTGGAGATCCGCACCGAGGTCAACGGCGTCGTCAAGCAGAACAGCAGGACGTCGATGATGATCCACGACGTCGGCGCGATCGTGGAATGGATCTCCCGGGTGATGACCTTGCTGCCGGGCGATCTGATCCTGACCGGGACACCGGAGGGTGTCGGCCCGATCCAACACTCCGACACCGTGAGCATCACCGTCGAAGGTATCGGAACGTTGACGAATCCGGTTGTGCGCAAAGGGAAGTGATGACAAGTGATGTCCGGGTGCGGTTCTGTCCGTCACCCACGGGTACGCCGCACGTCGGCCTGATCCGCACCGCGCTGTTCAACTGGGCGTACGCGCGCCATACCGGCGGCACCTTCGTGTTCCGCATCGAGGACACCGACTCGGCACGCGATTCCGAGGAGAGCTTCCGCGCGATACTCGACGCGCTGCGCTGGCTCGGACTCGACTGGGACGAAGGCCCCGAAGTCGGTGGGCCCTACGGGCCGTACCGCCAATCGCAGCGGCTCGATCTCTACCGCGATGTGATCGACCGGCTCCTACAGGCCGGTGACGCCTACGAGTCATTCTCCACGCCTGAAGAAGTCGAAGCGCGTCATCTGGCCGCGGGGCGCAATCCGAAATTGGGCTACGACAACTACGACCGCGACCTGAGCGAGGAACAGAAGGCGGAGTTCCGCGCCCAGGGCCGGCGCGCCGTAGTGCGGTTGAAGATGCCCGACGAGGACATCGGCTGGCGCGATCTCGTGCGCGGTGAAACGACGTTCCCGGCCGGATCGGTACCCGATTTCGCGTTGACCCGCGGCAACGGGGAGCCGTTGTACACGTTGGTGAATCCGGTCGACGACGCGCTGATGAAGATCAGCCACGTGCTGCGCGGTGAGGACCTGCTGTCGTCGACCCCGCGCCAGATCGCGCTCTACCAGGCGCTGATGCGGATCGGCGTGGCCGACCGGATTCCCGAGTTCGCGCATCTGCCAAGCGTTCTGGGAGACGGGAACAAGAAGCTGTCCAAGCGCGATCCCCAGTCGAACCTGTTTCTGCATCGCGAGCGCGGTTTCATCCCGGAAGGCCTGCTGAACTATCTGGCCCTGCTGGGGTGGGGAATCGCCGAGGACCGGGACGTTTTCAGCCTCGACGAGATGGTGGCCGCCTTCGACGTCGCCGACGTCAACTCGAATCCGGCGCGGTTCGACCAGAAGAAGGCCGACGCGCTGAACGCAGAACACATCCGGATGCTGAGCGAAGAGGAGTTCAGCGCCCGTCTGAGCGCGTACTTCGCCGAGCACGGTCACGACACCGGCCTCGACGACGACCGGTTCGCCGAAGCCGCCGCGCTCGTGCAGACCCGCATCGTGGTGCTCGGCGACGCGTGGGACCTGTTGCGGTTCCTCAACGACGCGGAGTTCACGCTCGACGAGAAGTCGGCGGCCAAGGAGTTGAAGCCCGAGGCGGTCGCGGTGCTCGGCGCCGCACTGGGCGCACTGGAGAACGTCGGCGACTGGACCACTCCGGCGATCGAGGCGGCCCTCAAGGAGGCGCTGCTCGACGGCCTCGGACTGAAGCCGCGCAAGGCGTTCGGCCCGATCCGCGTCGCCGCCACGGGCGCTTCGGTCAGCCCGCCGCTATTCGAATCGCTTGACCTGCTGGGGCGCGAACGCAGCTTGGACCGGCTACGGGCCGGCCGCGAACGAGCCGCCGCGGAAGCCGAGGCGTGAAAAGCGCGTTGAAAATCTTTGGTAGTCTGCACGTCGGTCCGATACCGCGCGCGATGGGTTCCGCCCGCCGCGCAAGGGGGCCGAAATAAGCCCGTGACCTGCGGTTACGGACTGCCGATGGGGTATGGTGTAATTGGCAACACAGCTGATTCTGGTTCAGCCATTCTAGGTTCGAGTCCTGGTACCCCAGCCAACCACCGTGATTAGGCCGACAAATCTCGCTGAGATATGCTGGCGATCCGGAAACCAGTTCTAGCCCCCGTCGTCTAGCGGCCTAGGACGCCGCCCTCTCACGGCGGTAGCGTGGGTTCGAATCCCATCGGGGGTACAGATTTCGCGGTCTGCGAAACTGCGTCACATCTCACAGGCGCCGGGTCAGGGCGTCGGCAGCGGCCAACAGATCGGCGGCCCACCGCGCACCCGGCCGCCGGCCCATCCGGTCGATCGGTCCGGACACCGATACCGCGGCGATGACCACGCCGCGTCCGTCACGCACCGGAGCCGAGACACTGGCCACACCCGGTTCGCGTTCGGCGGCGCTCTGCGCCCAGCCGCGCTTGCGCACCTCGGCCAGAGTGCGATCGGTGAACTTGGCGTTCGGGAGGACGGCCTGCTGGGTGGCCGCGTCGGCATACGCCAACAGGACCTTGGCGCCCGAGCCCGCCGTCATCGGGAGCGTGCTGCCGACCGGCACGGTATCCCGCAGCCCGGCAGGCGGTTCCAGCGCCGCGACGCAGATCCGCGAGGTGCCTTCGCGGCGGTAGAGCTGCACGCTCTCGCCGGTGATCTCGCGCAACCGGGGCAGCACGACCGCTCCTGCGGCCACGAGCGGATCGTTGACCTGTCCGGCCAACTCGGTCAGACCGGGACCGAGCCGCCAGCGGCCGTCACCGTTGCGTGCCAGCAAGCGGTGGGTTTCCAGGCCCGCGGCAAGACGATGCGCTGTGGCACGCGGTAAACCCGTGCGCTCGCACAGTTCAGCCAGCCCGCAGGGCGAATCGGCGACCGCGTGCAGCACACCCACGGCTTTGTCCAATACGCCGATGCCGCTATCCTGTCTCACAAGGAGATACTAACGTCCCAGATTGTGAGATAGTCAAGATGTCCACCGATGTTTCCAGTGCCGCCCGCGGCCGCGGTGACACACCGCGCACGTTGGCCGAAAAGGTGTGGGCCGACCACGTCGTCGTCGAAGGTGGCGGCGAGGGCGCTGCGCGCGAACCCGATCTGATCTACATCGACCTCCATCTCGTCCACGAGGTGACAAGCCCGCAAGCATTCGACGGGCTGCGGTTGGCGGGGCGCCCGGTACGCAGACCGGATCTGACCATCGCCACCGAGGACCACAACGTGCCGACGGTCGACATCGACAAGCCGATCGCCGACCCTGTCTCGCGCACACAAGTGGAGACCCTTCGGCGCAACTGCGAAGAGTTCGGTATCCGGCTTCATCCGATGGGTGATGCCGAGCAGGGCATCGTGCACATCATCGGACCGCAGCTCGGATTGACGCAGCCCGGGATGACGGTGGTGTGTGGCGATAGCCATACCTCCACGCACGGCGCGTTCGGCGCGCTGGCGATGGGGATCGGTACCTCGGAAGTCGAGCACGTACTCGCGACGCAGACTCTTCCCTTGCGCCCGTTCAGGACCATGGCGGTCAACGTCGACGGTGAACTTCCCGACGGAGTGAGCGCCAAGGACATCATTCTCGCGGTGATCGCCAAGATCGGCACCGGCGGAGGACAGGGTCACGTCATCGAATACCGCGGCAGCGCCATCGAATCGCTGTCGATGGAGGGCCGGATGACAATCTGCAACATGAGCATCGAGGCCGGTGCGCGCGCCGGCATGGTGGCACCGGACGACACGACGTTCGAATTTCTGCGCGGGCGTCCGCACGCCCCACAGGGCCGACAGTGGGACGAAGCAGTCGCCGCATGGCGCAACCTTCGCACCGACGAGGGTGCCGAATTCGACACCGAGGTCTACATCGACGCCTCGACCCTGAGCCCGTTCGTCACGTGGGGCACCAACCCGGGCCAGGGGGTGCCGCTGTCCGGTTCGGTGCCCGACCCGGAATTGATGTTCGACGAGGGGCAGCGCCAAGCGGCCGAAAAGGCGTTGGCCTACATGGACCTTCGACCCGGCACCGCGATGCGTGACATCACGGTCGACACCGTCTTCGTCGGTTCGTGCACCAACGGTCGTATCGAGGATCTGCGGGTGACCGCCGACGTGCTGCGCGGACGCAAGGTCGCTGACGGGGTGCGCATGTTGATCGTGCCCGGGTCCATGCGCGTGCGGATGCAGGCCGAATCCGAAGGGCTCGGAGACATCTTCACCGCTGCGGGAGCGGAGTGGCGTCAGGCGGGCTGCTCGATGTGTCTGGGCATGAATCCCGACCAGCTGTCACCAGGTCAACGTTGTGCGTCGACCTCCAACCGGAATTTCGAGGGCAGGCAAGGCAAGGGCGGCCGCACACATCTGGTGTCTCCCGCGGTCGCGGCGGCCACCGCGGTGCGTGGCACGTTGTCCTCGCCCGCAGACCTGACCGACTGATAGGAGCAGATCCCGTGCAGGCTTTCCATTCCCACACCGGCATCGGCGTCCCCCTGCGTCGGTCGAATGTCGACACCGATCAGATCATCCCGGCGGTCTACCTGAAGCGAGTTACACGAACGGGTTTCGAGGACGGCTTGTTCGCCGCCTGGCGCAACGACCCGTCGTTCGTATTGAACCTGCCCCCGTTCGACAAAGGTTCGGTATTGGTCGCCGGCCCCGATTTCGGCACCGGTTCGTCACGCGAACATGCCGTGTGGGCGCTGATGGATTACGGCTTCCGGGTCGTCATCTCGTCCCGCTTCGCCGACATCTTTCGGGGCAATGCGGGCAAGGCCGGGCTTCTGGCGGCCGAAATTCCGCAAGATGATGTGGAAATTTTATGGAAGCTCATCGAGCAGCAGCCAGGCCTGGAAATCACTGTGAATCTTCAAGATCGAACCATCGCCGCAGGAACGGTCATGGTGCCGTTCAGAATTGACGACTATACGGCTTGGCGATTGCTCTCCGGACTCGACGATATAGGTCTTACGCTGCGCAAATGCGATGATATCGCGGCTTATGAATCGCGCAGGCCGGACTGGAAACCGCGGACTCTGCCGGCCGGATAACGGCGCTCGGTAAGCCGAAATCACCGTCACTGGACCCGGTTCTCCGGGGCCCCTTTGGAGGTCAAGGGGGGCAAGAAAGTTCGCTGGCTTCGCCTGAAACTGCGCGTGGCTCTTGGAAATCAATGGGGAATGGGTTTACCGTGTCCTCTAGTCGGTCCAAAGAGGACCACTGGTTTCCGGAGGTTATGCATGAACAAAGCAGAGCTCATCGACGTACTCACGGAGAAAATGGGCTCGGATCGTCGGTCGGCCACCGACGCGGTGGAGAATGTCGTCGACACCATCGTGCGTGCGGTGCACAAGGGTGACAGCGTCACCATTACCGGCTTCGGCGTTTTCGAACAGCGGCGCCGCGCCGCCCGCGTTGCGCGTAATCCGCGCACCGGCGAGACCGTGAAAGTCAAGCCCACGTCCGTGCCGGCCTTCCGGCCCGGCGCTCAGTTCAAAGCCGTTGTCTCTGGCGCACAGCGCCTCCCCGCGGAAGGACCAGCAGTGAAGAGAGGCGCAACGGCGGGAAGTGCCCGCAAGGCGGCCAAGAAGTCGGCCGCCAAGAAGAGTGCCGCCAAGAAGTCACCGGCCAAGAAGGCCGCGACGAAGCGGACGGCAGCCAAGAAGACCGCCGCTAAGAAGTCACCGGCCAAGAAGGCCGCGACGAAGCGGACGGCAGCCAAGAAGACCGCCGCCAAGAAGTCACCGGCCAAGAAGTCGGCGGCGAAGAAGGCACCGGCCAAGAAGTCGGCGGCCAAGAAGTCACCGGCCAAGAAGACCGCAGCCAAGAAGTCGGCCGCCAAGAAGGCACCGGCCAAGCGCGGGCGCAAGTAGTTTCGACCGGACACGCCGTGGGTCTGCGCGACCCACGGCGTGTTCGCGTTTCATGCCCACCAAAACATCTACGGCTCAATCTTTCCGAGCGGGAGTCCGCCGGAATTTGCATTCAACGTGTGGGCGTCATTTCACGGCCAGCGGGCTGCCCATGTGGTCCGCCGCAATCAACCGACCGTTGTGAAGCGACATCACCCAGGTGCTGCCCTTGCGATTGCGCGACTTGTCGGGCCGCACGCCGTCGCGCTCGCACCACCATTCGATAAGGTCCGGAATGACCTTGCCCTGTGTGCAGATCACCGGCGTGCCAGCGGTGTCGGCGATCTCGAGGAAGCGCTGCCGGGCGGCCTTGCGGTTCTCCGCGTAAGCCTCCTCGGTCAGCAGCTCGTCACGCTGGATCGACGTCCCGAGTTCTTGTGCCAGTGGTTCCAACGTCGATACACAGCGCACTCGGTCCGCCGCGAACAGCCGGTCGGCACCGAAGGCGAGCAGCATCCCGACCAGTGACTCCGCCTGCGCCCGACCGTTCTTGTCCAAGGGTCGTTGGCGGTCGTCACCCTTGAACCGGGACTTGCTGCCCGCGGTGGCGTGGCGGACGATCAGCACGGTCTTGGTGTCGGCCGGATACTTCGCGAAGTGGCGCAGCACCTTTCGGTCGTGTCGATAATCGAGCTGTTTGATCGCCGCCGGGACGGGTAGCCACTTGAGCTCGTCGACCTCGTCGTTCGGGCGGAACTCCCCGGCGACCATGCGCGCCGCCCAGTAGCGCACCTTCTTCTTACCGCCCTCGACGGGATAGCTGACCGAACTGAGTCGCCGGCCCAGATGTGCGGTGTACCCGGTCTCTTCGCACACCTCACGGACGGCGGTCACGGGCTCGGTCTCGCCGGGGTCCACCTTGCCCTTGGGCAGCGACCAGTCGTCGTACCGAGGGCGGTGAATCAGGGCGACTTCCGGCGCATCGGGATTTCCGTCGGGCCGCCACAACACCGCCCCGCCGGCCAGGATCGTCTCCGCATCGGAGCCGGTCTCGGATGTCCGCTTCGGCACCTCAACTCCTGCAGATCATTCTGGGCACCCGCGGCCCACGACGACAATGCTGAAAGTTCCTGACGTTGAGGAATTCCGTCATGGTTGCCGGTGGCGTTCCATCAACGAGACCTGGTGGTCGCGGACCGTGTGGCCCTCCTGCGGTGACGCCGTCCACTTACCGTCGACGCCCAACTCCCAGCACCGGGTCGAGGGGTCCATCGCCGATTCGAAGATGTCGTGCAGTTGCGCCTTCAGCCGCGGATCTTTGACTTCGGCCATCACTTCGACGCGCCGGTCCAGATTGCGGTGCATCATGTCGGCGCTGCCGATCCAGAACTCGTCGATCGCGCGGAAGTGAATGATCCGCGAGTGTTCGAGGAACCGGCCGAGGATCGATCGGACGGCGATGTTGTCCGAATATCCAGGGGCATGGGGGCGTAGCGCGCAGATACCCCGGACCACCACCTCGACCCGCACACCGGCCTGCGACGCGCGGTACAGCGCGTCGATGACCTGCTCGTCCACCAACGCGTTGGCTTTCAGCCTGATCCGCCCTTCGGCACCGTCGCGGGTGGCGACTATCTCCCGTTCGATGCGCTCGATGATGCCCCTTCGGACTCCCTGGGGGGCAACAAGAAGGTTGCGATAGGAGTCCTTGCGCGAGTAGCCCGTCAGCGAGTTGAACAGGTCGGTGAGATCCGCGCCGATGTCGGGCGCGGCGGTCAGCAGCCCGATGTCCTCATACAGCCGCGCGGTTTTGGGATTGTAGTTGCCGGTGCCGATGTGGCAGTAGCGCCGGATCAGCGAGCCCTCCCGGCGCACCACCAGACATGTCTTGCAGTGAGTCTTGAGCCCGATGAGCCCGTACACGACGTGCACACCCGCACGCTCGAGTGCGCGTGCCCACTTGATGTTGGCCTGCTCGTCGAACCGGGCCTTGATCTCGACGAGCGCGACGACCTGCTTACCCGCCGCCGCAGCGTCGATGAGCGCGTTGACGATTGGCGAGTCGCCGGAGGTGCGGTACAGGGTCTGCTTGATCGCCAACACGTTCGGGTCCGCCGCGGCCTGTTCGATGAACCGCTGCACGGTGGTGGAGAAGGAATCGTACGGGTGGTGCACCAGCACGTCGCCGTCGCGCAGCGTCGAGAAGATGCTCTTGGGTGTCTCCCGCTCGCCGAACGCCGGCGGGGTGGCCGGTACGAACGGCCGGTCTTTGAGGGCAGGGCGATCGAGATCGTAGATCTGCCACAGCGAGGACAGGTCGAGCAACCCAGGCACCTCGATGACGTCGCCCGGTGCGACGTCGAGTTCGCGCAGCAACAACTCGAGCATGCTCTCGGTCATGTCGTCGGAGACTTCCAACCGGACCGGCGAACCGAACCGACGCCGTGCCAGTTCCCGTTCCAGCGCTTGCAGCAGGTCTTCGTCGCGGTCCTCTTCGACCTCGAAATCGGCGTTGCGCGTAATGCGGAACGCGTGGTGCTCGACGATCTCCAGCCCGGGGAACAGGACATGAAGGAACGCCGCGATCAGTTCCTCCATCGGAAGGAAGCGAACGATGCTGGCATCGCTGTCGCGGGCGGCCAGTTCGACGAACCGTTCAACGTTGTCGGGCACTTTGACTCGGGCGAAGTGCTGCCCACCGTCGTCGGGATGTTTGACGGTGATCGCCAAGTTCAGGCTCAGGCCACTCACGAAAGGGAACGGGTGGGCCGGATCGACGGCGAGCGGCGTCAGCACCGGGAACACCTGCTCGTGGAAGTACGTCGACAACCGTGCGCGTTCGGCCTCGTCGAGTTCGGCCCACGTGACGATAACGATGCCTTCGTCGGCCAGCGCGGGGCGCACCGAATCGAGGAATACGTGCGCGTGCCGGTCGGCGAGGTGCTGGGTTCGCTCGTTGATTCGACGCAACTGTTCACGGGGTGAGAGCCCGTCGGCGGAGCGCACCGACAGCCCCATTTCGTCGCGGCGTTTCAGTCCGGCGACGCGGACCATGTAGAACTCATCGAGATTCGAGGCGAAGATCGCAAGGAACTTCGCCCGTTCCAGCAGCGGCAGCGACGTATCGGCGGCCAATGCCAGTACCCGGGAGTTGAAATCGAGCCAACTCAGCTCGCGGTTCAGGTAGCGGTCTTCGGGCAGCGCGTTCTCGACGGCGGGGGCGGTCGCCGCGGGAGGGGCTTCGGGCGCCGAGTTACCGGAGTCCGACGGCAACGTTCGGATGCTCGGCGGTGGGTCGCCGTCGCTGTCGCGAACCTCGATCCCGGCTTTCGTCATGCCTGCGATGATCCCCTATCCAACGGTCTTCGTGCCAGCGCGCAGTTGAACGGTTCACCTCGAATCGGTGATGGCCGCCGTCGTCGACGCGCCGACGCCGAGCCGGCGCGCCACCAGCAGGTCGTCGGGTGTGTCGATGTCGCAGCGCAGTCCCGGCCACGCACCGGTGAGCTCGAGCGCGCCGGAACGCCGGTGGCGTTGAGCGGAGTCGGCGCCGAATTGCGGGTTCAAGGCGACCCCGAACGCGAACAACGCCGACGTACCGGTGCCGTGCCGGTCGCCGACGAAGCTGCGTGGGTGTTTACGAGACGCGGCAACGGCCGCGGTCAGCTCATGGGCTTGCAATGCGGGCAGATCACCTTGCAACACAGCGACGTTCGGTGTCTCATGACGGACTTCGGCTTCGGCGGCTGCGATCGCGTTGTTCAGCGGGTCGGGGTGGCTGTCGGGGGTCGGGTCGGTGAGCACCCGCGCGCCGAGTCGACCCGCCGCCTCGGCGGCGACTTCGTCCGGTGTGACCACCGTGACCGAGCCGATGGCCGAAACCGCCGACGCGGCGGTGATCGTGTCGATCAGCATCGCCAGTACGACCTTCTCGCGGGTGGTTGCGGAAAAGACGGGGGCCAACCGGGTCTTGGCCGCGGCCAGGCGCTTTACCGCGATCACCAATGCGATCTCGGCATCCGGTGACCCACTCATGTGCGTCATCCTGCCAGCAGTCCGGCGGGGGTTAGGCTGAAGGCGTGGTCGAGGCGGCGGTGATGGGTGCCGGTGCGTGGGGGAGCGCACTGGCGAAGGTCCTTGCCGATGCCGGCAACGAGGTGACGCTGTGGGCACGTCACCAAGAAGTCGCCGACGAGATCAACGACACCCATCGCAACTCCGGATATCTCGGTGACACCGAAATGCCCAAGACCATCAGGGCGACCGGCGATGCGGCCGAGGCGCTCAACGGCGCATGCACGGTGCTGTTCGCGGTGCCCGCCCAGACCCTTCGGGCCAATCTCGAACAGTGGTCGGGGTTGATCGACGACGAAGTCACATTGGTGAGCCTGGCCAAGGGCATCGAACTCGACACGCTCATGCGCATGAGCCAGGTGATCATCCAGGTGACCGGTGCCGACCCGGCACGCGTTGCGGTGGTCTCCGGTCCCAACCTCGCCAGCGAGATCGCCGACGAACAACCGGCGGCCACCGTGGTCGCCTGTAGCGACTCCGGAAGGGCCGTCGCATTGCAACGGGCGCTTTCGACGGCGTACTTCCGGCCGTACACCAATGCCGACGTGATCGGCGCCGAAGTCGGTGGTGCGTGCAAGAACGTCATTGCGCTCGCGTCCGGCATGGCGGCCGGGGTCGGACTGGGGGAGAACACCGCCGCGGCGATCATCACTCGTGGGCTGGCCGAGATCATGCGGTTGGGAATCGCGTTGGGCGCCAAGCCCGCGACCCTCGCAGGCTTGGCCGGGGTCGGTGACCTCGTCGCGACGTGCACATCCGGGCAGTCGCGTAACCGCACGTTCGGGCTGCGCCTGGGCCAGGGCGGCACAATGGAATCGGCGATGCTCGCCACCGGTGGCCACGTCGCCGAAGGCGTCGCGTCGTGCCAATCGGTGCTGGCGCTGGCCGAGAGCTACGACGTCGAGATGCCGCTGACCGACGCCGTATTCCGGGTATGCCACAGGGGTCTGTCGGTCGACGAGGCCGTCGTCCTGTTGCTCGGACGCAGCACCAAACCGGAGTGACCGGTGGACGGTCAGTACGGGGACTCCACTCGCAGCGTCAAATCCATTGCCTCGGAAGCTGTTCCGGGGCAGGCCGTGGCACCGTCACCGGTCCCGGCGTCCACCTTCCACCTGTCATCCGATCCGTCGGACGTCCCGGATTCCTATGGGCGGAGCTCGAATCCGACCTGGCGCCACCTCGAGTTGGCGCTCGCGCAACTGGAGGCCGCCCCGTCCGCGCTGGCCTTCGGATCGGGGATGGCCGCGATCACGTCCGTCCTGAGGGTGCTCGCCAAGCCGGGACATAAGCTCGTCGTGCCCGCCGACGGCTACTATCAAGTCCGCCGGTACGCCTCTGAATACCTTGCCGAGCAAGGAGTTACGGTGGTGCAGGCCGCCACCGAAGAGATGTGTGCGGCATCGGCGGACGCGGACGTCGTACTGGCCGAGAGCCCGGCCAATCCGGGGCTGGATGTAGTGGATCTGCACCGGCTCGCGCTGCAGTGCCGTAGCCGGGGCGCCACGCTCGTCGTCTACAACACCACCGCCACCCCCTTCGGTCAGCAACCGCTTTCGCTGGGCGCCGACGTGGTCGTCGCGAGTGCGACCAAGGCATTGTCGGGCCACAGCGATCTGCTCGCCGGTTATGTCGCGAGCGCGCACACCGACCTGATGGCCGAGGTCGCGCGCGAACGACTCCACTCCGGTGCCATCCTCGGCGCCTTCGAGGCGTGGCTGCTGATGCGCAGCCTGGGCACCGCCGGCCTGCGCTTCGAACGGCAGTGCCACAACGCGGCGGCGCTCGCGGTGGCGCTGCATGCCCACCCCGCCGTGCGCGCCGTGCGCTATCCCGGTCTGCCCGACGATCCGTCGCACCGCATCGCGTGCGCGCAGATGAAACGGTTCGGCGGCCTGATCGCCGTGGAGTTGGCCGACGCTGCGGCTGTGCACAGCCTGGTCGAGCGCAGCGCGCTGCTGATCGCATCGACGAGTTTCGGCGGAATTCACACGTCGGTGGACCGCCGCGCCCGCTGGGGCGACGACGTCAGCGACGGGTTCGCGCGCATCTCGCTGGGGATCGAGGACACCGACGACCTGATCGCCGACATCGAGCAGGCACTGGGCTGACACCGCCACGGGCCATCGCCGGACGACCGGCCGCCGACGCGGGCGGTAGCCTCTCTAGGTTGTGACTGCCCGCCATGAGCCCGGAGCCGCCCGGCCGGCGACATCGGACAGGAGCACCGGACGCGTCCGGGTTGCCGTCGTCTACGGCGGACGCAGCTCCGAGCATGCGATCTCCTGCGTATCCGCAGGCAGCATCCTGCGCAACCTCGATCCGCAGCGGTTCGAAGTCGTCGCCGTCGGCATCACCCCGGAAGGGGCCTGGATGTTGACCGACGCGCAGCCGGACAGCCTTGCGATCACCGACGGCCGACTTCCGGAGGTGACCGCCGCGTCGGGTACGGAATTGGCCCTGGCTGCCGATCCGGGCCGCGGCGGCCAACTGCTGTCGCTGGGCCAGGGGGCGGGGGAGATGCTGGCGGCGGTCGACGTGGTCTTCCCGGTGCTGCACGGTCCGTACGGCGAAGACGGCACGATCCAGGGGCTGCTCGAGTTGGCGGGGGTGCCCTATGTCGGGGCGGGTGTCCTGGCCAGTGCGGTGGGCATGGACAAGGAGTTCACCAAGAAGCTGCTGGGTGCCGCGGGCCTGCCGATCGGCGATCACGAGGTGCTGCGGCCCCGCCAGGACACCTTGGCTTTCGAGGCTCGCGAGCGGCTCGGCCTGCCCGTCTTCGTCAAGCCGGCGCGCGGGGGGTCGTCGATCGGCGTCAGCCGGGTCACGGCGTGGGATCAGCTGCCGTCGGCGATCGAACAGGCCCGCCGTCACGATCCGAAGGTGATCGTCGAAGCCGCGGTGCCGGGGCGCGAACTGGAATGCGGCGTGCTCGAATTCCCCGACGGCCGAATCGAGGCCAGCGCGCTCGGCGAGATCCGGGTCGCAGGCGTACGCGGCCGCGAGGACGGCTTCTACGACTTCGCGACGAAATACCTCGAGGACGCCGCCGAACTGGACGTCCCCGCCAAAGTCGACGACGACGTTGCGGAGGCGGTGCGACGGCTCTCGATTCAGGCCTTCAACGCGATCGATTGTCAGGGGTTGGCCCGCGTCGACTTCTTCCTCACCGATGACGGGCCGGTGATCAACGAGCTCAACACCATGCCGGGGTTCACCACCATCTCGATGTACCCGCGGATGTGGGCCGCCAGCGGCGTCGACTACCCGACCCTGCTGGCCACGATGGTCGAAACCGCACTTAAACGCGGCACCGGTCTGCGCTGACGGTGCTACCTGCGGCCCAGCGCAGGATCAACGCACCGGCGCAGGAGCGACGGGCTTGGCCGGAAGTGACTCGGCGATGACCGTGGACAGCAGCTGGATCGGTGTCGGACCGGAGCCCTGCGGCAGCGTCAGGGCGACGTACACGCCGCGGTCGACGGCGTACCACGTGCTGCGCGCCTGTTCGGCGCCCGCGTCATCGACGCCGGCCTCAGCCACCCGGAACCACTGCACGTCGTCTACCACCTGCACCGGCGCACCGACGACGAATTCCGTGGGCCGTTCCACCCCGCAGCGCAGCACGATCGGTTCGCCCTGACCCTCGGCCGGCCACGCCGCCGCACCTGCAGGTGCGGGATCGGCCAGCGGTGCGCGGGTGTGATCGTCGAGCTCGTCCGGCAGTTGGGCGATCAGGTCGGCGCATTCGGCGCTCGTGGCGTGTGGGGCGGGCACCGGCACCAACGGCACCGCCTGTTGCTCGTCGGGATTCTGGCGCAGCGCGGCGATCACCAGAATCACCACAACCGCCGCCACCGCCACCACCAGCGCGGCGATCAGCAGCGCCCGCGGCGGCCCGTCACCGGTCTGCGAAGCCACGGTCCAACTCTAGAGAGGCGCCCCGTTGGCGATCGGACAGGTCAGCGTGCGGGTGATACCGGTCACCTGTTGAACATTGGGAACCACGGTGGCTTTCAGATCGGCCAAGGTGTCGGCGCCCACGCGCACGACCACGTCGTACGGTCCCGTCACGGACTCCGCGGACACCACCCCGGGAAGCGCGGCGAGTTGTTTGGCGACGACCTCGGCGCGGCCCACCTCGGTCTGAATCAGCATGAAAGCCTCGACCACCCGCTGTTCCTCCACATCGCTGCATAGACTCCACGCCGCAGGCGCTTAACGTACCGCAGGTGCGGCCGGTGTTCAGACCGCACGAAACGGATGAGGTGCGGCCGCGACGGGAGGTGACATGGCGTACGACGCCGAAACCCTGGCGCAAGTGGGCGAGTTCGCCGTGATCCGGCGCTTGGTGGCCGGGCGCCGCCAGCCGGACGCCGTCGCGCTGGGGCCCGGTGACGACGCCGCGGTGCTGTTTGCACCCGACGGTAAGGCCGTCGTGAGCACCGACATGCTGGTGGCCGAGCGTCACTTTCGGCTGGACTGGTCGACGCCGTATGACGTGGGGCGCAAGGCGATTGCGCAGAACGCCGCCGACATCGAGGCGATGGGCGCACGCGCGACCGGTTTTGTCGTCGCGTTCGGAGCACCATCGGATACGCCGGCAGACCAGGCTCTGCAACTCGCCGACGGCATGTGGCGCGAGGCCGAGTCGATGGGCGCGGGCATCGTCGGCGGCGACCTGGTCAGCGCGCCGCAATGGGTGATCTCGGTGACGGCACTCGGTGACCTCGACGGCCGTGAGCCGGTGCGCCGCAGCGGGGCACGGCCCGGCGACGTGGTGGCGATCGTTGGTGACATCGGTCGTTCAGCTGCCGGATTCGAATTGTGGCGCAACGGTGTCCAGCGATTCGACGAACTACGTCGGTGCCATGTGGCGCCGCGGCCGCCGTACGGACAGGGCCGCGTCGCCGCCGAAAGCGGCGCCACCGCGATGACCGACGTATCCGACGGGCTGCTGGCCGACCTGGGCCACATCGCCGAGGCGTCCGGCGTCAGCATCGACCTGTCCACCACGGCATTGACCGCGGACCGCGACGTGCTCGCAGGCGCGGCCGAAGCGGTCGGCACCGACGCGTGGGCGTGGATCCTCGGCGGTGGCGAGGACCATGCGCTGGTGGCGACGTTTCCGGGGACGCTGCCGTCCGGGTGGAGGGAGATCGGTCGCGTGCAGGAGGGTCCGGAGCGGGTGTCGGTCGACGGCGCGGCCTGGCAGGGGAATGCCGGGTGGCAGTCGTTCGACTAGTTAGGGTGTCGACTCGTGACCGTGTACGCCATCGCCCAGCTGAGGTTCACGGACCGTGCGGCCTATGACCGCTACCAAGCCCGTTTCCTTGAGGTCTTCAACCGGTACTCGGGGACGCTGCTCGCGGCCGACGAGTCGCCGCAGATTCTGGAGGGCGAGTCGGACCGCGAGAAGGTCGTGTTGATGTCGTTTCCCGATGAGCCTTCGTTTCGGGACTGGGCGAACTCGCCCGAGTATCAAGAGATCTCGAAGGACCGCCGGGCCGGCGCTGATTCGGTGGTGTTGCTGATCGAGGGCTTGGTATGACGGCGCGGCCGCTGCCCGAGCTCGTCGAGCAGGGCTGGGCCACGGCGCTGGAACCGGTCGCGGGTCAGGTCGCACAGATGGGCGAGTTTCTCCGCGCCGAACTGGCCGCCGGAAACGGATATCTGCCCGCAGGTCAGAACGTGTTGCGCGCGTTCACCTTTCCGATGGACAGGGTGCGGGTACTGATCGTCGGACAGGACCCTTACCCGACGCCCGGTCACGCCGTCGGCCTCAGTTTCTCGGTGGCGCCCGACGTGCGGCCGCTGCCGCGCAGCCTGGAGAACATCTTCAAGGAGTATGGAAGCGACCTCGGCCACCCCGCCCCGTCCACCGGTGACCTGACGCCGTGGGCCGAACGCGGGGTGATGCTGCTCAACAGGGTGCTCACCGTTCGACCGGGCACGCCTGCGTCGCACCGCGGCAAGGGTTGGGAAGCGGTGACCGAGTGCGCGATTCGTGCGCTGGTCGCGCGCGGGCAGCCGTTGGTCGCGGTGCTGTGGGGTCGCGACGCCTCGACGCTGAAACCGATGCTGGACGGCGCCGACTGCGTGGCGATCGAGTCTCCGCACCCGTCGCCGCTGTCGGCGTCGCGCGGCTTCTTCGGCTCGCGACCGTTCAGCCGCGCGAACGAACTGCTCGAGAAGATGGGCGCCGAGCCGATCGACTGGCGGCTTCCCTAGGGCTATCCGACGCCCGGAATCGGCGGCGGCGAGGGAATCGGCGGAGGTGACGGAATCGCCGGCGGCGACGGGACGTCGGGCACCGGAACCTCGACGGTGCCCCCGTCAGTGCCCTCGCCCTCGGTGGTGGTCGGCAGTTCCGGCGACGGTGCGGTGGTCTCCGGCGCGCTCGTCTCCACCGTCACTTCCACCGACGTGGTGGGCGATGTCGTCGACGTAGTGGTGGTCTCGTCGCCGGCGGAATCACCGCCGGCGCACGCGGTCAACAACGCCAGCGCACATCCGGACGCCAGCGCGGTCAGGGCGGATTTTGCAGCTGCACGAGAGGTCATGCAGCACGACTACCCGGTCGCCGGTGGCGGCAATCGCGGCGTGTCAGCCGCGCGAGACCTTTCCGGCCTTGATGCACGACGTGCACACGTTCATGCGCTGCTTGTTGCCGCCGGGGCGGGCGGCGCGCACGGTCTGGATGTTGGGATCCCAGCGACGGCTGGTCCGGCGATGGGAGTGCGAGACCGACTTACCGAAGCCGGGTCCCTTCCCGCAGATATCGCACACGGCAGCCATATGCAGAACTCCTCAGATCAGTACGTGGGGTCCGGGTCGCGGCACCGCGACCTGCGCGGCTCGACCCGACAACCTGACCAGGATACCGGCAGCCGCAGCGAACGCCAAAATGCCGTCCCGCGCTGCGTGCGAGCCTGGCCAAGCTTACCGACCGGCGAGAACGTCGTGCCGGGGCTGTCAGGTCCAATCGCTAGGCTGACCGGCACGGCGGGGTGCGTGGAGCGTCACATTTCTGCGGAGGTTAAGCATGTCGGCTCGACTGCTCGATGCCTCGATGCTGCAGAAGTGGTCGCATACCGCGGTCGGTGACCTCATCACCCATACCGACGAGATCAACCGGCTCAACGTGTTCCCGGTCGCCGACGCCGACACCGGCACGAACATGCTGTTCACCATGCGTTCGGCGTGGGCGCAAGCCGAGGCGCTGGCCGGCGCCGACGACGTCGCCGAGGTCGCGGCGGCGCTGGCACGCGGCGCCATCCACGGGGCGCGGGGCAACTCGGGCGTGATCCTGTCCCAGATTCTGCGCGCGCTGGCGGAGGTCACCGCGGAAGCGTCGGCCGATCTGCACGGTGGTCTCGACCGGGTGGACGGGCCGTTGTTCGCCGCGGCGCTGCACCACGCCGTGGTGTTGGTGATCCGGGCGATGGGGGAGGCCGTGCCGGGCACCATCGTCACCGTGCTCCAGGCCGCGGCCGAGGCCGCCGAGCAGGCCTCGACCGACGGCGCCGAGCTGCCCGAGGTCGTGTGCAGGGCCGCAGACGCGGCAGCGCAGTCGCTGGAGAAGACCACCGGCCAACTCGACGTGCTGGCCCGCGCGGGCGTGGTGGACGCCGGAGGGCGCGGTCTGCTGGTCCTGCTGGACGCGATGAGCACCACGCTGACCGGCAGTGCTCCGCGCAGGACGGAGTACATTCCGGCGCCGCCACCGCACACCGACAACGGTGCCAACCGCGCCGTCGCGGCTCCGCAGTTCGAGGTGATGTACCTGCTCAGCGGATGCGATCCGGCAGGGGTGGAGAAACTGCGCAACGACCTCGACGGGCTGGGCGACTCGGTCGCGATCGCCGCCCCGTCGGACGGCAGCGGCCATTACTCGGTGCATGTGCACGCCGACGACGCCGGCGCCGCCGTCGAGGCCGGGCTCGCGGTGGGCGCGACCAGCCGCATCCAGATCACCGCTCTCAGCGGCACCCGCGATGCCCGCCCGGTGAGGGCGTGGTCGCATGGACGGACGGTGCTCGCCGTCGTCGACGGGACGGGCGCCGAGGAGTTGTTCGCGGCCGAGGGCGCCCACGTGCTGCGGCTCGAGGGCGACGCGCCGGTCAGCGCCAAACAGCTGCTGCACGCACTGGTCAACGCCGACGCGGGCCAGGCGATGATCCTGCCGAACGGATACGTCGCGGCCGAGGAACTGGTCGCCGGGTGCACGGCCGCGATGGGCTGGGGCCTCGACGTGGTGCCGGTACCCACGGCGTCCATGGTTCAAGGGCTGGCGGCGCTGGCGGTCCACGACGACGCGCGCCAGGCCGTCGACGACGGATACACCATGGCCAGGGCCGCCGCGGGCGCCCGGCACGGATCGGTGCGGATCGCCACCGAGGAAGCGCACACCTGGGCGGGGATGTGCAAGCCGGGTGACGGTCTCGGCATCTCCGGCGAAGAAGTGCTGATCGTCGGCGACCACCTGGCCGCGGCGGGAGCGGGACTGATCGACCTGCTGCTGGCCGCCGGCGGTGAACTCGTCACGGTCCTCACCGGCGCCGGGGTCGACGAGGATGTCGCCGGCGCGCTCTCCGAGCACGTGCACGACCGGCACCCGGGCGTCGAACTGGTGACCTACCACACCGGCCACCGCGGCGACGCCTTGCTGATCGGGGTGGAGTAGCCGTGGCGACGCTGTCCGACCGTCTCGACTTCGTGCTCGGCAAGAAGGCCGCGGACCCGCTCGCCGAGCACTTCGGCATCCACACGGTCAACGATCTGGTGCGCCACTATCCCCGCAAGTACAGCGACGAGATGACGACGGCCGGCGACGGCGAGGAGCTCGAGGAGGGCGTCCACGTCACGTTCGTCGACGTCATCACCAAAGCCGAGCTGAGGCGGACGAACCGGCAACCCCAGCGCGAGTATCTCGTCGTCACCCTCGGACACCGGAAGCCGAAGGTGACCGCGACGTTCTTCAACGTCAAGTACCTCAAGAAGCAGCTGGTCGAGGGTGCGAAGGTGATGCTGTCGGGGGAGGTCGGCTACTTCAAGGGCGTCATGCAGCTGACCCATCCGGCATTCCTGGTGTTACACGAGACCGGCGGCGTGCGAGGATCCAAGTCTCTCAAGGCGATCGCCGAGGCCTCGGGGGCCACCGGTGAGGACCTGCTGGCCGCCTTCGAACGCGACTTCTTCCCGATCTACCCCGCCAACAAGAAGGTGCAGACCTGGGAGATCTACGCCTGCGTGCGTCAGGTGCTCGACGTGCTGGACCCGATCACCGAACCGCTGCCGAAAGCCTTTCTGCGGCAACACGGTCTGATCACCGAAGACCAGGCGCTCCGCGCGATCCACACCGCAGAGAGATCGGCCGAACGCGACGCCGCGGTCGCGCGACTGACGTATGACGAGGCCATCGGCCTCCAATGGGCATTGGTCAACCGACGCCACGGTGAGCTGAGTGAGTCGGGTCCGGTCGCGCAGCGTCGCGACGACGGGCTCGTCGCCGCCATGTGCGAACAGTTGCCGTTCGAATTGACCGACGGCCAGAAGGAAGTGCTCGACGTCGTCTCGGCCGAGCTGGAGAGCACCCGACCGATGAACCGCATGCTGCAGGGTGAGGTCGGTTCGGGCAAGACGATCGTCTCGGTGCTCGCGATGTTGCAGATGGTCGACGCCGGCTACCAGTGCGCGCTGCTCGCACCCACGGAAGTCCTTGCCGCACAACACGCTCGCTCGATCCGCGCCGTCCTCGGCCCGCTGGCCATGGCGGGCCAACTCGGTGGCATGGACGGTGCCACCCGCATCGCGCTGTTGACCGGATCGATGACGGCGCAACAGAAACGCGCGGTACGCGACGAGGTCGCCAGCGGTGAGGCGGGCATCGTCATCGGCACCCACGCCCTATTGCAGGACGCCGTCGAGTTCCACCGCCTCGGCATGGTGGTCGTCGACGAGCAGCACCGGTTCGGCGTGGAGCAACGGGATCGGTTGCGCGGCAAGGCCCCTGCGGGTATCACGCCGCATCTGCTGGTGATGACGGCCACGCCGATACCGCGCACCGTCGCGCTGACTCATTACGGTGACCTGGAGACCTCGACATTGCGCGAGCTGCCGCGGGGCAGACAACCGATCACGACAAACACCGTCTTTCTCAGCCAGCACCCACGCTGGCTGGACCGTGTGTGGCAGCGCATCACCGAAGAGGTGAGCCAGGGGAGGCAGGCGTACGTGGTGGCCTCGCGGATCGACGAGAACGACAAGTCGGCCAAGGACAAGGAGGGCGGTCCGCCGCCGATCACGGTGGTCGAGTTGTTCGCGCGGCTGAGCCGAGGCCCGCTCGCCGGACTGCGGCTCGGGCTCATGCACGGCAGGCTGCCCGCCGACGAGAAGGACGCCGTGATGGCCGCGTTCCGCGCGGGCGAGATCGACGTGCTGGTGTGCACGACGGTCATCGAAGTCGGCGTCGACGTGCCGAATGCGACGGTGATGGTGGTGATGGACGCCGACCGGTTCGGCATCAGCCAGCTGCACCAGTTGCGCGGGCGCATCGGGCGCGGACAGCATCCGAGCCTGTGCCTGCTCGTCACCAAACTCCCGCAGGGGTCCAAGGCCGGCGCCCGGCTGACCGCCGTCGCATCCACATTGGACGGGTTCAAGCTCGCCGACCTCGACCTCTACGAGCGGCAGGAGGGAGATGTGTTGGGGTTCAACCAATCCGGCCGCGCGATCACGCTCCGGTTCCTATCGCTGCAGGAGCACCTCGACATCATCGTGACGGCCCGCGAGTTCTGCGCACGGCTGTACGAAAATGATCCGGACCACCCGGGTATGGCGGCGCTGGCCGCCCCGTTCGTCAACACCGACCGCGTCGAATTCCTGGACAAGGCATGAAGCGCAGGCATCTGCTGTGGCTGACCGCGATCGTCGCGCTGGCGGTGATCGTCGCCGCGCAGGCGGTCAACTCGGCGGGGGACCGGGCGCAGTTCATCGCACGCGCCGACGTCCCGACCGTCGCGCCGGGCGCCGACGTTCTCGCGGGTGTTCCCGTCATACCGTTGCGGATCCGCGGATACGACTACCGCAGAGCGGCTTTCGGGGACAGCTGGACCGACGACAACTCTGCTCCGGGCGGACACAACGGGTGCGACACCCGCAACGACATCCTCAATCGCGACCTCGACGACAAGACGTTCGTGTCGATCAAGCGCTGCCCCGACGCCGTCGCCACGGGCACACTGCACGACCCGTACACCAACGCCGTCGTCGCCTTCACCCGCGGCGAGAAGACCGGCGCTGCGGTGCAAATCGACCACATCGTCCCGTTGGCGCTTGCCTGGGACCTCGGGGCGCGCAACTGGCCTGAAGACCTGCGCGTCCGGTTTGCCAACGATCCGGCGAATCTCATCGCGGTGGCCGGAAACGCCAACCAGGAAAAGGGTGACCAGGAGCCCGCGACGTGGATGCCGCCCAATGCGGCGTTTCACTGCCAGTACTCGATGCAGTTCATCGCGGTGCTGCGCGGATACCGGCTGCCGATCGACGCGCCGTCGGCCACCGCGCTGCGCGACGCCGCCGCCACCTGCCCGACGGGTTGAGTCCTCTAAAGGCCTACGTGCCGGTGTAGGTTTCCGGGTCCGGGCGGAACCGCTTGCCCTCGTCGAGCCCGTTGAGCGAGCCCATTTCGTCGTCGGTGAGCTCGAAGTCGAACACCTCGAGGTTCGAGGTGATCCGCTCCGCCTTCGACGACCGGGCGATGACCGCGTTGCCCAGCTGAATGCTCCACCGGATCAACACCTGCGCGGGCGTCTTGCCGTGCGCCTGCGCCACCGACGTGACCGCCTCGTTCTCGAGCAGCTGCCCGACGCCCAGCGGTCCGTACGCCTGGGTGGCGATGCCGTAACCGGCATTGACCTCACGCAGCTCCGCCTGGTTCAGCAACGGGTGCAGCTCGATCTGGTTGACCGCGGGGGTGAAGAACGACAGGTCGATGACGTCCGACAGGTGCTCGGCGTGGAAGTTGGCCACCCCGATCGACTTGGTGTCGCCCACCTCCTTGCGCTTCATCAACCCGCCCCAGCTGTCGACGTACTTGCCGTGCTCACCGGCGGGCCAGTGGATCAGGTACAGGTCGACGTAGTCGAGGCCGAGCCTGTCGAGGCTGGCCTTGAGCGCGTCCTGCGACGACTGGAAGCCCAGATCGGGAGTGGCGAGCTTGGTGGTGACGAAGATCTCGTCGCGCGGAACACCGGACGACTTGATGGCCCGTCCGACCGCTTCTTCGTTGCCGTAGGCCGCGGCGGTGTCGATCAGCCGGTACCCGGCGGACAACGCCGCCAGCACCGCCTGCTCGGTCTCGGACTCCGACAGCTCGCCGACCCCGAGACCGAATACCGGCATCGTGTGGTCGTCGTTGAGCGTGACGGTCGGAACCGCAGCCGCATTGCCCGGCGATTCGGTCATTTCACCTACCCCGTGAATTCGAATGTTCGCGGATCGGGGCCCAACCGAGTGCCGTCGCCGAGCGTCGAGACGGACGCCATGTCCTGTTCGCTCAACTCGAAATCGAACACGTCGAAGTTGCTCACGATTCTCTCGGGGGTCACCGACTTCGGGATGACTATATTGCCGAGCTGCATATGCCACCTAATCAACACCTGGGCCGGTGTCTTGCCGTGCGCATCGGCGACCGAGACCACGGTGTCGTTGGACAGCAGTGAACCCTGACCGAGCGGACTCCAGGCCTCGGTGGCGATGCCCATCTGGGCATGCACCTCGCGCAGCTCCTCCTGCTGCAGCAGCGGATGCAGTTCGATCTGGTTGACCGCGGGCACGATGCCGGTGGCGTCGACGAGTTCCCGCAGGTGTTCGGGCTCGAAGTTGCTCACCCCGATCGACCGGATGCGGCCCTGCTCACGCAGGTGGGCGAAGGCCTTGAAGGTGTCGACGAACGTGCCCTTGGCCGGCAAGGGCCAGTGGATGAGGTAGAGATCGAGGTAGTCGAGCCCCAGCCGGTGCATGCTCTTGTCGAAGGCACTCAGCGTGCTGTCGTAACCCTGCTCGGAGTTCCACAGCTTGGTGGTGACATACACCTGATCGCGCGGCAGGCCCGACTTCTCGAGCGCCTGGCCGACCTCGCGTTCGTTCTGGTACGCGGCGGCGGTGTCGATGTGGCGATAGCCCGCCTCGAGCGCGGTCGCGACCGCGCGTTCGGTGTCCTCCGGAGGGGTCTGCCAGACTCCGAGTCCAACCTGCGGTATCGAATTACCGTCGTTCAACGTGATCGAGGGAGATGCCATGACCCAGAGTCTGCCAGCTGATGACCAGTGGCGGCCGAACCGTAAGGAGACGCTGATCAACGCCGCGGCGGGCGTCACCCTTCGCGCGCTGCCGCGCATCCCGGAGGCCGTCAAGCGCCTCATGCTCGGACGTCGCACCGTCAGCGTCGACGGCAACACGCTGGACACGACGCTGCAGTTGATGCTCGCCGGACAAAAGCTCACGGGCATCGACGGTCTGGTCAACGCTGACGGCGTCGCCGCAGCCCGCGGACAACTCGAAACGCTGGCTGCGGGTTTCAAGCAGAACATCCCCGTCGCGTCGGTGACCGATCTCTCGATCCCGGGACCCGCAGGAGACATCCGCGCGCGCCATTACCGGCCCGTCGACGATGAGGGCGCCCTACTGGTCTTCTTCCACGGCGGTGGACAGGTCATCGGCAGCATCGACTCCCACGACGACCTGTGCCGCGAGATCTGCCACCGGGGACAGATGCACGTGCTGTCGGTCGACTACCGCCTGGCCCCCGAACATCCCGCGCCTGCGGGCACCGACGACGCCCACGCCGCGTTCCGATGGGCGTGCGAGCACGCTGCAGAACTGGGCGCCGACCCCGAGCGCGTCGCCGTCGGGGGTGACAGCGCCGGCGGCAACCAGGCCACGCTCGTCGCGCACCGCGCCCGCGGCGAGGGGCCGCAGCCGGCCCTGCAGTTCCTGCTGTACCCGGTCGTCAACTACCGCGACACGACCAGGTCGCAGGCGCTGTTCTCCGAGGGCTACTTCCTCACCCGCGACGACATCGACTGGTTCCGCGACAAATACCTGCGCGGTGGAGTCGATTCCGGTGACCCACGGGTCTCACCGCTTCTGGCCGACGATCTGTCCGGGCTGGCGCCGACGCTGATCGTCACCGCCGGTTTCGACCCGCTGCGCGACGAAGGCAGGCAGTACGCCGAGGCCCTGCGGGCCGCCGGCGTCCGCGTCGACCACCGGGAGTTCGGATCGCTGATCCACGGCTTTGCGAACTTCTTCCCGTTCGGCGGTGACAGCGCCACCGCGATGGCCGAGGTGATCTCGGCGCTGCGGGCGCATCTGGCCCGCGGCTGATCGGGCGGCGAAATCGCGCCGGTACTCTTACCTGCGTGGCCACGAAACGCAAGAAGACCCCGACCTACGACCTGAAGGCGGCTGACCGCAAGCGGAACCGGGCTGTGCAGATCGGCCTGACCGCCATCGTCGTGATCTTCGCCGTCGCGTTGGTGCTCTACATCGTGATGACCAAAGAGGACAAACCCGGTGAGGGCGAGACCAGGGCGGTCCGCGTGGCGTCGAGCAACGTGATCACCCAGGAGGGCACGTCCGAGCCCAAAGCGGTGGTGTCGCTCTACGAGGACTTCCTGTGCCCGGCGTGCGGCAACTTCGAGAAGCAGTTCGGCCCGACCATCAACCGGCTGATCGACAGCGGTGCTGCGGCCGTGGACTACAACATGGTGTCCATCCTCGACCGGGCGGGCCAGGGTTACTCCACCCGCGCGGCCAACGCCGGCTACTGCGTGGCCGACGCCGACACCGAAGCCTTCCGGCGTTTCCACGCCGCGCTGTTCGCACAACAGCCGCCCGAGGGGGTGGGCCCCTTCCCCGACAACGCCCGGCTGATCGAGATCGCTCGGCAGGCTGGGGTGACCGGCGAGGTGCCGGCCTGCATCAACGGTGGACGCTACAACGACATGGTCAAGGGTTTGGCCAAGGCGAGCGGGGTCAACTCGACACCGACCATCCGGATCAACGGTGAGGACTATTCGCCGTCGACGCCCGACGCGCTGATCGCCGAGATCGAGAAGATCGTCGGCGAGGTGCCCGCACTGGACGCCGGTGCGCCGCCGCCCAACGCCGATCCGACCCAGCCGGCGAGGCCGTGACGCTCGCCGCGCCCGGAGCCGTCCAGCCGTCCGAACCCATGGCCCATGAGCCGACGGGTCCGCCGGTGGGTCGCCCGAGCGCGGTGTGGATCCTCATCGCGGGTGTGCTGGGGCTGGCCGCCGCGGTCGCGCTGACCGTCGAGAAGGTCGAGCTCCTGATCGATCCGGAGTACATCCCGTCGTGCAGCTTCAATCCGGTGCTGTCCTGCGGTTCGGTGATGATCACACCGCAGGCGTCTGCGTTCGGCTTCCCGAACTCGTTGATCGGCATCATCTCGTTCACGATCGTGGTGGTGACCGGTGTGCTCGCGCTCGCGAGGGTCGCGTTGCCGCGCTGGTACTGGGCCGGTCTGGCCGCGGGAACGCTGCTGGGCGCTGCGTTCGTGCACTGGCTCATCTACCAGAGCCTCTACCGCATCGGCGCGCTGTGCCCGTACTGCATGGTGGTGTGGGCGGTCACGATCCCGCTGTTGGTGGTCGTTGCGGCCGTCGCTCTGCAGCCCCAACACGGGAACACCGTCACGCGGGTGCTGCACACCTGGCGGTGGTCTCTGGTCACGCTGTGGTTCACCGGCCTGCTCCTGCTGATCCTCGTGCGCTTCTGGAGCTACTGGTCCACGTTGGTCTGATCCGCCCGGAGGATAAAGTACGTGCGTGATCGCCCATGATCTCTAAAGTGCTGGTCGCCAATCGTGGCGAAATCGCGATCCGTGCTTTCCGGGCCGCCTACGAGATGGGGATCGACACCGTCGCGGTGTATCCCCATGAGGATCGCAACAGCATTCACCGGCTGAAGGCCGACGAGTCCTACCAGATCGGCGAGACCGGCCATCCCGTGCGCGCGTACCTGTCGGTCGAGGAGATCATCCGGGTCGCCAAGCATGCCGGAGCCGACGCGATTTATCCGGGATACGGCTTCCTGTCGGAAAATCCGGCGCTGGCGGCGGCCTGCGCGGAGGCCGGCATCACGTTCGTCGGGCCCAGCGCCGAGGTGCTCGAGCTGACGGGCAACAAGTCGCGGGCGATCGAGGCGGCCCGCTCGGCGGGCCTGCCGGTGCTCAACTCGTCGGCCCCGTCGGCGTCGGCCGAGGAGTTGATGGCCGCCGCGGAGCGCCTGGAGTTCCCGTTGTTCGTCAAAGCCGTGTCCGGCGGCGGCGGCCGGGGCATGCGGCGGGTCACCGAAATCGACGCGCTGGCCGACGCGATCGATGCCGCGTCGCGCGAGGCCGAGTCGGCGTTCGGCGACCCGACGCTGTATCTCGAACAGGCCGTGCTCAATCCCCGCCACATCGAGGTGCAGATCCTGGCCGACACCCACGGCAACGTGATGCACCTGTTCGAACGGGACTGCAGCGTGCAGCGCAGGCACCAGAAGGTCGTCGAGCTCGCACCCGCGCCGAATCTGTCCGACGAACTGCGGCAACGGATTTGCGACGACGCGGTCGCGTTCGCCCGGCAGATCGGCTACACGTTCGCCGGCACCGTCGAGTTCCTGCTCGACGAGCGCGGCCATTACGTGTTCATCGAGTGCAATCCGCGCATCCAGGTCGAGCACACGGTCACCGAGGAGATCACCGATGTCGACCTGGTGTCCAGCCAGTTGCGCATCGCCGACGGCGAGACCCTCGACAGCCTCGGCTTGAGCCAGGAGGCGCTGTCGGCCCCGCGCGGTTTCGCGCTGCAGTGCCGGATCACCACCGAGGACCCCGCCAACGGATTCCGTCCCGACACCGGCCGCGTCACCGGATACCGCACCCCTGGCGGCGCGGGCATCCGGTTGGACGGCGGCACCCATCTCGGTGCGGAGATCAGCGCGCATTTCGACTCGATGCTGGTGAAGCTGACGTGCCGGGGGCGCGACTTCGGCGCCGCGGTGGCGCGGGCGCGCCGCGCGCTGGCCGAGTTCCGCATCCGCGGAGTGTCGACGAATATCCCGTTCCTGCAAGCGGTCGTCAACGATCCGGATTTCCGGGCCGGCCGCATCAGCACGTCGTTCATCGACGAGCGTCCGTATCTGCTGACCGCCAGAACACCTGCCGACCGCGGCACCAAGATCCTCAACTACTTGGCCGACGTGACGGTCAACCAGCCACACGGCCCGCGAACCGCATCGGTGTACCCGCAGGACAAGCTGCCCGACATCGACCTGGAAGCGCCGCCGCCCGACGGCAGCAAGCAACGGCTGACCGAACTCGGCCCCGAGGGGTTCGCGCGCTGGCTGCGCGACTCCAAACCCTTGGCCGTCACCGATACGACGTTCCGTGATGCCCATCAGTCGCTGCTGGCCACCCGGGTGCGCACCACGGGGCTGTCGATGGTGGCGCCCTACGTCGCGCGCATGACGCCGCAGTTGCTCTCGCTCGAATGCTGGGGTGGGGCGACTTACGATGTGGCGCTTCGGTTCTTGAAGGAAGACCCGTGGGAGCGGCTGGCCGCGCTGCGCGAAGCGGTCCCCAACATCTGCCTGCAGATGCTGCTGCGCGGCCGTAACACCGTCGGTTACACCCCGTACCCGGAGACCGTCACCCACGCGTTCGTCGCCGAGGCCACGGCCACGGGCATCGACATCTACCGCATCTTCGACGCGCTCAACAACGTCGATTCCATGCGTCCGGCCATCGACGCGGTCCGCGAAACCGGCACGGCGGTGGCCGAAGTCGCGATGAGCTACACCGGCGACCTGTCCGACCCCGGGGAGAACCTCTACACGCTGGACTACTACCTGAAGCTCGCCGAGCAGATCGTCGACGCGGGTGCCCATGTGCTGGCGATCAAGGACATGGCCGGGCTCCTGCGGCCTCCCGCCGCGCACACGTTGATCAGCGCGCTGCGCACCCGGTTCGATCTGCCCGTGCACGTGCACACCCACGACACCCCGGGCGGCCAGTTGGCGACGTACCTGGCGGCGTGGCAAGCTGGAGCCAGCGCCGTCGACGGTGCGGCGGCACCCCTGGCAGGCACCACCAGTCAACCGGCGTTGAGCTCGATCGTGGCCGCGGCCGCACACACCGAGTACGACACCGGGCTGTCGTTGGAGGCGGTGTGCGACCTCGAACCGTACTGGGAAGCGCTGCGAAGGGTGTACGCGCCGTTCGAAAGTGGTTTACCGGCGCCGACGGGGCGCGTGTATCACCATGAGATCCCCGGCGGTCAGCTGTCGAACCTGCGTCAGCAGGCCATCGCGCTCGGGTTCGGCGACCGCTTCGAGGAGATCGAGGCCAACTACGCCGCAGCCGATCGGGTGCTCGGCCGGCTGGTGAAGGTGACGCCGTCGTCGAAGGTGGTGGGTGACCTCGCGCTCGCGCTGCTGGGTGCAGGCATCAGCGCAGACGAATTCGCCTCGGACCCATCGCGATTCGACATTCCCGATTCGGTGATCGGATTCTTTCGCGGCGAACTCGGCGACCCGCCAGGCGGATGGCCCGAACCGCTGCGCACCAAGGCGCTTGCCGGCCGGGCGCCGGCCAAGGCGCAGGAGGAACTGAGCGAGGAGGACGAAGCGGTGCTCGCCCAGGCGGGCCCGAAGCGCCAGGCCGCGCTGAACCGGCTGCTGTTTCCCGGGCCGACAAAGGAACTCGAGGCCCACCGCGAGCAGTACGGGGACACGTCGAGCCTGTCGGCGAACCAGTTCTTCTACGGGTTGCGCAGCGACGAGGAGCATCGCGTCCGGTTGGAGCGGGGCGTCGAACTGCTGATCGGGCTCGAGGCGATCTCCGATCCCGACGAACGCGGCATGCGCACCGTGATGTGCATCCTCAACGGCCAACTGCGGCCAGTCCTGGTGCGTGACCGCAACGTCGCCAGCGACATCCCCACCGCGGAGAAGGCCGACAAGTCCAATCCCGACCACATCGCCGCGCCCTTCGCCGGGGTGGTCAGCGTCGGCGTCGCCGTCGACGACGAGGTGCAGGCCGGTCAGACGATCGCCACGATCGAGGCCATGAAGATGGAGGCGGCCATCACCGCACCCAAGGCGGGCAAGGTGAACCGGGTCGCGGTCTCGGAGACGGCACAGGTCGAAGGCGGCGATCTGCTGGTGGTGGTCAGCTGACCCGCATCATCGCTGGCGCGCTGGGCGGTAGACGAATCACCGTGCCCCAGATCAGGTCTGGGGGAGGGACCCGTCCCACCACCGACCGGGTACGGGAAGCGTTGTTCAACGTGCTGGCCGCGCGCGTCGACTTCGGCGGGATCGCGGTGCTCGATCTGTACGCCGGCTCGGGCGCGCTCGGGCTCGAGGCGCTCTCGCGCGGCGCCGCGGAGGCGACGTTCGTCGAGGCCGACCGGCGAGCCGCAGGAGTCATCGCCGACAACATCGCCGCACTCGGCGTCACCGGGGCGAGCGTGCGGCGCGGCGCCGTCGCCGAGGTACTGGCCGCGGGCAGCCCGCGACGTTTCGACCTCGTCCTCGCCGACCCGCCGTACGACATCACCGCCGGGGAAGTGGAATCGATGCAGGCGCTGCTCACCGAACGGGGTTGGGCCGGACCGGGAACCGTCGTCGTGGTGGAACGCGCGGCGAGCGGACCGCCGATCACGTGGCCGCCGGGCTGGCAGGTATGGCCGTCGCGCACCTACGGCGACACCCGCCTGGAGCTTGCCGAGGCACCAGAGCGGCCCTGCTAGCGTCATCGCTCATGAGCGGCGCGGTATGCCCCGGATCCTTCGACCCGGTCCATCTCGGGCACGTCGACGTCTTCGAGCGCGCGGCCGCGCAGTTCGACGAGGTGATCGTCGCCGTTCTGGTCAACCCGAACAAGAAGGGCATGTTCACGCTCGACGAGCGCATCGCGATGATCGAGGAGTCCACCGAGCACCTGCCGAACCTGCGCGTCGAATCGGGTCAGGGCCTGGTGGTCGACTTCGCCCGGCAGCGCGGCGTGACGGCGATCGTCAAGGGCCTGCGCGGCGGTGCCGACTTCGAATACGAACTGCAGATGGCGCAGATGAACAAGCACATCGCCGGCGTCGACACGTTCTTCCTAGCCTCGATACCGCGGTACTCGTTCGTGTCGTCGTCGTTGGCCAAGGAGGTCGCGTCGATGGGTGGCGACGTCTCCGAACTGCTCCCCGCCGCGGTCAACACGCGCGTGCGGGCCAAGCTGAGCCAGGGTTAGCCCGCTCCTGCAGGGGTAAACAGGTGCAGGCGCACAGCCCATTCGCGCCCACACCACTACCGAAATGCAGGAGGTTTCTGCCATGGCTGAAACGTTTGTCCAGAACACCGACGACGTCGTGAAGTTTCTGACCGACCAACACAACCTGATCAAGGACCTGTTCGAAGAAGTGCTGGGCGCGTCGGAAACCGAGGCGCGCGAGAAGGCGTTCGCCGATCTGCGTCAGCTGCTGGCCGTACACGAGACCGCCGAGGAGATGGTGGTCCACCCGCGCGCCCGCAAGGAGGTCGCCGACGGTGAGGCCATCGTCGACGCGCGCCTCAAGGAAGAGCACGAGGCCAAGGAGTTCCTGTCGCGGCTCGAGAAGATGGACATCGGGTCGCAGGAGTTCATCGACGAACTGAAGAAGTTCCGCGAGGACGTCGTCGAGCACGCCGAACTCGAGGAGCGCGAGGAGTTCAGCCACCTGCAGAAGAACCTCGACGGTGATGATCTCAAGCGGATGGCGGGCGCCGTGCAGGCCGCCGAGGCGATCGCCCCGACCCATCCGCATGCGGGTGTCGAGTCGGCCAAGGCCAATTTCGCGCTCGGACCGTTCGCTTCGATGCTCGATCGCGCCCGCGACCTTATCGGCGCGGCGGTGAAGTAAGCACCCCCGGCCGTCGTGGTCGCCGAATCTGAACTTGTGTTCGAGAAAACGCCGATTTCGCGCGAAGAAGTTCAGACTCGAGGAAGACTCACGCCCGCCCCCGGGCGCCATCGAAGGATGCCGCCCGGGGGCGGGCTTTCGTCTCGGTCCCGGGCGGTTGACATAATGCGAGCAGCAATTCAGCCGGGAGTTGCGGCCTGGGGAGTGGAGAGACTCAGCAATCCATGAATTTCCGACGTCCGGGGCGACACACCGGGCGGGAAGCTGAGTCACAGGGGTAACACCAGGCACACTAGTAACTGTCAACTACGCCTGGAGGGTGTTGCCGTGTACCGAGTTTTTGAGGCGCTCGACGAACTGAGCGCGATTGTGGAAGAAGCCCGCGGCGTGCCGATGACGGCAGGCTGCGTCGTGCCGCGCGGCGATGTCCTCGAGCTGCTCGACGACATCAAGGACGCGATTCCCGGTGAGCTCGACGATGCCCAGGACGTCCTCGATGCCCGCGACGGGATGCTGCGCGAGGCCAAGGACCACTCCGACTCGATGGTGTCCACGGCCACCGCCGAGGCGGACTCCGTCCTGAACCACGCCCGCGCGGAAGCGGACCGGCTGCTGGCCGACGCGAAGGCCCAGGCCGATCGCATGGTGGCCGAGGCTCGACAGCACAGCGAGCGGATGGTCGGCGAGGCCCGCGAGGAGGCCACCCGCGTCGCCGCCACCGCCAAGCGCGAGTACGAGGCGAGCACCGGACGGGCCAAGACCGAAGCCGACCGGCTCATCGAGAGCGGCAACCTGGCCTACGAGAAGGCCGTGCAAGAGGGCATCAAGGAGCAGCAGCGGCTGGTGTCGCAGACCGAGATCGTCGCGACCGCGACCGCCGAGGCGACGCGGTTGATCGACTCGGCGCACGCCGAGGCCGACCGGTTGCGCGGCGAGTGCGACATCTACGTCGACAGCAAGCTCGCGGAGTTCGAGGACTTCCTCAACGGCACGCTGCGCTCCGTCGGTCGAGGTCGTCACCAACTTCGCACCGCCGCGGGCACGCACGACTACGCGGCCCGCTGAGCGCCGGGCGCCGCCAAGAATCCTCGCCGTAAACTCGGTACTTATGGCGACGCATGCCAAAGCGGCGGCGCATCGCGCGTCACGATCGCCGCTCGTGATCAACATCTCCCGGCTCGGTAGGCGACCCGGGTCGATGATGACTGTCTCCGAAACGGTGCCCAGCCCGTCGCGCATCGGGCTCGACCTGATCGCCATCGACAAAGGGGCACCGCTGGGACTCGACCTGCGTGTCGAGTCGGTGTCGGAGGGAGTCCTGGTCTCCGGGACGGTGTCCGCTCCCACGACGGGCGACTGCGCGCGATGCCTGACGCCGGTCACCGGCGACGTCGAGATCTACCTCACCGAACTGTTCGCCTATCCCGACAGCGCCACCGACGAGACGACCGAAGCCGACGAGGTCGGTCGCGTGGTGGACGACACCGTCGACCTGGAGCAGCCGATCATCGACGCCGTCGGGCTGGTGCTGCCGTTCGCGCCGCTGTGCGGTCCGGACTGCGCGGGCCTGTGCCCGGACTGCGGTGTGGCCTTGGCCACCGCCGAACCCGGTCACCACCACGAGCGGATCGACCCGCGCTGGGCGAAGCTGGCCGGCATGGTCGACACTGTCGGCGGAGCCGACGATCCCACTGAGGACACGCGTGAGTGAGCGCGCCGCGCTGCTGGCGGCGCTGGGTGTGGATCTGCCCGACGAACTGCTCACCATGGCGCTCACCCATCGCAGCTACTCCTACGAGAACGGCGGTCTGCCGACCAACGAGCGATTGGAGTTCCTCGGCGACGCCGTGCTCGGGCTGACCATCACCGAGGAGCTCTACCACCGGCACCCCGACCGGTCCGAGGGCGATCTGGCCAAGCTGCGCGCCAGCATCGTCAACACCCAGGCACTCGCCGACGTCGGTCGTCAGCTGTCCGATGGCGGGCTCGGCGCCTATTTGCTACTCGGCAAGGGCGAGCTGAGCTCCGGCGGCGCCGACAAGGCCAGCATCTTGGCCGACGGCGTCGAATCCTTGTTGGGTGCAATCTATTTGGAGCACGGCAACGCGGTCGTGCGTGAGGTGATCCTGCGGCTGTTCGGCGACCTGCTCGACACCGCGCCCACGTTGGGCGCCGGGCTGGACTGGAAGAGCAGTCTGCAGGAGCTGACCGCCTCGCGCGGCCTTGGTGCGCCCACCTATCTCGTCACCTCGACGGGTCCGGACCACGACAAGGAATTCACCGCGACGGTCATGGTGACCGACACCGAATACGGCAGGGGTGTCGGGCGCACCAAGAAGGAGGCCGAACTCAAGGCGGCCGCGGCGGCGTGGAACGCGCTGACGGCCGAGGTAGATGCCTGAGCTTCCCGAGGTCGAGGTTGTCCGTCGCGGACTGGACGCACACGTCGTCGGCAAGACCATCACCGCTGTGCGCGTACATCATCCGCGCGCGGTGCGGCGCCACGAGGCGGGACCCGCGGATCTGACCGCGCGCCTGCTCGACAGCACGATCACCGGGACCGGGCGGCGAGGTAAGTACCTGTGGCTGACGCTGGACGACGGCTCCGCGCTGGTCGTGCACCTCGGCATGAGCGGGCAGATGCTGCTGGGCGCGCCCCCGAGCGAGAATCACCTGCGCATCGCGGCGCTGCTGGATGACGGCACCGCGTTGAGCTTCGTCGACCAGCGCACGTTCGGCGGATGGCTGCTCACCGACATGGTCACCGTCGACGGGACCGACGTCCCGTTTCCGGTCGCGCACCTCGCGCGTGACCCGCTCGACCCGCAATTCAACCGCGACGGCGTGGTGAAAGTGTTGCGCGGCAAGCACTCCGAGATCAAACGTCAGCTGCTCGACCAGACCGTCGTCTCGGGCATCGGCAACATCTATGCCGACGAGGCGCTGTGGCGCGCCAAGGTCAACGGCGCCCGGTTGGCGTCGTCTCTGAGCAGGCCGAAGCTGGCCGAGCTGCTCGACGCGGCCGCCGAGGTGATGCGCGAGGCGCTCGCCCAAGGCGGGACGTCATTCGACTCGCTGTATGTCAACGTCAACGGCGAGTCGGGTTACTTCGACCGCTCGCTGGACGCATATGGGCGCGAAGGCGAGCCCTGCCGACGCTGTGGGGCCATCATGCGGCGCGAGAAGTTCATGAACCGCTCGTCGTTCTACTGTCCGAAATGTCAGCCGCGCCCGCGGGTACGGCGAACCGCGCCCAGACCGACGTAATGGTCGATTGAGCGCGCGGTTTTCCGCCAATACGTCGGTCTGGGCGAAGATGGGGCCATGACCGAACTTTGGGTTGAGCGGACGGGAGTGCGGCGCTATGTCGGACACAGCTCCCGCGGCGCGGAGGTGCTCGTCGGCAACGAGGACGTCGACGGCGTCTTCACGCCCGGTGAGCTGATGAAGATCGCGCTCGCCGCCTGCAGCGGGATGGCCAGCGACGTGCCCCTGCAGCGGCGCCTCGGCGAGCAGTACCGCACCACGATCCGCGTCTCCGGGGCGGCCGACCGCGAGCAGGAGCGCTATCCGCTGCTCGAAGAGCGAATGGAACTCGACCTGTCCGGGCTGTCCGAGCAGGAGCGGGCGCGGGTGCTCACGGTCGTCGAGCGCGCCATCGACCAGGTCTGCACCGTCGGCCGCACCCTCAAGGCTGGGGCCAAAGTGACGTTTGAGGTAGATGATGCAGGAGTTAGCTGAGGTACGCCTGACGGCTTGGGTGCACGGGCACGTTCAGGGTGTCGGCTTCCGGTGGTGGACGCGCGCCCGAGCACTGGAACTAGGGCTGACCGGATTCGCGGCCAACAAGCCCGACGGCCGGGTTCAGGTGGTCGCCCAGGGGCCACGCGAGTCCTGTCAGCGGCTGCTTGACCTGCTGCAAAGAGGAGAAACGCCGGGGCGGGTCGACAACGTCGTCGCCGACTTCACAGAACCTCGCGACTCGCTACAAGGGTTCACCGAGCGATAGCCGCTGCGGCGGTAGTGTGGCACGTCGTGCACCTCAAGAGTCTGACCCTGAAGGGCTTCAAGTCGTTTGCTTCGCCGACGACTCTGCGCTTCGAGCCAGGCATCACGTGCGTGGTCGGGCCCAACGGTTCGGGTAAGTCCAATGTCGTCGACGCGCTCACCTGGGTGATGGGTGAGCAGGGCGCCAAGACGTTGCGCGGCGGCAAGATGGAGGACGTCATCTTCGCCGGCACGTCGTCGCGCCCGCCGCTGGGCCGCGCCGAGGTGACGGTGACCATCGACAACTCCGACAACTCGCTGCCGATCGAGTACTCCGAGGTGTCGATCACCCGGCGGATGTTCCGCGACGGCGGCAGCGAGTACGAGATCAACGGCAGCAGTTGCCGGTTGATGGACGTGCAGGAACTGCTGTCGGACTCCGGTATCGGGCGCGAGATGCACGTCATCGTCGGACAGGGCAAGCTCTCCGAGATCCTCGAGTCGCGCCCCGAGGACCGGCGCGCGTTCATCGAGGAGGCCGCCGGCGTCCTCAAGCACCGCAAGCGCAAGGAAAAAGCGGTCCGCAAACTCGACGCGATGTCGGCCAACCTGAACCGGCTGACCGACCTGACCACCGAACTGCGCCGTCAGCTCAAACCGCTCGGGCGTCAAGCCGAGATGGCCCGGCGCGCACAAACCATCCAGGCCGATCTGCGCGACGCGCGGCTGCGGCTGGCCGCCGACGACCTCGTCACCCGCCGCGCCGAGTTCGACAACACCAACCAGGCCGAGACCACGCTGCGGCGCGAACACGACGAGATCGCCACACGGCTCGAGGCCAAGACCGCCGAGCTGACCGCGCACGAGGCGGCGGTCGGCAGCCTCAGCGAACGCGCGGACGCGGCGCAGCAGAGGTGGTTCGCGCTGTCCGCGCTCGCCGAACGCGTCAGCGCGACGGTGCGCATCGCCAGCGAGCGCGCACAGCATCTCGACACCGAGCCCGAGGCGTCGACGGGTCCGGATCCCGACGCCCTGGAAGCCCAGGCCGACGAGGTCGCCGAACAGGAGCGCAGGCTGCTCAGCGAGCTGACCGAGTCGCGCGGCAAGCTCGAGGCGGCCCGCGCCGAACTCACCGAACGCGAGCGCATCGCCGCCGAGGCCGAGCGCGCACACATGGCCGCCGCCCGCGCCGAGGCCGACCGTCGCGAGGGTCTGGCGCGGCTGGCCGGTCAGGTCGACACCATGCGCACTCGCGTGGAGTCGATCGACGAGACCGTCGCCCGCCTCACCGGCACCATCGACGAGGCCGCCACCCGCGCGCAACAGACCCAGGCCGAGTTCGAGACCGTGCAGAGTCGCGTCGGCGAACTCGACGCCGGTGAGGTCGGTCTCGACGATCACCACGACCGCACGGTCGCCGCGCTGCGGCTCGCCGACGAACGCGTCGCCGAACTACAGGCCGCCGAACGTGGCGCCGAACGTCAGGTGGCCTCGCTACGCGCGCGCATCGAGGCTCTCTCGGTGGGTCTCGATCGCAAGGACGGGGCGGCCTGGCTACAGAAGAACCGTGGTGGGGCAGGGCTTCTCGGCTCGGTCGCCAACCTGTTGAAGGTGCGCAACGGCTACGAGGTGGCCGTCGCGACCGTGCTGGGTGCCGCGGCCGACGCGGTGGCCGCCGAGAGCCCGGGAGCCGCTCGTGCAGCGGTCGCGGCGCTCAAGGAGTCCGACGGCGGCCGGGCGGCGATCGTGCTGAGCGACTGGCCGAACCGTGAAGTGCCGCAGGCACAGTCGTTGCCCGACGGCGCGGTGCGCGCGGTTGATCTGGTCGAGGCGCCACAGCGACTGCAGGGCGCGGTCCGGGCCATGCTCGCCGACGTCGTGGTGGTCTCGGACCTGGCCGCTGCCCTGGACGCGGTCGCGGCGCATCCGACGCTGCGGGCGGTCACCACCGACGGCGATCTCGTGGGCCCGGGCTGGGTCAGCGGCGGATCCGATCGCAAACCCAGCACGCTCGAGATCGCATCGGAGGTCGACAAGGCCCGCGCCGAGCTCGCAGAGGCCGAAAAACAGGTCGACGAGCTGTCGGCGGCGCTGTCCGGTGCGCTCGCCGAACAGGCCAGCCGTCAGGATGCCGCCGAGCAGGCGTTGGCCGCGCTCAACGAATCCGACGCGGCGATCTCGGCGATCTACGAGCAGTTGGGTCGGCTCGGTCAGGACGCGCGGTCGGCCGACGACGAATGGCAGCGGCTGATCCAGCAGCGAAATGAACTGGAAACCAATCGGTCCCGCACCGTCGACGAACTCACCGAGCTCGAGCAGAGGCTGCACAACGCACAGCAGGAGCCGACGTTCGAAGCCGAGCCCGTCAACCGGCAGGAGACGACGGCAGCGGCAGAGGCGGCCCGCACCGCCGAGGTGGAGGCCCGGTTGACGGTGCGCACCGCCGAAGAGCGCGCCAATGCCGTTCGCGGAAAGGCTGACTCGCTGCGCCGGGCCGCCGCGGCCGAACGCGAGGCAAGGCTACGCGCGATGCGTGCTCGCGAAGCCCGTCGACATGCGGCGGCCGTGGCGGCCGCGGTCGCGGAATCGGGTCGCGTTGTCGCGCAACGGCTCAGCGCCGTCGTGGCGGTGGCCTCACGCGCCCGCGACGAGGTCGCCGCCGAACGACAGCACCGCGCCGCCGCGCTGGCCGCGACGCGCGACGAGGTCAACGAGCTCACCGCCAAAGTCAACGGCCTCACCGAGGCGCTGCACAAGGACGAGGTCGCCAAGGCGCAGGCCGCGCTGCGGATCGAGCAGCTCGAGGAGCAGGTGCTCGAACAGTTCGGCATGGCAACCGCCGACCTGATCGCCGAATACGGGCCGGACGTGCCGTTGCCGCCAACGGAATTGGAGATGGCCGAGTTCGAGCAGGCGCGCGAGCGTGGCGAGCAGGTCACCGCGCCTGCACCGATGCCGTTCGACCGCGCGACGCAGGAACGGCGCGCCAAGAAGGCCGAGCGAGAGCTCAACGAACTGGGCCGGGTCAACCCGCTGGCGCTCGAGGAGTTCGCTGCGCTCGAGGAGCGGTACAACTTCCTGTCCACCCAACTGGAGGACGTCAAAGGTGCCCGCAAGGACCTCCTCGACGTGATCGAGGACGTGGACGCACGCATCCTTCAGGTGTTCACCGAGGCGTACGCCGACGTGGAACGCGAGTTCACCCAGGTGTTTTCGACGCTCTTCCCCGGCGGCGAAGGCAGGCTGCTGCTGACGAACCCCAACGACATGCTGACCACCGGCATCGAGGTCGAGGCGCGGCCGCCCGGCAAGAAGATCAAGCGCTTGTCGCTGCTGTCCGGCGGTGAGAAATCGCTGACCGCGGTCGCGATGCTCGTGGCGATCTTCCGCGCGAGGCCGTCGCCGTTCTATGTGATGGACGAGGTCGAGGCGGCGCTCGACGACGTGAACTTGCGCCGGCTGATCGGTTTGTTCGAGCAGCTGCGCGAGCGCTCCCAGCTGATCGTGATCACCCACCAGAAGCCCACGATGGAGGTCGCCGACGCCCTGTACGGCGTCACCATGCGCGACGACGGCATCACCGCGGTCATCAGCCAGCGCATGCGCGGGCAGGAACTGGTCGGCGCGGCCAACTGAGCCGCGGTTTGTGCACCGTCTGGCGCGCTGAGCGCAACAAGCGGTGCACAGATCGAGGCATGAGGGGGCGCGGGGGGCGTCGGCGCGGCTCACCTTGAGACAATGGCGCCGTGACTGATGTTGGCTCGATGTGGTTGTGGATCGCGATAGCGGTTATTGCCGTTTTATTGGTCGCCGCGCTCGTCGTCGGGCTGGTGCGGTATCGACGCCGGCGCATCCGGCTGTCGTCGACGGAGACGGCCACGCCGATCGACCGTTCCGGGGGCTATACCGCCTCTGCAGGGATCACGTTCTCGCAATCCGCGCCGACCGCGCCCCCCGAGCGCATCGACACCACCGGCCTGCCCGCCGTCGGTGACGACGCCACCATTCCGCGCGACGCACCGAAGCGCCCGATCGCCGACGTGCAGCTACCCGAGCCGCCGGTTCAGGAGCGCCCCGCACCCGCCGAACCCGCGCCCGCGCCTGACGAACCGACGCCCGCACCCGCGCCTGCCGAGCTGGCGCCCGCGCCTGAACCGGCGCCCGCGCCTGCCGAGCCGGCACCCGTCGTCGAGCAGGACGCACCGGTCCTCGACGAGATCGCACCGACAGAAGGGCGGCTCGAGCGGCTGCGGGGCAGGCTCGCCAAGTCTCAGAACACTCTCGGACGCAGCATGTTGGGGCTGCTCGGCGGAGGCGACCTGGACGACGAGTCGTGGGAGGAAGTGGAAGACACGCTGCTGATCGCCGACCTCGGGCCCGTCGTGACGGAGTCGGTGGTCGCCGCGCTGCGCGCCCGGATGGCCAGCAGCCGGGTGCGGAACGAGGCCGACGCCCGCGCCGTGCTGCGCGAGGTCCTCATCGAAGCGCTGCAGCCCGACCTCGACCGCTCGATCAGGGCTCTGCCGCACGCGGACAAACCCTCGGTGCTGCTGGTCGTCGGGGTGAACGGAACCGGTAAGACGACCACCGTCGGCAAGCTGGCCCGCGTCCTGGTCGCCGACGGTCGCCGCGTCGTCCTCGGGGCGGCCGACACCTTCCGCGCCGCCGCGGCCGATCAGTTGCAGTCGTGGGCGTCGCGGGTGGGGGCGCAGGTGGTACGCGGCCCGGAGGGCGCCGACCCCGCCTCGGTGGCCTTCGACGCCGTCGACGAGGGCATCAAGGAGGGCGCCGACGTCATCGTTATCGACACCGCCGGGCGCCTGCACACCAAGACCGGGTTGATGGATGAACTCGGCAAGGTCAAGCGGGTGGTCAGCAAGCGCGCCGAGGTCGACGAAGTCCTGCTGGTGCTCGATGCCACGATCGGCCAGAACGGTCTGCCGCAAGCCAGGGTGTTCGCCGAGGTCGTCGACATCACCGGGGTGGTGCTGACGAAGCTCGACGGCACGGCCAAGGGCGGAATCGTCTTTCGCGTGCAGCAGGAATTGGGCGTTCCGGTCAAGCTCGTCGGACTCGGGGAGGGCGCCGACGATCTCGCTCCGTTCGAGCCCGGCGCATTCGTCGACGCGCTTCTCGGATAGTCCGATGCGCCCGGCAGCGGCCGTGCGTCGCGGCGGAATCCGCGTGGAAACACGAGCGTAACGCTTCTGGCGTGTCCGTTCACTTCGTGGAAACGGAACAGAATCACCGGTGAAACGCGGACAAAAGAGTCTCTTCGGGAGGCCGATCCGATCGGCGCACTTCCCAAGGAGGTTCACACAAAGTGGTTTCAGCCTTACCCCTTGCCCTACCCGATGATGCGTTCGCGCCATTCGGCCCCGACGGGTTGAGCTCCGGCGACACCGCATGGGTGCTCACCGCCGCGGCGCTGGTTCTGTTCATGACGCCCGGTCTCGCGTTCTTCTACGGTGGGCTGTCACGCCAGAAGTCGGTTCTGAACATGATGATGATGTCGTTCGGGACCATGGGCGTCGTGAGCGTCATCTACGTGCTGTGGGGCTACTCGATGTCGTTCGCGTCGGCGCACACCGGAAACAGCGACATCGCGGGCATCTTCGACAACCCGTTCTCGCTGTTCGGGCTGAGCCCGCTGCTGGAGACCAAGGAAGTGGACGGAATATCGCTGTACGTTCTCGGCGGATTCGGTTCGGTGCCGGCGATCGTCTGGGCGGGCTTCCAGCTGACCTTCGCGGTCATCACCGTCGCCCTGATCAGCGGTGCGGTGGCCGAGCGCATGAAGTTCGGCACGTGGCTGGTGTTCGGCGGGATCTGGGTGACGTTGGTGTATTTCCCGCTGGCCCACATGGTTTGGGGTGGCGGCTTGCTGTCCGGAGCCGAGAACGGTATTGCGGCCAAGCTTTTCGGCGTCAGTGAGGAGGGCACCGCGAACGTATCCCCGATCGACTTCGCCGGCGGCACGGTGGTGCACATCAACGCCGGCATGGCCGCACTGGTGCTTGCGCTGCTGCTCGGTAAGCGGACCGGCTTCGGCAAGGTCGCCTATCGGCCGCACAACATTCCGTTCGTGATGCTGGGCGCCGCCATCCTGTGGTTCGGCTGGTTCGGCTTCAACGTCGGATCCGAGGGCGCGGCCGACATGCTCGCCGGCCAGGTCTGGGTCAACACCACTGCTGCGACCGCCGCCGCGATGCTGGGCTGGCTGCTGGTGGAGCGGCTCCGCGACGGCCACGCAACCAGCGTCGGTGCCGCCTCGGGCGTCGTGGCCGGCCTCGTGGCCATCACACCGGCCTGCGGTTCGCTGTCGCCGATCGGGTCGTTGATCCTGGGCGTCATCGCGGGCGCGCTGTCGGCGCTGGCGGTCGGACTGAAGTACAAGTTCGGCTACGACGATTCGCTCGACGTGGTCGGCGTGCACCTGGTAGCGGGCCTGTGGGGAACGGTGGGCATCGGCTTCCTGGCGCTGGAGACCGGGCTGTTCTACGGCGGTGGGTTCCAGCAGCTCGTCGTGCAGGTCGTCATCGCCTTGGTGGCGGTTATCTTCACCGGCATCATGACCGCGATCATTGCCTTTATCGTTAAGCCGTTGGGTTGGCGCGTAACCGCGGAGGACGAGGACACCGGCATTGATGCGACCGAACATGCTGAAACCGCTTACGAGCTCGTCTGATCGGCAACAATTTCCTCGGAAGGGATCCACTAAATGAAGCTGATTACAGCGATCGTCAAGCCATTCACACTCGAGGATGTCAAAACCGGGCTGGAGCAGACGGGTATCCTCGGGATGACCGTCAGCGAGGTTCAGGGCTACGGGCGCCAGAAGGGGCACACCGAGGTTTACCGCGGTGCTGAGTACTCCGTGGATTTCGTGCCGAAGGTTCGTGTCGAGGTTGTCGTCGAGGACTCCGCCGTCGACAAGGTGGTCGATGTCATCGTCCAGGCCGCACGGACCGGGAAGATCGGCGACGGCAAGGTGTGGGTGAGCCCCGTCGACACCGTGGTCCGGGTACGCACCGGGGAACGGGGAGCCGACGCCCTTTGAGCCGCTTGTAGAACTGAGAGTTCGTCTCCGTCCGATCACACACCGTGAGTTACAGGGGGAGAGGACGAGATGAGTGAGATGAACCCCGAATCAGCTGCCGAGGAGCGCATGGAGCAGGGAACCGCCGCCGGTGCCCCTCAATGGGTGGCGCCGGCGGCGGGCTCGTCTCGTCCCGCGACGGACCTGTGCGCCGCGATCAAGCAGCTGTTGACAGACGGTGCGCGCCAACTGGATTCGGCCGCCCTGCGACATGCATTGCAAGACCTGCACGAGTTCTGGCTGACCACCAAGGCCACCGAGATCGGCATCACGCCCACCAGCGGCTTCGCCATCGTCGCGACCGGTGGCCTGGGCCGGGGTGAGTTCGTGCCGCACTCCGACCTGGATCTGATGCTGTTGCACGACAACATGCCGGACGACGTGGTCGGCCAGGTGGCCGAACTGCTGTGGTATCCGTTGTGGGACGCCAACATTCGCCTCGACCACAGTGTGCGGACCGTGCCCGAGGCGTTGAAGGTGGCCGGTGAGGACATCTCGGCGGGGCTGGCGATGCTGGAAGCGAGTCATATCGCCGGTGACGCCGACCTGTCCGCGCTGCTGATCGGGGGAGCCCGTCGGCAGTGGCGTACCGGAATCGCTTCGCGCTTCGACGAACTCGTCGAGCACACCCGTGCGCGCTGGCAGCGCAGCGGAGAGATCGCGCACCGCGCCGAGCCCGACCTCAAATGCGGTCGTGGTGGGCTGCGTGACGTCCAGCTGCTCAACGCGCTGGCGATCGCGCAACTGGCCGACGGGTATCCCAACCACACGTTGGCGTCGCCGCTCGGGTCGTTGGGGCAGGCTCATCTGGCGTTGCTCAACGTACGGACCGAACTGCACAGGGTGGCCGGCCGCGGCCGCGACCTGTTGTTGGCCCAACATGCCGACGAGATCGGCGCGGCTCTGCACATCGGTGACCGCTTCGATCTGGCCCGGATGCTGTCCGATGCCGCGCGCACCATCAGCTTCTACGTCGACGCCGGTATCCGCACTGCAGGTAACGCGCTTCCCCGCCGTGGATTCGCGGCATTGCGCCGTCCCCCTCGTCGCCCTCTCGACGAGGGGGTCATCGAGTTCGCAGGCGAGGTCATCCTCGCGCGCGACGCCCGTCCCGAACGCGATCCCGGCCTGATCCTGCGGGTGGCCGCAGCGTCGGCGACGACGGGGCTGCCGATGGCGGCCTCGACGCTGTCCCGGCTGGCCGCAGCGGCCCCCGAACTCCGCACACCCTGGCCGCATCAGGCGCTCAAGGACCTGCTCGTCATGCTGGCCGCGGGGCCGTCGGCGGTCGACACGATCGAGGCGCTGGACCGCACCGGCCTGTGGGGGCGCCTGTTTCCCGAGTGGGGTGCGGTGCGTGACCTTCCTCCGCGCGATGTGGTGCACATCTGGACAGTCGACCGACATCTCGTCGAAACCGTCGCGCGGGCAAGCGCTTTCACCACGCGAGTGGCCCGTCCGGACCTTCTGATGCTCGGTGCGCTGTGCCATGACATCGGCAAGGGACGCGGCGGCGATCACAGCGTCATCGGTGCGGAGCTGGCCACCCAGATCGGCACCAGGCTGGGGATGTGGCCGTCGGATGTCGAGATACTGTCGAAGGTCGTCCGCCACCACCTGCTGCTGCCGCACACCGCGACACGGCGCGACCTCCAGGATCCCAACACGATTGCGTCGGTGGTCGACGCTCTCGACGGCGATCCCGTCCTGCTGGAGTTGCTTCACGTCCTCGCCGAGGCCGACTCGCTGGCGACCGGACCCGGCGTCTGGGGCGACTGGAAGGCCTCGCTCCTCGGCGATCTCGTGCACCGCTGCCGGATGGTGATGGCCGGAGAACCCCTACCGCAACCGGATCCCATTGATCCGCGATATCTTTCGCTCGCTGGACAGGTGGGCGTTCATCTGGAGCTGACACCGGGGGGCGGCCCGCAGATCTTCAACGTGACGGTCATCGCTCCCGACCGGCGCGGCCTGCTGTCGAAGGCGGCGGGCGTGCTCGCGCTGAACTCGTTGCGCGTCCATTCGGCCTCGGTGAACGGTCACGAGGGCTCGGCGATCAACACGTTCGTCGTCTCCCCGCATTTCGGCTCGCCCCCGGCGGCCGAGGTGCTGCGCCAGCAGTTCATCCTCGCGCTCGACGGTGAACTCGACGTGCAGGAGGCACTGGATCGCCGCGAACGTGAGGCCGCGCGGCACGGCACGTCGCGCGCCGGCGAGGTCCCTGCCGCCGTCCCCATCAATCACGTCACCGCCCCGCCACGCATCCTGTGGTCCGAGGGTGCCCGGTCGGGCGAGCTGGTCGTGCAGATCCGCAGCACCGACCGCGCGGGTCTGCTGGCCCGGCTGACCGCCGTGTTCGAGCGCGACGGCATCGACATCGCGTGGGCGAAGGTGACGACGATGGGCTCCTCGGTGGTCGACCTTTTCGGCATCACCGCAGACAAGGGCGTCTGCGACGACATCGAACGCGACCTGTACGCGGTGCTGCCTGCCCCGCCTGCCCGCAAACCGGTGTCCGAAGCGAGCTGATCACTGCCGTTTACGCCGCGCACGCCCTGCTCCGGCGCGCCGCTGGCGGCTCCCATTAGGCTGGACGTCGTGTTTGAATCCCTGTCCGACCGGTTGACCGAGGCCCTGCAGGGCCTGCGCGGCAAAGGGCGGCTGACCGACGCCGATATCGACGCGACCACCCGCGAGATCCGGCTGGCGTTGCTGGAAGCCGACGTGTCGCTGCCCGTCGTGCGCGCCTTCGTCAACCGCATCAAGGAGCGCGCCCGGGGCGCCGAGGTGTCCGGCGCGCTCAACCCGGCCCAGCAGGTCGTCAAGATCGTCAACGAGGAACTGATCGGCATCCTCGGCGGTGAGACCCGCCCGCTGGCGTTCGCCAAGACGCCGCCGACGGTGATCATGCTGGCCGGCCTACAGGGTTCCGGTAAGACCACCCTGGCCGGCAAGCTCGCGAGATGGCTTCGCGTTCAGGGCCATACACCGCTGCTGGTGGCATGCGACCTCCAGCGCCCCGGTGCGGTGAACCAGCTGCAGATCGTCGGCCAGCGCGCCGACGTCGCGGTGTTCGCACCCCATCCCGGTGTGTCGGCGGACGGTGCGGCCGATGCGGCGCCGGGTGATCCGGTCGCGGTCGCGGCCGCGGGCCTGGCCGAGGCCAAGGCCAAGCACTTCGACGTGGTCATCGTCGACACCGCCGGCCGCCTCGGCATCGACGACCAGCTGATGAGCCAGGCCGCCGCGATCAGGCAGGCCGTCGATCCGGACGAAGTGATCTTCGTGCTGGACGCGATGATCGGCCAGGACGCGGTGACCACCGCCGAGGCGTTCCGCGAGGGCGTCGGCTTCACCGGCGTGGTGTTGACCAAGCTCGACGGTGACGCACGCGGCGGTGCTGCGCTCTCGGTCCGCGAGATCACCGGCGTGCCGATCCTGTTCGCCTCCAGCGGTGAGAAGCTCGAGGACTTCGACGTCTTCCACCCCGACCGGATGGCCAGCCGCATCCTCGGTATGGGCGATGTGCTGTCGCTGATCGAGCAGGCCGAGCAGGTCTTCGACGCCCAGAAGGCCGAAGAGGCCGCGGCCAAGATCGGCAGTGGCGAACTGACGCTGGAGGACTTCCTCGAGCAGATGCTGGCGATCCGCAAGATGGGCCCGATCGGCAACCTGCTTGGCATGCTGCCCGGCGCGGGTCAGATGAAGGACGCGCTGGCCTCCGTCGACGACAAACAGCTCGACCGGCTGCAAGCGATCATCCGCGGTATGACGCCCGAGGAGCGTGCCGATCCGAAGATCATCAACGGGTCGCGCCGGCTGCGCATCGCCAACGGGTCGGGTGTGACGGTCGGCGAGGTCAACCAGCTCGTCGAGCGGTTCTTCGAGGCCCGCAAGATGATGTCGCAGATGGCAGGCCAGATGGGAATGCCGTTCGGCCGCAAGAACTCTCGTAAGAACACGAAGAACAAGAAGAAGAGCGGAAAGAACAAGAAGTCAGGCAGGGGCCCGACTCCGCCCAAGGTGCGCAACCCCCTCGGCGCCGCGATGCCGGGCATGCCCGCCGGCTTCCCGGACCTATCCGATATGCCCAAGGGTCTCGACGAGCTCCCGCCCGGACTGGCCGACATCGATCTGTCCAAGCTGAAGTTCCCGGGCCAGAAGTAGCGTGGAGCGCCCCGTTCTTCATGTCCGCGGCATCGGACTGCCCGATGAGCAACCCGTGGAGTGGTGGATCGACGGGGGTGTGCTCAGCGGCGAACCGGTCAGCGGCGCGGAGACGGTGTTCGACGGCGGGTGGATACTGCCGGGGCTCGTCGACGCCCACTGTCACGTGGGTCTCGGCGATCACGGCCCCCTGGACAATCTCGACGACTGCATCGCACAGGCCGAGGTCGAACGCGATGTCGGTGCGCTGCTGCTGCGTGACGCGGGTTCGCCGATCGACACCCGCAGTCTCGCCGACCACGACGATCTGCCGGAGATCATCCGCGCGGGCCGCCACCTCGCCAGGCCCAAGCGCTATCAGCGCGGGTTCGCCATCGAATTGGACGACGAATCCGCGCTGCCCGAAGCGGTGGCCGAACAGGCGCGGTTCGGCGACGGGTGGGTCAAGCTCGTCGGCGACTGGATCGACCGCGAGGTCGGCGACCTGGCGCCGTTGTGGTCCGACGATGTGCTCAAGGCCGCGATCGACGCCGCGCACGCCAACGGCGCGCGCGTCACCGCGCACGTGTTCAGCGAGGACGCGCTGCCGGGGTTGATCAAGGCGGGGATCGACTGCATCGAGCACGGGACGGGCCTGACCGACGACACCATCGACCTGATGGTCGAGTACGGCACCGCGCTGGTACCGACGCTGATCAACGTTGCCAACTTCCCGGGTATCGCCGACGGCGCCGCGAAATACCCGACGTACGCCAAGCACATGCGGGATCTGCACGAGAAGTGCTATCCGCGCATCGCTGCCGCCAGGGAGGCAGGGGTCCCGATCTATGCGGGCACCGACGCGGGCAGCATGGTCGCCCACGGCCGCATCGCTGACGAGATCGACGCGCTCACCGATATCGGGATGACGCCGACCGAAGCCCTGGGTGCGGCGTGCTGGGCCGCCCGCGAGTGGCTCGGCCGGCCGGGCATGGAGCACGGCGCGCCCGCCGACCTGGTGTGTTACGCCGACGATCCGCGCAAGGGCGCGGCCGTCGTCAACCGCCCGGATCTGGTGATCCTGCGCGGCCGCACCTTCCCCTGAGCCCGCGGCCGAACCTTCCCCTGAGCTCGCGAGCGGCACCGTCCCCGCGAGCGACCGTGTCTGTACACGACACACCGGGGTAATCGGTACATTCGCGGACGCTCGTCGCTCACGAAAGTCCGTGTAGCGCTCAAGAATTGCGGCGTGTCGTGCGCAAACACGGTCGCTCGCGGGGGTTCAGGGCTGGCTGAAGCCCCAGTCGAACAGTTTGATCGCCTGACCGTAGAGGTCGCCGGTGCCGTACAACTGCGCGACCACCAACCGGCGGTTGCCGCGTTGGGCGGCGGCGGCAAAGGTGTTACGAGCCAGGTTGGTGTAGCCGGTCTTGCCGACGAGCGTGCCCGGATATCGCTTGAGCAGCTGGTTCTGATTGGTGATCGTCTTAGGACCGTTGTCGGTCGGGAACAGCGACGACGGCTGGCGCACGATCGCGGCGAACACCGGATACCGCAGCGCATGGCGATAGATCTGCGCGAGGTCGCTGGCGGTGGTGAACGACTCCATGCCCGGACCGTCCAGCCCTGACGGCGACGACGCACGCGTGCTGCGCGCGCCCAGCGACTGCGCCTTGGCGTTCATCTTCGCCACCGCGACGCGGTAACCGCCGAGGCCGTCGGCGAGAACGTTGGCGGCCTCGTTACCCGAGACCAACATCAGCCCGTCGAGCAGTTGGCGCACGGTGTAGGCGCGCCCGGCTTTTACTCCGGCGCAGGAGCATTCGACGTCGGCGGCCGCCGGCCTGGCCGCGATCGCCGCGTTGAGCGGAAGGTGGTCGAGTACCACCATCGCGAGCAGCGCCTTGATGGTGCTTGCGGGCGCATGCGGCTCATAGGGATTGCGCGAGGCCAGGATTCGGCCGGAATCGACGTCAGCGAGCACCCAGGCCTGCGCCGGCCCGTCGGGCAGCGCGACGGCGCCCGACGGTTCGCCTCGCGGTTGAGATGATGCGGGCGCGGCGACGCCGATGGCCAGTGTCATTGCGCAAGTCAGCGCAATGGCCAACGCAGCCAACATGCTTCGCATGGTCGCCGAGCGTATCGGCGGGGTTCCCCGTCCCGGTCTCGGATGTGTTGCGATTCAGCAACTCATCCGGTGATCACAGCGCGCCGATCGTGGCGCCCGGACTGAGCGCGAAACCCCAGTCGAACAAGCTGGAGGCCTGATCCCAGTAGGTCGGCTGACCCGGCTTGTCCATGCCGTACATCAACGCGACGACCAACCGGCGACCGTCGCGTTGCGCAGCGCCGACGAAGGTCTTCTGGGCGCGGTCGGTGAACCCCGTCTTCCCCCCGAGCATGCCCGGATAGCGCTCGAGCAGTACGTCCTGGTTGACCAGGACTTTGTCACCGTCCTTGGTGGGGAAGACCGCCGTGGGCGCAGCGGTGATCGACGCGAACACCGGGTTCGCCATCGCGGCGCGGAAGATGACCGCCAGATCGTGCGGCGACGACCACATGTCGATGCCGGGGCCGTCGAGGCCCGACGGCGACGCCGCGTTGGTGCCGTGGGCACCGAGCAGGGCGGCCTTGGCGTTCATCTTCGTCACGGCGACGTCGTAACCACCGAGCATGGTGGCCAATGTGTTGGCCGCGTCGTTGCCTGAGACCAGCAGAATCGCGTCCAGCAGTTGCCGTGTCGTGTAGACCATGCCCGGCGTCACGCCCGCACAGTTGCACTCCACGCGGGTGTCGGCCTCGTTGGCGACCACGGTGGCATCAAGCGGCAGTTCGTCGAGCACCGTCAACGCCAGCAGTACCTTGATCGTGCTGGCCGGCGCGTACTGGCCGTACTCGTCGCGCCCGGCGAGCACCGCACCGGTGTCCATATCGGCGAGCACCCATGACCGGGCCGGGCCCTCGGGTATCGGTACCGAACCCGACGGTTGGCTCACGCCGACGGGCGCGGCGGTCGCGACGGAGGTCCCGAAGGCCACGAGGCACAACACAGTGGTCAAGCAGATCAAGAGCTTCCGCATGGGCAGGCAGCCTAGTCGTGTTCAATCGACGCATGTTGAGCCTCGAGGAGATTTCCGACCGCTTCGAAATACAGCAGCTGTTGATCGACTACTCGACGGCCATCGACCAGAAGCGATTCGACGACCTCGACCGGGTTTTCACCCAGGATGCCTACATCGACTACCGCGTCACCGGCGGCATCGACGGCCGCTTTCCTCAGGTCAAGACGTGGCTCAAGGACGTGCTGCCGAACTTCCCGGCGTACTACCACATGCTGGGCAACGTCGATATCCGCGTCACCGGCGACACCGGCTCATCGCGTGCGATCTGCTTCAACCCGATGGTGATGGGCAGCGAGGGTCAGATCTACTTCGTCGGGATCTGGTACGTCGACGAGTTCGTGCGCACCGCCGACGGCTGGCGCATGAGCAAGCGGGTCGAGGAGAAGTGCTTCGACAAACTCGTCTGAGCGCTCGCGGCGCGGATTTTTGCCGGTCGCGGCTGTTCTGGCACAATGGGCGGCTGTCTGCCGCGGGACCCGTTTCGAGCGATTTCGCCGGGCGCTTCTGCGGCGGTCACACATGCAAGGCAAAACCGGGCCGAGGCAACCCGCCTCGATCGCTGAATTGCCAGCGTGGCAATCACAGGAGAAGACGTACCACCATGGCTGTAAAGATCAAGCTCGCGCGGCTCGGCAAGATCCGCAACCCCCAGTACCGCATCACCGTCGCCGACGCGCGCACCCGCCGTCAGGGCCGCTCCATCGAGGTGATCGGTCGCTACCACCCGAAGGAAGACCCCAGCCTCATCGAGATCAACTCGGAGCGGGCCCAGTACTGGCTCAGCGTCGGCGCGCAGCCGACCGAACCGGTGCTCGCGTTGCTGAAGATCACCGGTGACTGGCAGAAGTACAAGGGTCTGCCCGGTGCGGAAGGCACGCTGAAGGTCAAGGAGCCCAAGCCCAGCAAGCTGGATCTGTTCAACGCGGCGCTCGCGGAGGCCGAGGGCGGTCCGAGTACCGAGGCCACGCAGCCCAAGAAGAAGAAGGCGCCCGCCGCCAAAAAGGCAGCCGACGACAAGGCCTCAGACGAGTCGGATAAGGAGGCGGTCGAGGCCGAGGCCCAGGCCGATCCGGCGCCAGCCAAGGACGAGTCCGAGCCTTCGGCTGAGGGTGAGGACGCCACCGTCGCCGGCGCCACCGAAAGCTGAGTCAGGCCGTGAGTTCTGTCGTCGTCGACGCGGTCGAACACCTCGTGCGCGGAATCGTCGACAACCCCGACGACGTCCGCGTCGACATGGTGACCAGCCGGCGTGGTCGCACCGTCGAGGTTCACGTTCACCCCGATGACCTGGGCAAGGTGATCGGCCGCGGTGGGCGCACCGCGACCGCGCTGCGCACACTGGTCGCCGGTATCGGCGGTCGCGGTATCCGCGTCGACGTGGTGGACACCGACCAGTAGTCGGTCATCATGGACCTCGTTGTCGGGCGCGTGGCCAAAGCGCACGGCATCGCCGGTGAAGTGGTGGTGGACGTCCGCACCGACGATCCCGATGCGCGGTTTGCAGCCGGGACGTCGTTGCGCGGGCGACCCGCGAAGGGCGGTCCCGAGCGCGAGTACCGGATCGAGTCGGTCCGTGAACACGGCGGCCGTCTGCTGGTCCGGTTCGACGGCATCGACAACCGCAACGCCGCCGACGCGCTGCGCGGAATCCTGTTCCTCGTCGACTCGCAGGAACTGCCACCGATCGATGACCCCGACGAGTACTACGACCATCAACTCGAGGGCCTGCGGGTGCGGACAACAAACGGCGACGACATCGGCACCGTCACCGAGGTGCTGCATACGGCCGCCGGTGAGCTGCTCGCGGTCCGCGCTGACGAACGCGAAGTTCTGGTGCCGTTCGTCAGCGCGATCGTGACGTCGGTGTCGTTGGCTGACGAGGTCATCGAAATCGACCCGCCGGACGGCCTGCTGGAGATCTGAGCGATGCGAATAGACGTTGTGACGATCTTCCCGGCCTACCTCGAACCTCTGCGGCAGTCATTGCCGGGCAGAGCTATTGAATCCGGCATCGTGCAACTGGAGGTACACGATCTGCGCCGCTGGACGCATGACGTGCACCGCTCGGTCGACGACGCGCCCTACGGCGGCGGACCGGGGATGGTGATGAAGGCGCCGGTGTGGGGCGCGGCACTCGACGAGATCTGTTCGGAACAAACGCTTCTGGTGGTGCCGACGCCTGCGGGACGACTGTTCCGGCAGGCCGACGCCAGCGCATGGGCAACCGAGAAACACCTGGTGTTCGCATGTGGACGCTACGAGGGAATCGACCAGCGCGTCGTCGAGGACGCGGCGCGCCGCATGCGCGTCGAGGAGGTGTCGATCGGTGACTACGTGTTGCCCGGGGGCGAGTCGGCGGCACTGGTGATGATCGAGGCCGTCGTGCGGTTGCTGCCCGACGTGCTCGGCAATCCGCAGTCACATCAACAGGATTCACATTCCGAAGGCATCCTCGAGGGTCCGAGCTACACCCGGCCGCCCAGCTGGCGGGGCCTCGACGTACCCGATGTCCTGCTCTCCGGCGACCACGCCAAGGTCGCCGCATGGCGTCGCGAACAAGGATTGGAGCGCACCCGCGAGCGTCGACCCGACCTGCTCGACTGAGCGCCTCAGGTGACGACTTCGACAACTCCGTTCAGATCCATGATGCCGAGTTCGACGACGAGGGCAGGCTGACGCCGGCCGGCCTCCTCCCGGAATGCCCGCAACGCCCCCGACAGCATCTCGGTCTCGTACACCTTGTCGGTCAGCCCCCTGTCGCCGTAGGCCACTGCCGCTGCGCCGCAGTCGCGGTGTGCCATACCGATCAACCGCGTCAGCCAATGCAGGTCCACCGAGATCGCGAGGTTCTCCCAGAACGTCTCGTGCCAGCCGGCGAACGCCGGGGCCACCGCGCCGACCGGCCCGCCGGCGAAGGCGAACTGGCTGTAGTTGTTCTGCCACCCGCGGCCGGACATGTACTTCCACGTTTCGGTGGTGAACCGAGGGTCGATGCATTTCATCAGCATCGCCTCATAGCCCTGATCGAGCTGACCCGCCGCTTGCGGCGCGGTGGCCATGGCGGCGGCGCCCAGCCCGAATGCACCGAGTGCGGCCCGGCGCGAGATGGTCGGCAGTTGCCCAGCTGGAGTCATCAACGCAGCGTGCCGGATTCTCGCGGCGCGAAGTGCCCTTTTCGCGGTTCTCGGCCGACTTTCGTCGAACTTGCTACGCGGAGCCTAGATTCGGCCGCCGGGGAACATGGTCTTGACCGCCTGCGTCATCGTGTCGCGTGCGGTGGCGTCGTCGGCGGGCTGCATCGATGCGATCGCCATGACGAATCGACGATCGGTGCCGATCGCCCCGGTGGACCAGTGCACCCAGTTTCCGCCGTTCCAGCAACAGAACCAGCCCTGCTTGACCGCCACCCGCTCCTCGTAGAGCCCTTCGGGGATGCCGAACCGCTGCGGGTAGATACCGCCGGGCATGGTGCCGTCGGGCGCCGTCGGAGTCGACCTGGCCAGGTTCGACACGATGACGTCGGTCTTGTCGGGGGGTAGGCCGCCGCCGCCCGAGAGCAACTCTGAGTAGTACCGCACCAAATCTCCCGTGGTGCTCAAGGTGTTGAACCAGCGGCCGTTGTACGGCGTGCTGGTCGCGCGCAGGCCGTACCGCGCGGTGACGCGCGAAACGATCTCGCTGCCGCCGCCGCGATTCCAGAAGATCTCGGCCGCGCTGTCATCGGATGACCGCAGCATCGCATCCAACGCCTTACGGTCCTCGGGCGGGATTTCGGTCTTCCCCTGCGATTCCTGCAGCAGCAGGTCGTCGGCGATGAACAGCTTGACCACCGACGCGATCGGCATCGCCTCGTTGTTGCCGTTGGACACGAAGGTTCCGGTATTGCGGTCGAGCACGGCGACGGAGAGGTCGGCACCGGTCTCGGCGGCCTGCTCGGTGGCCCGGCGCGTGCGGGCGACGAGCCCGCCGAAGGAGGCGGCGGGCTCATCGGGCCGGGCGTCGGGCAGCGGTCCGGAGCCGCCCTGCGGCGCGATGACGGTCGATGGCGCGTCGTGTGCTTGCGTCTCGTACCCAGCGACGACCACGATCGCGGCGGCGACGATTGCGATCGTCTTGACCAGCAAAGACGGCCGCCGGCTCATGACCCTCCTCAAATGGCCCGGATGAGAAAATTGGGGCCCGCCGCGTTGCTTCGGCCCTGGTGTCAACCCTAATCACCGGCTACCCGGGGCGCCTGTCTAGGTAACGTCGCGAGGCGCGGACCGACGGCCCCGGCGCGATTTCGCTGGATCAGGTCTCATCTGGCACAATTGAGCAGTTGTCTGTGCAGGACCCGGGAACGGCTCGTTCCGCCCGCTGCGAGATACACCCCGATTCGCCCGATCAGATCGGCTCGGCAGGCCATGTCACGGCGTCCACGTGACTGCAGCGCCCGCAGCCGCCAACCGCAAGGAAGTGTCACCGATGAACACGCTGGACTTCGTCGATCAGACATCACTGCGCGACGACATCCCGGACTTCGGTCCCGGCGACACCGTCAACGTGCACGTCAAGGTCATCGAGGGCTCCAAGGAGCGCATCCAGGTCTTCAAGGGTGTGGTCCTGCGTCGCCAGGGTGGCGGTGTCCGGGAGACCTTCACCGTGCGCAAGGAGAGCTACGGCGTCGGCGTCGAGCGGACCTTTCCGGTGCATTCGCCCAACGTCGACCACATCGACGTCGTGACCCGTGGTGACGTACGTCGCGCCAAGCTGTACTACCTGCGTGAGCTGCGCGGCAAGAAAGCCAAGATCAAGGAAAAGCGCTGACGTCCCGGTCGGCTGTCGGCGCCGGGGCTTGATCCTTGGAGCGCGAGCAGCGCGGGGCTGAGCACGGCGCTGGCTACCCTGATGCGGTGACCGGTTCCTCAGAGCCCGACGAATCATCAGCCGAGCACCGGCCCGAGACCGCCGAGCCGGACAGCGAGACGGAAAAGCCCAAGAAAAAGGGCGGTGCGCTCCGAGAATTCGCGATCCTCATCTCGATCGCGCTCGTCATCTATTACGTCATGCTCACGTTCGTCGCCCGGCCGTATCTGATTCCGTCGGAGTCGATGGAACCGACCCTGCACGGCTGCCCTGGCTGCACCGGCGACCGGATCATGGTCGACAAGTTGACCTACCGGTTCTCGTCACCCGAGCCCGGCGACGTCGTCGTGTTCAAGGGCCCGCCGAACTGGAACATCAACTACCGGTCGATCCGCTCGGACAACACCGCGATCCGATGGGTGCAGAACGTGCTCTCGGTCGTCGGATTCGTCCCGCCCGACGAGAACGACCTCGTCAAGCGGATCATCGCGGTGGGCGGCCAGACGGTGGAATGCCGAGCGGCGACCGGGTTGACCGTCGACGGCAAGCGGCTCGACGAGCCGTACCTGGACCCCGAGACCATGCAGGCGGACCCCGCGATCTATCCATGCCTGGGAAATGAGTTCGGGCCGGTCGAAGTGCCTGAAGGCCGGTTGTGGGTCATGGGGGACAACCGCACCCACTCGGCTGATTCCCGCGCGCACTGCACCAACACCCCGGCCGACGCCCAGAAGGGTCTGCTGTGCACGGGCGACCCGACGGCGGGCACCGTCCCGGTGGACAATGTCATCGGAAAGGCGCGGTTCATCGCATGGCCCCCCTCCCGTTGGGGTGGCGTGGGCAGCGAGAACCCGCAGACGTAAACGCCAGACGCACTAGGAGAGCTGTTCTTGCCGGCGACGTGGCCTCCGCGCACTGTGATCCGGAAATCCTCGGGGCTGCGCACCCTGGAATCTGCGCTGTATCGCAGCGGCCTCGGGCCGGTCGCCGGCGTCGACGAGGTCGGCCGCGGCGCGTGTGCGGGCCCCCTCGTCGTCGCCGCCTGTGTTCTCGGTCCGAATCGGTTGGAGAGCCTCTCGGCGCTCGACGATTCGAAGAAGCTCAACGAAAAGGAGCGCGAGCGCCTTTTCCCCCTGATTCGGCGTTACGCCCTGGCTTACCACGTGGTGTTCATCCCCTCCCATGAGGTCGATCGCCGCGGCGTGCATGTGGCCAACATCGAGGGCATGCGCCGCGCGGTCGCGGGCCTGTCCGTGCGACCGGGCTATGTGCTGTCCGACGGTTTCCGCGTCCCCGGGCTGTCGGCGCCGTCGCTTCCGGTGGTCGGCGGCGATGCGGCCGCGGCGTGCATCGCGGCGGCCAGCGTGCTGGCCAAGGTCAGCCGCGACCGTCTGATGGTGAAGATGGAAGCCGAACACCCTGGGTACGGCTTCGCGCTTCACAAGGGCTACAGCACGCCGGCGCACAGCGCGGCGCTGGCCGAGCTGGGGCCCTGTAGCCAACACCGGCACTCGTTCATCAATGTGCGCCGGGTGGCCACGGCGGCAGGAATCAGAGTGGTGACCGAACTGGTTGACTCCCGTCACGTGGGTCCACCGGAGCAATGTGACGAAGCCGGGTAGGGGACAATGGGAGCCAACAAGGGGGCAGCGACCAAGATGAAGGACAGCTGAGCGATGAGTGCCGAGGATCTCGAGAAATACGAAACCGAGATGGAGCTCTCGCTCTACCGCGAATACAAGGACATCGTCGGCCAGTTCAGTTACGTGGTGGAGACCGAGCGCAGGTTCTACCTCGCCAACAGCGTCGAACTGGTGCCGCGCAACTCCGACGGAGAGGTCTATTTCGAGCTGCGGTTGGCCGACGCCTGGGTGTGGGACATGTACCGGCCCGCCCGCTTCGTCAAACAGGTCCGCGTGATCACCTTCAAGGACGTCAATATCGAAGAGGTCGAAAAGCCCGAATTGCGGCTCCCGGAATAGGCGGGGCGCCTCGATCGCGCCGCGTCGATCAACTGACGCTTGCGACAGTAAGTAGTCGCCCGAAATACCAACACGTTTCGCGCCGAATCACAGGGGCCGGCCTTTCCAAGACTGCCCGTCTCTATTCTCGTAATAATTGCCATTTGGCTTCGCGCGGCGTCGGTCGCACGGCACGATTGAGTCGCATCGTCGACGACGCGTTGTATCCGTCGACTTGTCATTGCGCTGAATAATGCCCGCGGTGGGCCTAATCATTGTTCCATGCAAGCCCGACGGTCGGCCTACCTGACAATCTGGTCACGTACGTCACGAGCGCGAGACAGATAACACCGAAGTGTCCCATTTCTGCCTGTTGAAGTGCAGTGAACTGTGTGTCATTCTTGTGCAGCAAACAAATAGTGGCCTTGCCGCTACCGGGGAGAGGATCTGCGACTAAGAAAATCCGCTTGATAACGGGAGCGATTGACCCAAAGATATGTTCCGGCGTAAAGTCCTGCACCGTCCTCGATCGCACACTGGGGGGAAAGCGGGCTTGTCATACCGATCGGCGGGGTGCGGTGCGGAGCGCCTCGGGCATGAGCGCGGGAGCGATCGGTGAAGCGTTATCTGCTGCGCCCGCTCGTCGGATTGGCGTCGATCGCCGCACTCGTGGCGGTGTTCGCTTTGGCGGCGAGCCTATTTCGCGGCGACTTCGCCGATACCGTTCCGGTGACTGTGATCTCGCAGCGCGCCGGCCTGGTGATGAATCCCGATGCCAAGGTCGAAATCCGTGGCGTCCAGGTGGGACGGGTAGAGGCGATCGAAGAACTGCCCAGCGGTGAGGCGGCACTGCATCTGGCGATGGATCCTTCGCGGCTCGATGCGATTCCGGCCAACGCGCTCGTCGACATCGCGTCGCCAACGGTGTTCGGCGCCAAACAAGTCCAATTCGTCTTTCCCGAAGAGCCGTCACCCCAATCGCTGCGCGCCGGTCAGGTGATCGAGGCCCAGCATGTGATGGTCGAGGTGAACACCGTCTTCGAGCAGCTGACCTCGGTGCTGTCCACGATCGAACCGGCGAAACTGAATGCCACGCTCGGTGCGATCGCCCAAGCCGTATCCGGTCGTGGACAGAAGTTCGGCAAGATGCTTTCCGACCTCGACTCCTACCTCGCGACGCTCGAGCCCAGCCTGCCGGCGCTCAACCGCGATCTGGAACTGGCTCCCGGAGTGCTTCGCGCATACGCAGACGCGTCAGGGGATCTCGTGTCGATCGCCGACAACGCGGCGACCATCAGCGAGTCCATCGTCGACAAACAAGACGATCTCGATGCGGCGCTCGTCAGCGTGATCGGGCTCGCCGATGTCGGCAACGAGGTGATCGCGCAGAACCGTCAGGCGCTGACCGACGTCGTGCGGCTGTTGGTCCCGACCACATCATTGACCAACGAATACAACCAGGCGTTGTGGTGTGCGCTGGCCGGCATAGTCGAGTCAGCGCATTTCCCACCGTTGAAAGCGCCGGGCGTCGAGGTGCTGGCCGGCTTCCTGTGGGCGCAGGAGCGGTATCGCTATCCTCTGGATCTGCCCAAGGCAGGCGCCGAGGGCGGTCCGCAGTGCACCGGGCTGCCGAAGCTGCCGTTCGAGACCGCCGCACCGTATGTGGTGGCAGACACCGGTACCAATCCGTGGCGACGCACCTATCCGGGCATCGTCCTCAATGCCGACATCATCAAGCAGATCATGTTCCCCGACACAGAAACCGCTGGGCCGCCCCGTAATACAGCACAGATCGGAATGCCGGGATGAGGCGTTCGCTGCGGCCGACCGTGGTCAAGTTCGGGCTTTTCGCGCTCGTGATGACGTTGCTTACCGCATCGCTGTTCTTCATCTTCGGTCAATACCAAACCGGGAGCACCAAGGATTACACGGCGGTGTTCGCCGACGCCTCCCGGCTGAAAACCGGACAGTCCGTGCGGGTGGCCGGGATGCGGGTCGGCACGGTCAACAGCGTCAAGTTACGCCCCGACAAAACCGTGCTGGTCAGCTTCGACGCCGATCCGAATGTACGCATGACCACGGGCACGCGAGCCGCGGTCCGGTACCTGAACCTGGTCGGCGACCGATATCTGGAGCTGATCGAGGGGCCCGACGGAACACCGATGCCACCCGACTCACAGATTCCGGTGGAACGGACCCAGGGCGCCCTTGATCTCGACCTCCTTCTCGGCGGCCTCAAACCCGTTATCCGGGGACTCAATCCGGAGGATGTGAACGCCTTGTCGGCGTCGCTGATCCAGATCTTCCAGGGGCAGGGCGGCACCCTGCAGTCGCTGCTGAACAACACCTCCGGATTCACCACAGCCCTTGCCGAGCACAACCAGACGATCCAGGCGCTGATCGACAATCTGCGCACCCTGCTTACGACCCTGAATCGCGAGGGGGACAAGTTCTCGGGCACGATCGACCGCCTGGAGAAGCTCGTCACGGAGCTTGCGGCTGAACGCGACCCGATCGGCACAGCGATCGAGTCGCTGAACAACGGCTCGGCGTCCGTGGCCGACCTCCTCAGCGATGCGCGCGCGCCGCTGGCGGGCACCATCGATGAGCTTGCCCGATTGGCGCCCAACCTCGACTTCCAGAAGGACCGGATCGACACGAGCCTGCAGAAGGCGCCCGAGAACTACCGGAAACTGGTCCGTACCGGGTCGTACGGAAGCTTCTTCAACTACTACATCTGCGAACTCAAGTGGCGGGTGACCGACCTGCAGGGCCGCACCGCCGTCTTCCCCTGGCTTAAACAGGAAAACGGGAGGTGTGCCGAGCCCTGATGCTGAAATACCGTGGCAGACAACTCATCCGCGCCGGAATCCTCGGCGTGGTGCTGATCGTCCTCGTCATCGCCGTCGGGCTCGCTCCCGAACGACTGGTGTCATGGGCGACCGCGGTGCGGTATCAGGCGCAGTTCAGCGACGCCGGCGGGCTGGCGGCGGGCAACGACGTCACGATCTCGGGAATCAAGGTGGGGACCGTCTCCACCGTTGCGCTCCAGGGGCGCAACGCGCTGGTGACGATGGTGGTCGACGGCTCGGTGTCGTTGGGGTCGGACACCACCGCACACATCCGGACCGGAACCCTGCTGGGCGAGCGGGTCGTGACCCTGGAATCGAAGGGCGAGGGGTCACTGGACCCGATGGACGTGATCCCCGTGTCGCGCACCGCATCCCCGTATTCGTTGACCGAAGCGGTCAGCGAGCTGACGAGCAACACCGCGGGCACCGACACCGCGTCGTTGAACCAGTCCTTGGATACGTTGGCCGCGACCCTGGACCAGGTGGCGCCGCAGCTGGGCCCGGCGTTCGACGGGCTGACCCGGTTGTCAACGGCGATCAACGACCGTGACGAAACGCTGGGCGATTTGCTCGCAAACGGCGCCGATGTCACCGAGATCCTGTCGGACCGCAGCCAGCAGGTGAGCACGCTGATTCTGAACGCCAACGACCTGGTGTCGGTGTTGTCGGCGCGGCGCTACGCCATCGTCGAACTGCTCGCGCACACATCGGCGTTATCCAAGCAGCTGTCCGGCCTCATCGCCGACAACGAGAAACAGCTCGCCCCCACATTGGAGAAGCTCAACGCCGTCACCGAGATCCTGGAGCGCAACCGCGACAACATCGCCAAAGCGCTTCCCGGGCTGGCGAAGTTCCAGATCACGTTGGGCGAGACGATCGGTAACGGTCCCTACTACCAGGCCTACATACCCAACATCTTCTTCGGTCAGATTTTCCAGCCGTTCTTCGATTATGCGTTCGGGTTCCGGCGCGGGGTCAACGCCGGCCAGCCGCCCGACAATGCCGGGCCGCGCGCCGAGCTTCCGTTCCCGTACAACGGAATTCCGATGCCCCATGAGCAGTGGGGTCCGGGGCGATGAACAACATCTGGGTGAAGCGTTCGCTTGCTGTGGCGCTGGCGGTGGCGCTCGTCGGGGGAGCCGTGGTCCTGTTCCGGCAGACCGTGTTGCGGCCAACGACCATCACCGCCCACTTCACCACCGCGACCGCCATCTACCCCGGTGACGAGGTCCGTATCGCCGGCGTCAAGGTGGGCTCCATCGAATCGATCAAACCGGTCGGCACGCAGGCCGAGATGAGGTTGGTCGTCGACCACGGCATCAGGGTGCCCGCCGGCGCCAAGGCGGTTATCGTCGCGCAGAACCTGGTCTCGGCGCGGTACGTCCAACTGACACCCGCCTACGAGTCGGGGCCGGTGATGGCCGACGGTGCCGTTATCCCGTTGGACCGCACGGCAGTTCCGGTCGAGTGGAACGAGGTCAAAGAGCAGCTGATGCGCCTGGCAACGGACCTTGGCCCCGCCGAGGGTATGTCGACTGGTTCGGTCGGCAGGTTCATCGACAGCGCGGCCGGCGCGCTCGGCGGCAACGGCGACAAACTGCGTCAAACGCTTGCCCAGCTTTCGGGTGTCGGTCGCATACTCGCCGACGGCAGCGGCAACATCGTCGACACCATCAACCACTTGCAGACGTTCGTCACCGCGCTGCGCGACAGCAACGAGCAGATCGTGCAGTTCCAGGACAGGTTCGCGACGTTGACCAGCGTCGTCGACGACAGCCGATCCGATCTCGACGCCGCGCTGAAGAACTTGTCCGACGTCGTGGGCGAGACGACCCGGTTCATCAGGGGCAGCCGAGACCAGACCGCCGAACAGATTCAGCGACTGGCCAGCGTCACCCAGAACCTCGTCGACAATCGCATGGCACTGGAGAACGTACTGCACATCGCGCCGCACTCGATCGCCAACGCGGTCAACATGTTTGACCCGCGTACCGGCGCCGCCAGCGGTGTGTTCGTGCTCAACAACCTGTCGAATCCGGTGTGGGCCATCTGCGGCATGATCGGGGCGCTGCAAAACGTCACCTCGCCCACCACAGGCAAGCTGTGCGCGCAGTACCTCGGGCCCGGCCTGCGCACGGCGAGCATCAACAACGTGCCGTTCCCGTTCAGCCTGTTCCTGACAGCGAACCCGCCGCCGTACATGCTGCGGTATTCCGAACCGGAACTGATGCCCGGGGCGGGCGGGCCGCCCGACGATCAGCCCGAGCCCCCGCCCGCGGTGTCGGCCTACACCGGAATCGGCGACGTGCCGCCGCCTCCCGGATGGGGCGCGCCGCCCGCCCCGCCCGGTCTGCCGCCCGCGGCCGTCGCGCCGGCGTCACCCGGCCCGCCGACCGTGCAGGACATGCTGCTGCCCGCCGAGCGGCCGAGTGCGCAGGCGCCACCGGCGACGGTGGCCCCGGTCCCACACGGTGGAGCCCCCTCATGACGGCTCGTCGGATGGTGGCGGTCGGCCTGAGCATCCTGCTGACGGTCACCGGTTGCTCATTCCAAGGGGTCAACTCGCTACCCCTGCCGGGCGCGGTGGGCCGAGGGCCGGATAGCAACGTCTACCACGTCGAACTTGCGAATATCGGGACCCTCGAGTCGAATTCGCCGGTGATGATCGACGATGTCGTGGTCGGCAGCGTCGGGAAGATGACGCTGCACGGCTGGCACATCGACCTGGAGGTCTCGGTGAAGCCCGAGGTCGTGGTGCCCGGCAACGCTGTGGCCACGGTGGGGCAGACCAGCCTCCTGGGATCGATGCACGTCGCGCTCGACCCGCCGCCCGGCGACGAACCGCGCGGCAGGCTCAGTCCCGGCGCCACCATCGCTCTCGACAGGACGTCGACCTATCCGTCGACGGAACAGACGCTGTCGTCCCTGGCGGCGGTGGTCAACGGCGGGGGACTGGGCCAGATCGGCGACATCATCGCCAATTTCAATACCGCGCTGTCGGGTCGTCAGGGAACGGTGCGCGACTTGATCACCCGGCTGGACACCTTCGTCGGGACCCTGTACCAACAGCGCGACAACATCATCGCGACCATCGACGAGTTGAACAGGTTCTCGCAGCGGTTGGGTGATGAACAACGGCTGCTCACCCGCGCGCTCGACAAGATTCCACCCGCGCTCGACGTCCTGATCCGGGAACGACCCAACTTCACCACCGCACTGAAGCGGTTGGGGCAGTTCAGCGATACGGTTTCCGGCTTGATCAACGACACGCAGGCCGACCTCGTGACGAATCTGCAGAACTTGGAGCCGACCCTGCGCGCGCTCGCCGACGTGGGCGCAGAGATCGACACTGCGCTGGCTGCCTTGCCGACCTTCCCGTTGAGCCAGAACTTGATCGACCGCGGGGTGCGCGGTGATTACGTGAATCTCTTCGTCACGGTGGACTGGACGAACGCGCGGCTCAAGCGTGGATTGCTGCTCGGCACCGCGCTCGGGCAGAACCGTGCATCGTTGATTCCCGCGCCGGGTGACCCCGGATACGACGCGTACTACACCAAATTCCCATTGGGCGTAGGCACCTCGCCGCCCTTCGGCCCGATTCCCAATGCTGCGCCCGCACCGTGGGAACCGGGGGGTGGTGGCTGATGCTGCCGCGGATGGTGCGCATTCAGCTCGTGATCTTCTCGATCGCGTCGATCATCGGCGTGGTCGCAATGGTGTTCGCCTACATGCAGGTGCCCACCCTGCTGGGCATTGGGAAGATCACCGTCACAATGGAGTTGCCGTCCTCCGGTGGGCTCTACCGGTTCGCCAACGTCACCTATCGTGGGGTGCAGATCGGCAAGGTGACCGAGATGGACGTGTCCCGCACCCGGGCCACCGCGACGCTGCGGCTCGACACCTCGCCGAGAATCCCGGCCGATCTGCAGGCCGAAGTGCGCAGCGTGTCAGCCGTCGGCGAGCAGTACGTCGAGCTGCTTCCGCGCACCGAGTCGCCGCCATATCTGGAAGACGGATCGGTGATCGCCATGTCTGACACCACGATTCCGCAGCCGGTGAGCCCGATGCTCGAGCAGGTGAACACCCTGATCGCGAGCATCCCCAAGGGTCGCCTTAGCGAATTGATCGACGAATCGTACAAGGCGTTCAGCGGAGCCGGCTTCGACATGGGTTCGCTGGTGGACTCGTCAGCCACGGTCTCCGAAGCCCTGAACGAGGACCCGTCGCGCTCGGCGAGGTTGGCCGAAGACTCGGTGCCTCTGCTCGATTCGCAGGTCCGCTCGACCGACTCGTTGCGGGTGTGGGCGCGGCGCCTCGCCGGGATCACCGGTCAGGTCGTGGCCAATGACCCGCAGCTCCGCACTCTTCTGGACGAGGGCCCCACCGCCGCGGACGAGGTCGGTGCCCTGCTCGAACAGATCAAGCCGACACTGCCGGTGCTGCTGGCCAACATGACCACCATCGGTCAGGTTGCAGTCACCTACCGTCCCTCGCTGGAGCAGGTGCTCGTGCTGTTACCGCCGTTCGTGGCCAACGTGCAGTCGTCGGCTCCCCATAACAATCCCACGGGTATCGCCCTGGGTGATTTCCGCATTCAGATGGCCGACCCCAACCCGTGCACCGTCGGCTTCCTGCCGCCCTCGCAATGGCGGAGCCCCGACGATCAGACCACGGTCGACACGCCGGACGGGATTTATTGCAAGCTGCCGCAGGATTCGCCGATCATCGTGCGTGGTGCGCGCAATGCGCCGTGCATGGGGGTGCCCGGTAAGCGGGCGCCGACCGTCGAGCAGTGCTACAGCGACAAACCCTATGAACCGCTGGCGATGCGCCAGCACACTCTCGGTGCGTATCCGATCGATCCGAATCTCATCGCACAGGGCGTGCCGCCCGACGACCGGGTCAGGGCCGACGAGAACCTCTTCGCCCCGCTGGAGGGCACGCCGCTGCCGCAGGGCATGGTGCCGCCGATCCCGCCTCCGCCGCTCGCACCCGGAGCGAAGATGCCGTCGCTGCCTCCGAACGCGATCCCGCCCCTTGTTTCGCAACCGGTGGACCAGCAGGGCGCCGCCGATGCACCCGCACCTCAGGCGGGGACCCCACACGGGCCACCGCCGCAGTCAGACGGTTCGCCGCCTCCGGCCGGGGCGGTACCCGCAACGCCGAGTTCGGTCACCACCGGGCGCTCCGCGGAGGGACCATCCGTCGCCATCGCGCACTACGACCCGCAGACCGGCCAGTATGCAACGCCGGACGGAAACGTCGGCCGCCAAACCGATCTCGCGCAGAGCCCGAAGTCGTGGCAGCAGTTGATCTACGAGGGAGGCGAGCAGTGATACGGGCGTTGACGATCGCGGTGACGATCACCGCGGCGGTGCACTCCGCGCCGCTCGCACAGGCGCAGAACGAGGTCGCGATCAACGGCGTGTTCACCGCGTTTTCCGACGGCCGGTGGGCGACAACCAACGACTCGCGCCACGACGAGGCGAGCGTCACCCAGACCTGGACCATCACCTCGACATGCACGACGTATCAGGATTGCACTGGTCGGGTCGAGAGCGATCAGGGTTGGAGCGCGGATCTGGTGTATATGAGCGGCCGGTGGAAGGTGACCAGGACCGTGCCGGACTGGGAACCGTGCATCGACGGTACGGCCTACCCGGGCAAGCAGTCGTGGGTGTTCTGGCTGGGTTATCCGCAGGACCCCAACAAGTACCAGGGGTGGGACAAGACCGAGGGTCCCAGTGGCGCCTGCGGTTTCAACAAGGTGCTCGACATCGAGATGCCGTTCAGGCTGACCCGCGTGGGTTGAATGCGTGCCGCGGGATCGTCAAGGGTAGCTCGACCGAGCTGAGCAGACCGGGTTGTGCGGCAATGACATAGGGCACCGCATTGACGACACGCATGGCCGTGGCGACCATTGCGCCAGCGCCGGAGGTCATGCTTTCGATGGCCGCGTCCTTGCGGTCGCGGACGGTGGCTGCCATCGTGCACTCGATGTCGGGCTGACCGGTGATCACGATCCGATAGCCGAGGGCATTCGGCAGCGTCGGCCACTGCGGAGCCACATCCGCCGCCAATCGGGTGACGTGTTCGATCACGATCGCCTCGCGGCCGTCGACGATGCCGATGGCCTGCATCCGCAGGGCGCCGCACGTCCCCGCCTCGACGGTGCCCATCGCCACCTCGAGCGGCCGCTCGGTCACCGTGCGGTCGAACGTCTCGCGCACCTCCTGCACCTCGACGCCGAGGGCTTCGGCGACCATGCGGATCTGGCCCTGCCATTCGCCGGCGATCGCGCCGGGGAACGAGATCCACGGCTGGTAGTCGAGCGGGCGGCCGAATCCCAAAGCGTCGCTCATGATGTCGGGCACGCCGTAGTCGTCGTAGAGGCCGATCTCGTAGGCGTGGATCTTCTCGATCTGTGAGGACTGGGTGCAAAGCACAAGCGGTAGGTAGTCGGCGACGAAGCCCGGTTCGATGCCCGAGGCGTATAGCGAGACCTGGCCCCCCTTGGCCGCCGCGGCCAGTTGGTCACGCCACTCGGCTGGCTCGTAGGCGTGCGGATTGACCAGGTGGGTGGTGCTCGTCGTCACCACGTTGATGCCGGCGTTGAGCAGCTTGACATAGTCCGGGATGGCGAGCGCGTCACGTTCGGGCCCGCTTGCCGCATAGACGACGCAGTCGGGCCGCAGCCCGATCAACGCATCGGCGTCCGTGGTGGTGGCCACCCCGATCGGCTGTCCGTTGGCGAGTTCGCCCGCGTCCATGCCGTCCTTGTCGGGGGAGTGCACCCACACCCCGACGAGATCCAGGTCGGGTCGCTGCGAAATCGCGCGGATCGCAATCGACCCGATTCCGCCGGTCGACCAGACCACCACGCGGTGTTTGCCTCCGGTCATCGATCCTCCTCGGGGAGCGCGACGGGGCGAGATCCATGTCTCGGGCCAGGTCTGAGAATAGCATTCACTATTAAGCGCAGCCAGAACAAAAATTAGGTTAGAGTCGGTCGTCGTGGATCCTTCGGCCTTCTTGCGGCGCTGATGTTCACGCTTCGTTTCGACATGCGCGCGCCCGCTGCCGGCGCGCCTGCAACCGACCTCTATGCGTGCGCTGTGCAGATGTGCGAATGGGCCGAGACGCGCGGTGCGGTTGTCGCCGTGCTCTCCGAACATCACGGCACCGAGGACGGGCATCTGCCGTCACCGCACCTCCTGGCGTCGGCGATCGCCGCACGAACCACCCGGCTGGCGATCATGTTGGCCGCCGTGCCGATCACCTTCTGGGACACCGTCCGGCTGGCCGAGAACATCGCCGTGCTCGACATCATCAGTCGCGGCCGCGTCTCTTATGCGTTCGGCATCGGGCACCGCGCCGAGGAGTACGAGCACTTCGGTGTGGGCACGAGCCGACGGGGCGCGGTCGCCGACGAGTCGCTGGCGCAGCTGTTGCGACTGTTGACCGGGGAACCGATCGACATCGACGGCCGCCGCGTCCAGGTCACGCCGCCTCCGGCGACTCCCGGCGGGCCGTACCTGCTGATCGCCGGCGGCAGCAGGGCCGCCGCCCGGCGCGCCGCGCGGCACGGGCTCGGTTTCATCTCCCAGGTGGATTCTGAGGGGTTGAAACGGTTCTACGAGAACGAATGTCGTGACAAGGGATTCGAGCCAGGCCTCATGCAGTTCCCCGGCGAGGGGGCGGCGACGGCCGTCTTTGTCGCCGACGATGTGGACGCGGCATGGCAGGAGTTGGGACCGTACCTGCTGCATGACGCGGTGATGGCCGCCTCCTACCGGCACGGCGACGATTCGGTGGCGAGCATCTCAAGGGCACAGAGCGTGTCCGAACTGCGGGAACCGGGCGGCCCGTATCGCATCTTCACACCCGAGGAGGCCGCCGCGTACGTCCAAGACGGCAGGCCGCTTCCGCTGCTTCCACTGTGCGGCGGTTTACCGCCTGAGCTGGCTTGGCCGTATCTCGAACGCGCCGCGACGGCGGCCGCATCTACTTGACCGACAGGAGAATCCGTGACAACACCGCTGAGGACCGTCGTCTGGTCGACAGGAGGCGTCGGATCGATTGCCATCGACGCGATCCGGGGCAGGCCCGACCTCGAGCTGGTCGGGGTGTGGGTGCACTCCGAGGAGAAGATCGGCAAGGACGCTGGGGCCTTGGCCGGCGGTGATCCGATCGGGGTGGCAGCCACCAATGACGCAGACGAGTTGGTCGCGCTGCAACCGGACTGCGTGGTGTACGCCGCGAGCGGACCGGAACGCGATGCGGGAGCGGTGCCCGATTACCTGAAACTCCTCGACGCCGGGATCAATGTCGTGTCGACGTCGTCGACCACCCTGATCTATCCGCCTGCCTACTACTCACCGGAGTGGCGCGACCAGATGGAAGAGGCTGCGAAGAGAGGCGGCGCGTCCTTCTACGCCTCGGGGATCTTTCCCGGCTTCGGCTCCGATCAGCTCGCGCTGGTGCTGGCCACGCAGTCGAAGCGGATCCGCTGCGTGACCGTCACCGAGGTCGCGCTCAATGACCACTACCCGGTGGCCGATGTGATGATGAACGGCATGGGCTTCGGACGCCCGCTCGATTTCGAACCGCTGCTGAAGACTCCGGGATTCATCGAAATGGCCTGGCGGGCACCGATCCACCTGATCGCGGCGGGTCTCGGCGTCGAGGTCGAGGAGGTCCGCGGCAGCCTCGACCGCCGCGTGACCGACAGGGACATCGAGGTGGCGTTCGGCACGATCGAGGCCGGGACGTGTGGCGCGGTGAGCACCAGGGCCGCGGGTGTGGTCAACGGCCGGGAAGCCATCGTCGTCCAGCACATCATCCGGATGGCACGCGACGTGGCGCCGGACTGGCCGACCTCGGAGTTCGACGCCACGTATCGCGTCGACATCGACGGTGATCCCGACATCCACTGCGCGATGAACCTCGGCGCCGCCGAGGGCCACGGCGCGGGGCATGCGGCGATGGCCGCCACCGCGATGCGCGTGGTCAACGCGATTCCCTACGTGGTGGCGGCTCCCGCCGGTCTGCTGAGTTCGCTGGACCTGCCGAACACGTTGCCCCGGCACGCGTTCGGGTGAGCAGCGGGAGTCAGCGATGTTCTCGATCCGATTCGACATGCGGGCACCGCGTTTCGGTGCGGCGACGACCGACCTGTATGCGGCGGCAATCGACATGTCGGCGTGGGCCGAGCAGCACGGGTGCGTGGCGGCGGTGCTGTGCGAGCACCACGGATCAGAGGACGGCTATCTGCCGGCACCCCTGATGTTGGCATCGGCGATCGCGGCCCGTACCGAGCGATTGGCGCTCAGCGTGGTCGTGATACTGCCGTTCTACGATCCCGTTCGGCTGGCCGAAGACGTTGCGGTGCTCGACATTCTCAGCAACGGCCGGGCTTCGTATGTATTCGGGTTGGGCTACCGGCCCGAAGAGTTCGAGCACTTCGGTATCGACCGGTCGCGCCGGGGCGCGCTGGCCGACGAGAATCTCGACTTGTTGCGGACGCTGCTGACCGGCCGGCCCACCGTGCACGACAACCGCCGCATCATGGTGTCACCGCCACCGTGCACTCGCGGCGGGCCGACTTTGATGTGGGGCGGTGCCAGCCTTGCGGCGGCGCGCCGCGCCGGACGTTACGGTCTGGGTCTTCTCGCCAATGGCAGCGTGACCGGTATGCGGGACGCGTACGAAACCGCGTCGCGCGCGCACGGGCACGAGCCCGGCGGTGTGCTGTTACCCCCGCCCGACACGCCGACGGTCACGTTCGTCGCCGATGACGTCGACGAGGGGTGGGACGAGATCGGCGAACACCTGTTTCACGACGCCCGCATGTATGCGCAGTGGAATCCGGACAACCACGCTTCGGCCGGCATCTCGGCGGCTCGCGATGTGGAGGAACTGCGCCACCACTACACTTCGCACCGGATCATCAGCTCTGAACAGGCGCGCGAAATCATCCGCGGGGGAGGGTTTCTCAATCTGTCACCGCTGTGCGGCGGTATTCCACCCGAGATCGCGTGGCCATATCTGAGGCGCGCCGCTGACGCGGCAGCGACCCCGACGATGACAAGAGAGAGCAGCAGATGACCGATACCAACACCGTCGATCTGTACTACGACCCATTCGATTTCGACATCGACGATGACCCGTACCCCATCTGGAAGAGGATGCGCGACGAGGCGCCGCTCTATTACAACGACAAGTACAACTTCTACGCGTTGAGCCGCTACGACGACGTCGCCAAGGGGCTACACGACTGGGACACCTACCGTTCGGGCAAGGGCACCACGATGGACGTCATCATGAGCGGTGTGGACGTACCGCCGGGCGTGATCCTGTTCGAGGATCCTCCCCTTCACGACATTCACCGACGGGTGCTGTCGAAGGTCTTCACCCCGCGCCGGATGGAAGCCATCGAACCCCTTGTGCGCCAGTTCTGCGTGCGTGCGCTCGACTCCCTTACGGGTGCTTCCCGTTTCGACGTGATCGGCGACTTCGGGGCGCTGATCCCGATGCGGACCATCGGTTACCTGCTGGGTATTCCGGAGCAGGGACAGCAGCAGATTCGCGACAACACCGATGCGTCGATTGGGTTGAAGGAGGGGAGCTTTCAGTCAGTGTCGGCGGCGACGTTCGAGAACGCCTACCAGCTGTTCGCCGACTACATCGAGTGGCGGGCCGAACATCCGTCGGACGATCTGATGACCCAATTGCTCAACGCCGAGGTCGAAGACGACGGTCAGGTGCGGCCGCTGTCTCGGATCGAGGTGATGACCTACACGAGCATGATCGCCGGTGCCGGTAACGAGACGACCACCAGGCTGATCGGTTTCATCGCTCAGATGCTCGCCGAGCACCCCGATCAGCGACGCGAACTTCTCGACGACTTCTCGCTGATTCCCGGGGCGATCGAGGAGGTGTTGCGCTACCAGGCGCCGTCGCCGGTGCAGGCCCGATATGTCGCCCGCGACACCGAGGCTTACGGGCAGGCGATCGCCGAGGGCTCGGTGATGCTGCTGCTCAACGGTTCTGCCAACCGCGACGAACGGCGCTACCCCGACGGGGAGAGATTCGACATCCATCGCGGCGGATCGCATCTGTCGTTCGGGCAGGGGCTGCACTTCTGCCTCGGCTCGTCGCTGGCCCGGATGCAGGCCAGGGTCGCATTCGAGGAGATGCTGCGCCGATGGCCCGAGTGGGAGGTCGACTACGCGGACGCCGCGATGGCCCACACATCCAGCGTGCGAGGCTGGGGCAGGCTGCCGATCATCGTCGGCTAGCGTCCTCGGCCGTCGAGCGCGTGGTGACGCCGCGCAGCAGGGTGTCGCGGACGTGGATCTGCGACGCGCGGGGGCCGAGATCGTGGAGCAGGTTCTCCGGGATCCACGAGACCCCGATGACGACGCGGGCCAGAGTCTCGTTCGACGGTGCGTCGATCGCGATCTCGCCGGCGCGGATCCCGGCGGTGAGAAGGGATTTCATCTGGCGGACGCGTTTGGTGAACAGCCATGCGATGTTCGGGGTGTCCGGAGGAGACTGTCGCATCCATGCCAACTGGATCCGGAACTCGTCGCCGAAGTGGGCGAGCGCGTTGGTGTGGATCCAGCTCAACGCATCGAGTTTCTCGACCGCCGATGCCTCGGACCGCAGCACGCTCGTCCACCCCACCTCGGCGACCTTCTCGCCGAACGACTGCATGATCGAGGCCAGCAGTTCCTCTTTCGACCCGATCAAGCGGTACACTGTTCCGGTGCCGAGGCCGGCGGCCGATGCAATGTCGCGGATCGTGGTGACCTCGTAGCCTTTTCGCCCGAATTCGGCTCGGGCGACCGCGCGCACGTGTGAAGCCTTGTCGTTGGGCGCGTTCTCTTCCTCCTCGATCCACGACTTCACCGCGTCGTCGGCGGCGATGAACGCGGGGGAGCGATCGAGTTCGGCGTCACCGGGAGGGACGGTGGCCAGTCCTTCCAGCAGGATCCGGCACAGCGTGGCCGCGACTTTGTCGGCGCCTGCGCTGTGCCGGATGACATCGAGTCCGACTTGGCGCATCGACTGGACGATCCGGTCGGCAAGGACCGGCAGGTCGACGTCCGGTCGCAGATAACCACTCCACCGCGCGGCACGTAGCGTCTGCACCATCGCTTCGAGGATCTTCGCCGGGCGCTGTTGGGCCAGCGCGGCCAGTTCCGGATTCGAGGTCGGTGTCTCGTAGAACGTCATCTGCAGTGCGGCGCTGTGGGTCACCGCGCACTGGGCGATCGCGGCGCCCAACTCCACGATCCGATCGAACGCCGACAGCGGGGCGGGGTCGTCGAGCCGATCGAGGGCTTCATCGGCGATGCGATCGAGGTCCTCGTGGTATCGCCGAAGCAACTCGACGAGGATCGCTTCCTTGGACTCGAAATGGTGATACAGGCTGCCGGGCAAGATGCCTGCGGCGTCGGCGATCTCCTGAAGTGACGTACGCAGCCCGGACGTGGCGATCAACGACGCCGCGGTCTGCAAGATTTCGGTCCGCCGGGTGCCGTCGTCGTAGGAATGGCCCGCGTGCTTCGCGAGGTCGGCCTTCGGCGTCACACGACGCCCCACGACACCTCCAACGCAGGCTCCCGTCCACCTGTTTGGTCGAACCGACCCAAAGTTTGGTTAACGCTACCAGAACTGGGCCGCCGGGCAGGGTTCCTCGAGGTGGAAGCGCCGGTAGCGGGCCGGCGGTCACGAGCTGGATGGAAAGCGAGCGGGGTTCAGCGGGCGCTCGTAGGAGATGTCGCTTCGGTCATGCGCGACGGTGAGGATGTCGGCGAGAAAGCCCATGGTCTCGTCGGTGATCAGCGTCGTTCCCTCGGTGTGCCATTCCACGACGCAGACCCGCGCGGCGATGGCCCAACGGCCATCCCGGCGCTCGAGCCGGTCGATGTAGCGGCCGCCGTTGACGGTCAGGTGGTTTGCCGGGGCGCGGTCGGTGCCGACGAACAGATAGTACGTTTCGGTGTGCGCCTGGTCGCCCGTGATGTCCGCGGTGTGGTTCAGCAGGTAGTGCTGGTAGCGGGATTGCGTCTCGTGGTACGCAAATGCCCACTCGATGAAGTCGTCGACGGGGCCCACGAAACCGATGTGCTCGTCGACGGCGCCGTCGTGGTAGGCCGAACGCACCAGTTCGCGGTCACGTCGATCCATCCCGCGGGCGTACCGCTGCATGCAGTCGAAGATGTCTGCCCGGTCGCACAACGCCTGCAGCCTCTCGTTCACAGCGGTGTTCCCTCCCAGGTGTCCACGGCGACCACCTCGGCGATCGGTCGGCGTTCGGCCGGACGGAATCTGACGCCGGGCCGCAGCCGCCCGACCGGCAGAAGGCAGCCCTGGACGTAATTTTCCGGGATGCCGAGCAGATCGCGGACCGCTGCCTCGTGGGTCAGATGCAACGTCGTCACGCAGGTTCCGTAGCCGCGCGTGTGAAGCGCCAGCGCGAAATTCCAGACGGCGGGGAAGATCGAACCGTACAACGTCGCCTGGTAAAAGGACTCGTCGCCGTCGACGCGCGGCAGATACGGTTCATAGCAGGGGATTACGAGAAGCGGGACCTTCGCCATGTTCTCGACCAGCCACTCGGTCGAGGACATGATTTTCTTGCCCGGGGTATCGGGCGGCAGCAGGTCGGCGACCAGTTGCCCACCGACCCTCTGCAGATAGGCGTCGCGGTAGAGGTCGGCGAGGCGCGCGCGGAGTTTCTCGTCGAATACGGCCACCCAACGCCAGCTCTGTTGGTTCGAGCCGTTGGCGGCATGCATCCCGATCCGCAGGCAGTCCGCGATATCGCGACGATCGACGGGCGCGTCGAGGTCCAGTGATTTGCGCGCCGACCGGGTGGTCGTGAGGAGCTCGTCGATGTCCATGGGTGCTCCTTACGCTCGGTCTACGCGCCCGACGATAATCTGGAACAGATCTTTGGGTCAACGATGTCGAGGCCCAGTCGAGCCGTGACATTCAGCCCGACATGCCGAGGCGCCCGGTCACCGCGAACACCTCGTCGTAGATCGATCCCGGAACGGTGAACGGCTCGGTGGCCGCGACCGCCTCGAGGTGGCCGGCGATGTCCTCAGCCGTCGGATCACCGTCCCGTGGTGCCAGCCAGCCCTCGCTCAGCCCGATGAAGACCCTGGCGAACCGGCCCGCACATGCCGAGAAGTTCTGATGGTTGACATCGCAGGCCCGGCTGGCCAGGTACACCACGAGTGGAGCGACGAGCTCGGGACGGATGGCGGCGAAGAAGCCGTTGTCCTCCAGGGCTTTCGGGTCGCCCAGCGTTTCGGTGACCATCCGGGAGATCCCGAAGGGCAGCACGGTATTGGCGCGAATCCCGTGCGGTTCACCCTCGAGCGCGATGACATTGTTAAGGCCGACAATGCCGGCCTTGGCCGCGGCATAATGCGCCTCCAGGTGCTGACCGAACACGCCCGCCGACGACGCGATGAAAACGAACCGCCCGTAGCCCTGCCCCTTCATCACCCGGTAGGCGGGCTGCGACAGGTAGAACGCACCGTCGAGATGAACCGAAAGCATGCGTCGCCAGTCGACGGGAGTCAGTTCGTCGAACGCGATGGAGTTGAAGATGCCCGCATTGCTGATCACCGCGTCGAGCCGGCCGAACGCGTCGACGGCGGTTCGGACGATCGCCTCACCGCCAGCCGGGCTGTCCACCGAGTCATAGGACGCTACGGCCGTGCCGCCGGACGCGGTGATCTCCTCGACCACCTGATCGGCGACCGCCGTGTTCCGGCCGTCGCCATGCATGGTTGCGCCGAGGTCGTTGACGACGATCGATGCTCCGCGCCTTGCCAACTCGAGCGCATACACACGGCCGAGCCCGCGGCCAGCCCCGGTGACCACGGCGACCTGCTCGGCGAAATCGATCATCGTTCCTCCGGCGATTGACGGCGGTCCGGTCGGACTCTACGTTGGAACAGATATTTGGTCAACGAGAAAGGGCGCGCTCGATGACGAGCGAGGACGCCGACAACCCCAGGCGTTTGGCGCTGCTGGCCTCGGCCCTGGCCGGCCGCACGGTAGCGGTCGCGCCTGCCGCACCGGGTGAACCGGCATGGACGGACGGCGTCACGGTGTTCGTCGATCCATCCGCCGGCGCGGACCGCCAACTCGAGGCGGTAACAGTGCAGGCCTCGCTGCTGGCCAGTGGAGGCCTGGAAACGGAGGTGGTGCGCAAACTCGTCAGACGGCCGGCCCTGGCGCGCCGGTACCTCGCGGTCGAGGGTCAGCGAGCGTTGTCGGTCAACGACGACCTGCTGCCGTCGGGTGTGCGCCGCCTTGTCGACTGTGACCTCGCCGCCCGCGCGGATTCGGCGGTCGGTTCGTTGAAGGTGGCGGGGCAAAGTCGTGACATCGCCGATCCACCCGCGGGGTTCGGCGTCATCAGGGCGCAGAAGCTGTTGGCCAACCGCGCCTCCGCCGCCCAGGTGGAATCGGCCGGCGGGCACGTCCCTCGGCGCGAGGCGAACAAGGAACTGGCCGACCTCGACGACGGCGATGACGACTTCGACGACGGCGAAGACATGATGGATCCCTTCACGAGTCCTGTTGGTGGGGGCGGTGCGCTCGGCAGGCTCCTGAAAAGGATGACAAAGAGTGTCCGCAAACTCTCCGGTGCGGGCACGCCGGGCGCGGATACGCCAACCCATCGCTCCCGCAGGGGATTTCGTGGCGCAGGTGCGGTGACCTCGAGTGCGGCCGGTGCGGTGGACTCCGACGGCTGGGAAGCCTCCACAACCGGGGGGCGCACGTATGACGAGTGGGACTTCCAGCGACGCGGCTACCGGCCGGACTGGTGCACCGTGGTGGAGATCGACGCACCGATTGAGAAGCGGGAAGCGCTGGTTCGCCCGGATGTCCACGCCTTGCGCCGCCCCCTCACCCGCCTGGGTATCGGGCTGGACCGGTGTCACCGGCAGGTCCAGGGCGACGATATCGACGTCGATGCCGCGGTCGAGGCGCGCGTCGAAACCCTGGCGGGTTCGACGCCCGACGAGGCGGTCTACCTCGACAATCTGCGAAGGCGTCGCGATTTGGCCGTGCTCGTCCTGCTCGACGTCTCCGGTTCGGCAGGTGAATCGGGCACTTTCGGCCAGACCGTGCACGAGCAGCAGCGTACGGCCGCAGCGGCGCTGACCGTTGCCCTCCATGACCTCGGAGACCGTGTCGCGTTGTACGCCTTTCAGTCACAGGGCCGCTCGGCCGTTCATCTCGTGCCGGTCAAGCGTTTCGACGATCACCTCGACGCGATGGTCATGCGCCGCCTGGGCAGCCTCACCCCGGGCGCCTATTCACGGCTGGGGGCGGCCGTTCGGCACGGTACGGCGGTGATGACGGAGAAGGCGGGCACGTCACGACGTCTGCTGGTCGTGCTGTCCGACGGCTTGGCCTACGACCACGGCTACGAACGGCGCTACGGTGCGGCCGACGTACGCCGGGCGCTGGGGGAGGCCCGGCGGAAGGGTATCGGCTGCTTGTGCTTGACGATCGGCGCGGCCACCGACTCCGGGGAGCTGGCCATGGTGTTCGGCAGCGCTGCACACGCGTCGATACCCAAGCCCACGCAGCTGGCCGACGTGATCGGTCCGCTGTTCCGCGCGGCGCTGCGCACCGCAGACCTGCGCCGGCGCGTGTCGACTGCGTCTGCATCTTGAACCAAACATCTGTTCCGCGCTAGGGTCCTAAGCGAGTTCGAACCGAAGGGAAGCCATGCAGGTGAAGCCACCGCGGCCCTACTACGTGCCCGTCGCGAACGAGGAGCAGGTCTTCAAGGCCGCATACAAGCAGGGGCTTTCCATCGCACTCAAGGGCCCGACGGGCTGTGGCAAGACGCGGTTCGTCGAGGCGATGGCCCACGACCTGGATCGTCCGCTGATCACCGTCGCCTGCCATGACGACCTGACCACCGCCGATCTCGTCGGCCGGTTTCTGCTACGCGGCGGTGAGACCGAGTGGGTCGACGGGCCCCTGACCCGTGCGGTCCGCGACGGTGCGATCTGCTATCTCGACGAGGTCGTCGAAGCCCGGCAGGACACCACCGTCGTGCTGCACCCGCTGGCCGACCACCGCAGACAACTGCCGATCGAACGGCTGGGGGTCACGCTGGAAGCGGCGCCGGGGTTCTGTCTGGTCGTCTCCTATAACCCGGGCTACCAGAGCGTGCTGAAGGATCTCAAGGACTCCACAAGGCAGCGGATGGTTGCGATCGAATTCGGTTTTCCCACAACAGACGTCGAAGAGAAGATCGTCGCCAGCGAAGCGGGCATCGCGCACGACCGTGCCGCGGAACTGGTCCGGCTGGGTCATGCGATCCGGCGGTTGGAGACGGGGGGACTCCGCGAAGTCGCTTCCACGCGGGTATTGATCGCCGCGGGTCGGCTGATCGCCGAAGGTTTGGCCCCACGGGACGCCGCGCGCGCCGCGATCGCCGGCCCGCTCACCGATGACGCCACCGTGACCCGCGGTTTGGTCGAGATGATCGACGCGTACTTGGTCGACCAGGCTCCGGGTGATTGACCCTGATCATGACCCTCGCTACTGTCTGAACAAATATTAGGTTTCCAACGACGGAGGTGGCATGTCCTACGAGAGCACCGCGGAACCGATCAAGTTCGGGTACCTCATGGACTTCAAGCTGCCCGACCTCTACCCGCAGGAGATGAAGGAAGATCTGTCCAATCCCTTCGAGCTGATATTCGCCGAGGCGGTTGAGAACGGCGTGATCGATCGGCCCATCGAGATCATCTACAAGGAGGTCGAGGGGCTGCCGAAAGGTTCGGTCAAAGCGGTGATCGACGCCTACGGCGAACTCGTCGACGAGGGGTGCCTCGCGGTGTTCGGCCCGCACATCACCGACAACTGCGTGCCGACCCGCGAGGCCATCGAGGAGCGGTTCCGGGTGCCCGCGCTCAGCGTCACCGGCAGCGACGCGTGGTTGGGGGAGTGGACGTTCGCGTTTCCGCAGGGTTCTTTGACCGACGAGCCGATCTTCTGGGCGGACCTTCTGGCCAAGGGCGGACACCACGAGGTAGGCGTCCTCATGGAGCAGTCACTGGTCGGCGAGACATACGTGAAGAACTTCCGGAACGCGTGCCGTCGCAAGGGGATCCGGATCGTCGCCGAAGTCGCGATCGCGCAGACGGCCCAGGATGTCTCGGAAGCGGTGCGGACTCTGTACGAAGCCAAGGCGCAGGCCGTGGTGCACGCCGGTTTCGGGTTCGGCATCGTGTTCGTCAACCCTGCTCTGGAAGAACTCGGCTGGGATCCACCGCGCTTCACCAGCACGGCTTTCCAGAACGCGTGGATCAACCCGATCATGTGGAACGCGTTCATGGGGTGGACGGGCGTCGACCAGTACGACGAGGGCAACCCTGTCGGCCAGCGGTTCCTCGACAAGTACCAGGAGAAGTTCGGCCGCAGGCCCGAATACTGTGTGCCCGTGGTGAACTGCGACGTCGCCACAGCGTTGCTTCGCGCGTGCAGCGATGCGCATCCGCTGAGTCCGCGCGGTGTCAAGGAGGCCTTGGAACGCGTCAAGATGATGCCCGCGGCCGCGGGGGCGCCGGGGACCCGCGTCTCGTTCGGCAACTGGACGCGCCGGGCGTGGATGGGCGCCGGGTATCTGGTCGCCCGAAGGCTGGACGCCGACGGCGTCAACTCTCATCTCGTCGACCGCTTTGGTGAGGAGTGAACCGTGACCACTGAAACGCCGAAGGCCGAAGCCACCTCGCCGGCCTCTCCGGGGCCGACGAAACGGTCCTGGCTCGGGCCGTCGATCTCGGTGGCGGCACTCCTTGCCGTTGCCGTGTTCTTCGCCGTCAACACCCGTAAGGGTCCGGGGTCCCCACGCATCGCCAATCCCGATGTCGAGGGGACACCGCGGCCCGTCGAGGTGCTGTTCGGGTGGAGCACGTCCACCTGGGTGGTGATCCTCGAGACCTTCACCGTCATCACGATGGCCGTCATCATCACCTTGTGGGTGGTGCACTGGCGACGAAACCCGCACAACCCGACGTTGCTGATGGCACTCGTCACGTCGTTGATCGTGTGGCAAGACCCGATCATGAACTGGTCGCCGTTCGCGGTCTACAACCCCGAGCTGGCGCACCTGCCCGAGGACTGGCCGTTGGTGTCGCTGTCACCGACGGTGGAACCGTTCGTGGTCCTCGGCTACGTGATGTTCTATCTCGGGCCCTATTTCCCGGCGATCTGGATCTTGCGGAAACTGCAGGCGCGCAGGCCTGTCGAGTCATTCGTGTGGCGCCATCCGCTGATCAGCCTGGCGGCCATCATCTTCCCTATCGGGGTGGTGGTGGACGCGGCGCTCGAGATCACCCTGGTGCGCACCGGCATGTACATCTATTCGCAGGTGCCGCCGTGGGCGTCGGTGTTCACCGGAGACACCTATCAGTTCCCGTTGATCTGGGAAGTGGTGGCGGTGACGTTCGTGATGATCCCCGCCGGTGTGCTGCTCTACCGCGACGACACCGGTAAGTCCGTCGCGGAGAAGCTTGCTCAGCGGGCGCGGATCTTCGCCTCGAGGCCTAGGCTGGGCACCTTCGTGGTGATGTTCGTGATCATCAACGTCGCCTATTTCTGTTACGGCGGGCTTTTCGCGATCGTGAAGGCGACCAAGATCTCGACGTCGGTGGCCTGCCCGTGGCCGTATCCGGAAGTGAAGGTCTATGACCCGCAGGGCTTCTACGAAGCGAACGGCCAACCGGGTCCGTACTCCGTCGGGATCATGTCGACCTGGATGAGCGGGCAGCCCGACGGGCGCCCGGACGTGGAACTGGGTGAGAAGAGCAATCGGTGCGCACCGGACGCCCAGGATGGGTGATGAGCGCTTGCGCGAAGAACAGACAATGGGTGATGAGCGCTTGCGCGAAGAACAGACAATGAGGGCTGAGCGCAGCGTCGTCATCACCGGCGCCTCGCGGGGGCTGGGGTTGGCATCGGCGTCTCATCTGTACCGGTGCGGCTGGCGGGTCGTCGCGGCCATGCGGTCCGTCGATGCCGGCATGCAACGGCTGCGTGAGGCGACCGGCGCGGTGCCGGACGATCCGAACCTGGTCGGTGTCACGCTCGACCTCACCGACACCGCCTCGATCGAGGCGGCGGCCAAGTCGATCGAGGAGGCGGTCGGCGCCCCGTATGCGCTGGTGCACAACGCCGGCATTTCGGCGGCGGGAATGGTCGAGGAGACACCGGTGAATCTGTGGGAGCAGATGTTCGCGACCAACATCTTCGGTCCCGTCGGATTGACCAGGGCGTTATTGCCGTCCATGCGCGATGCCGGGCGCGGTCGCATCGTGCTGGTGTCGAGCCAGGGTGGTGTGCGCGGAATGCCTGCCACCGCACCGTATTCGGCCGTCAAGGGCGCGTTGGAACGCTGGGGCGAGTCGATGGCCGCCGAGATCGCGCCGTTCGGCATCGGCGTCACGATCCTGGTGACCGGTACCTACGACACCGAGATCATCACCGATGCGGGAACCACCGACTGTCGCGATCTGACCGGTCCCTATGCGCCGCATCACCGCACCATGGACAAGCGTGGGCGGGCCGCTATGCGCATGGCCGCACGGTCGCCCGACAAGTTCGCGGAGGGTTTGGCCGAAGCACTGGACAGTTCGAAACCGTTCGTCAAGCGGCCGGTCGGCCCCGACGCGCGAATGTTGTTGATCGCCAACCGGGTGTTCCCGTCGGCCGGGCTGCACCAGATGATCCGGCTGATGATGGGCATCCCGCGGTTCGGCGCGCTACGAGGGAGCAGAGACCATGGCTGACGTTCGCTTCGAATCGAAGATGATGATCGACGGCAAGCTCGTCGACGGTGAGGCAGGCACCTTCACCAACATCAACCCGGCCACCGAGGAGGTGCTCGGCGAGGTCGCCGATGCCTCGAAGGCCGATATGCACCGCGCGATCGACGCGGCGCGGCGAGCGTTCGACGAGACGAATTGGTCCACGGATCATGCGTTTCGGCAACGGTGCCTGCTGCAGCTTCAGGAGGCACTCGAGTCCGAGCAGGAAGAGCTGCGCGAGGAACTCATCCTCGAGGTGGGCTGTCCGCGTGCCATCACCCACGGCCCCCAACTCGATGCGCCGTTATCCGACGCCCTGAAGTACCCGGCCCGGCTGATCGACGAATATCCCTGGGAGACATCACTGGGCGATGCGCTCGTGTCGGTCACCGGGGTCAACACCACCCGCAAGGTCTGGCGCGAGCCCGTCGGCGTGGTCGGGGCGATCGTGCCGTGGAACTTCCCCTTCGAGGTCACCATCCAGAAGATCGGGCAAGCCCTCGGTACGGGTAACACCGTCGTACTCAAGCCGGCGCCCAACACCCCGTACAACGCCACCCGGTTGGGGCGGCTGATTGCCGAGAACACCGACATCCCACCGGGTGTCGTCAACGTCGTCACCGCCTCGGATCACTTCGTCGGTGAAGAACTCACCCTGTCACCGAAGGTGGACCTGATCTCGTTCACCGGATCCACCGTCGTCGGCAGGCGGATCATGGAGAAGGGCGCGGCGACGATGAAGCGGTTGTTCCTCGAACTGGGCGGCAAGTCGGCGACCATCGTGCTCGAGGACGCGGACTTCGCGCTGGGCTGCATGATGGGCATCGCGCCGTGTATGCACGCGGGTCAGGGCTGCGCCAACCCGACCCGGCTGCTTCTGCCGCGTTCGCGCTACGACGAAGGCGTCGAAATCCTCAAGGGCATCTACGAAGGTGTCGCGCCCGGGGATCCGCAGGATCTGGGCACGCTGTGCGGACCGATCATCTCCGACAAGCAGCGCGGGCGCATCCGCGGATACATCGACAAGGGCGTCGAGGAGGGTGCGACCCTGCTCGTCGGAGGTGCCGAGGCTCCCGACGGCATGGACAGGGGATTCTTCGTCAAGCCAACACTTTTCGTCAACGTCGACAACGCGATGACCATCGCTCAGGAGGAGATCTTCGGCCCGGTGCTCTCGGTGATCCCGTTCGACGACGAGGACGACGCGGTGCGCATCGCCAACGACAGTCCGTACGGCCTGGCGGGCAACGTAATGGCCGGGACGCTGGACAGGGCCCTGTCAGTGGCCAGGCGACTACGCGCCGGATTCATCGGACTCAACGGCACCGCCGGGTACGGCGCTGACACGCCGTTCGGTGGCTATAAGGCCAGCGGTATCGGACGCCAGAACGGTGTCGCCGGGTTCGACCAGTACACCGAGATCAAGTCCGTCGCCTATCCGGCCGGTTCGTAGGAGGGACGCCATGCAACTGTTGTTCGAGGACCTCGAGGACTTCGGCGAGTTCGACGACTTCGTGTCGGGCGATGTGCGCGACCCCTACACGGAACTGGCGAGGCTGCGTCGCGAAGAACCGGTCCAGAAGATCGAGATCCCGGGTATCCCTGGGCAAGAAGGTAAGCCGATCGTCATGGTCTACCGCTATGAAGAAGCCCAGCAGATGCTGCGGGACAACGAGACGTTCTCGTCGGCGATCATCATCCAGGCGTTCGGGGATGTGTTCGGTAAGCATGTGATGCTCGGAATGGACGAACCCGAGCACGGCAGGCACCGGGCCCTGGTGGCGAAGGCGTTCTCGCAAAAGGCCCTGGCCCGTTGGGAAGATACGCTGGTGACCCCGATCGGCAATGCGCTGATCGACCGCTTCGCCGGCCGGGGACGTGTCGACCTCGTCAAGGAGTTCAACTTCCCGTATCCCACGTTGATCATTGCCGGGTTGCTGGGCCTGCCGCAGGACGACTACGCGCAGTTCCAGAAGTGGTCGATCTCGCTGCTGTCGTTCACCATCAACCCCGAGCGCGGGCGGGAGGCGTCTTTGGCGCTGGCCGACTACTTCCGGCCCATCCTGGCGGCGCGACGCGAGGAACCGCGCGACGACCTGATCAGCCGGCTCGGCGCGGCCGAGATCGACGGGGAAAAGCTCTCCGACGAAGAGATCTTCTCGTTCCTGCGATTGCTGCTGCCCGCGGGTGTGGAGACGACGTACCGGTCGCTGGGGAACCTGTTGTTCGGGTTGTTGTCCAACCCCGAACAGCTCGACGCGATCCTGGCCGACCGGTCGCTGATACCGCAGGCGATCGAGGAAGCGGTGCGTTGGGAGCCGCCGCTGAGCATGATCACCCGGATCGCGAGCCGCGACACCGAACTCGGCGGGGTCCACATCCCCGAGGGTTCGTCGGTGATGCCGGTGCTGGGCGCGGCCAACCGGCAGGACGAGCGCTTCCCACAGCCCGATCAGTTCGACATCTTCCGCGAAGCCAAGGCGAACATCGGCTGGGGCCACGGCGTGCACGTCTGCCTGGGCATGCATCTGGCGCGCCTCGAGATGCGCGTCGCGCTCAACCTCCTGCTGGATCGGCTGCCCAACCTGCGGCTGGACCCCGAAGCCGACGAAGCCTACATCCGCGGGCAGGTGTTCCGGTCTCCGACCGCGCTGCCGATCGTGTTCGACCCCGCGGTCAGCCCGTGACCGATCTGCGCTTTGACGACAGGGTGGTGGTCGTCACCGGCGGCGGCCGTGGGATCGGCCGCGGTCACGCGCTGCTGCTCGCGGCCAAGGGTGCCTGCGTCGTCGTCGCCGACAACGGGGCGCAGATCGACGGTCGCGCATGCGGCTCGCGGCCGGCCGACTCTGTGGTCGATGAGATCGCGAAAGCCGGTGGCCGGGCGGTGGCGTGCAGTGTCTCCGTCGCCGAGGAGTCGGGGGCGCAGGCGGTGGTCGACACCGCAGCCGAAACGTTCGGGCGCATCGACGCGGTGATCAACAACGCCGGCGTCCACGACCCGGGACTTTTCGAGACGCTGTCACAGGACCGGGTCCGCAAGATGCTCGACGTGCACTATTTCGGAACACTTTTCGTCACGCGGGCGGCATGGCCCCATCTAGCCAAGGCGGGCCGCGGGCGGATCGTCAACACCGTATCCGAGGCCATGCTCGGCGGCATCCCCGAACTCACGAGCTACGGCGCTGCCAAAGGGGCGGTCTGGGGGCTGACCCGTACCCTCGCCACCGAGGGCGTGGGCCACGGCATCGGAGTCAATGCGATCGCGCCGCGGGCCTACACCCGCATGTCGGCCTCCCAGGGCCGCCAACTGGCCGAGCTGTACGGCATGTCAGAGGACATGATGGCCGAGATCAACGCGAGCATGCCTCCCGAACTGTGCGCTCCCGCAGCGGCTTTCCTTGCGCACGAGTCGTGCCCGCTCACCGGTGAGGTCCTGCTGACGGGAATGGGTGGTGTCTCACGCCTTGCGGTCGTGCGCACCCAGGGCGTCTGGAAGCAGCCGCTGACCGCCGAAGACATCGCCGAGAACCTCGACCAGATCATGAGTGTCGACGACGCCTACGTGACCGAAGCAACCAGGAGTGTCTTGTGACCGATTTCGAAACCGTCGACTTCTTCACCGATGCGGCTCTTGTTCCCGACCCGTATCCGTATTTCGATCATCTACGGTCCAAATGCCCGGTGGCACAGGCGACCCCGTTCAATGTGCTCGCCGTGACCGGTTACGACGAGGCGCTCGCCGTCTACAAGGACCCCGCGTTCTCCTCCTGCGTATCGGTCGCCGGCCCGTTCTCGGGTATGCCCTTCGGGCCGGGGGAATCCGACGACGTCAGCGAGCTGATCGAACAGCACCGCGCCGCTGTGCCGATGGCCGAACACATCACGTCGCAGGACCCGCCTCTGCACACCCGCACCCGTGGCCTGCTGAACAAGCTCATCACGCCCAAACGCCTCAAGGAGAACGAGGACTTCATGTGGCGGTTGGCAGACCGGCAACTCGACACCTTCCTCGACAGGGGAAGCTGTGAATTCCTGTCCGCCTACGCCAAACCGTTCTCGCTGCTGGTGATCGCGGACCTTCTCGGTGTGCCGGTCGAGGACCATGAGGAATTCAAAGCGGTCTTCGCCATGGAGACAGTCGGCGAACTCGGCAAGGACGCGCCGACGTCGCACAACCCCCTGGAGTGGCTCAACGAGAAGTTCTACTCCTACATCGAGGATCGCCGACGCTCTCCCCGGGAGGACGTGCTGACCGAGCTGGCGCAGGCCAAGCACGAAGACGGCTCGACTCCCGATATCGAGGACGTCATGAATCTGTCGACCTTCCTGTTCGCGGCCGGCACCGAAACGACCACGAAACTAGTCAGCTCCGCGGTCCGGTTCATCGCCGACAACGCCGACTTCGAGAAGAAGCTCCGCGACGACCGCAGCATGATCCCCGCCTTCCTCGAGGAGACGTTGCGGATGGAAAGCCCCGTCAAATCCCACTTCCGGATGGCGCGCACCACCACCAAGATCGGCGACGTCGAGGTGCCCGCGGGGACGACGGTGATGCTGCTGCCCGGCGCCTGCAACCGTGATGAACGGAAGTTCGCCGATCCCAACATTTTCCGGCCTGACCGCCCGAACGTTCGCGAGCAGATCGCGTTCATCCGCGGCGCCCATTCCTGCCCCGGCGCGCCGTTGGCCCGGGCGGAAGGACGGATCTCGTTGAACCGGATTCTCGACCGGATGACCGACATCGCGATCTCCACCGAACACCACGGTCCCGCCGACGACCGTCGCTTCACCTATGAGCCGACCTTCATCATGCGTGGGCTCAGCGAACTGCACATCACGTTCACCTCGCTCGGATGAGGAAGACGCCCGGCGAGCACCTCACCGCGTGTCACGACCCGGCAAGAATCGAAGGAGCATTGACATGACCGGAAAGCTCGACGGCAAGGTCGCTTTCATCACGGGGGCCGCCCGGGGCCAGGGTCGCGCGCACGCGATCGCGATGGCCAAAGAAGGCGCGGACATCATCGCCGTCGACATCTGCCGTGACATCCCGTCCAATCCCTATCCCCTCGCCAGCCCCGAGGATCTCGCCGAAACCGAGCGTGCGGTCAAGGAGATCGGACGGCGCGTCGTCGCTCGGGTCGCCGATGTCCGTGAGCGACACGAACTTCGGGAAGCGGCGGAGGCGGGGGTCGCCGACCTCGGAAGGATCGACATCGTGGTCGCCAATGCCGGCATTTTACCGATGGCGATGGGCAATCCCGACCCGATGGGGTTCGTCGACGCGTCAGACGTCGACCTGGTCGGCGTGATGAACACCGTCGCGGTGGCGCTTCCGCACCTGCCCGACGGTGCGTCGGTCATCGTGACCGGCTCCACTGCAGGCATGATCCGCGGTACCACCACGAGCCCGGACATGGGTCCCGGCGGCGCGGGTTACGGCTGGAGCAAGCGCATCGTGATGGAGTACGTCGACGAGATGTGCCTGCACCTCGCGCCGAGGATGATCCGCATCAACGCCATCCACCCCACCAACTGCAACACCCACTTGTTGCAGAACGAGGGGATGTACGGCGTCTTCCGGCCCGACCTGAAGGCCGAAGGCAAGACACCGACCCGCGAAGACGCCGAACCGCTCTTCACGCTCTTCCAGGCCATGCCGATTCCGTATATCGAGCCCGAAGACATGGCCAACCTCGGAGTGTTTCTGGCCAGTGACGACAGCCGCTACATCACCGGCCAGCACATCCGCGTGGACGCCGGATCGCTGCTCAAGTGGCCCAACGGGCCTGGCGGCTAAGGCCGGTGCAGGAATCCGTGCAGGATCGCCTGCACGAGTTCGTCAACGATCGCCTCGCGCGACGGCGGTCTGTTGCCGAAGAAGGTCGAACGCAGCGCCACCATCCCGACGATCATCGCGACCGTCGAGTGCGCGGGAAGATCGGGCTGATCCGAACGCAGCCCGCGCAGGCGGATACCTTCGGCGCTGATCTGGCCGAGCAGCGTGAGCGCCCGACGGATATCGGCGATACCGGCGCTGTCGATTTCGTCGTCGGTGAGGCCGGCCGAGGAGACAAGGGTCAACAGAAGGCCGCGATGCTCGATGAGCACGTCATAGAGGCGGCCGACGAACTGCCGGGTCAGTTCCTCCTCGGTGACCTTGTCGGGTATGACGGCCTGCCAGGTCTTCCCGAAGTCGTCGACGAAGTCAGTGAACGGGAGAACGAGGGCTTCCCGAAACAGCCCCGCTTTGGAGCCGAAATGCCGGAACAGCAGATATTCGGTGACGCCTGCCGCCTCGGCGATCTCCCGCGTGGTGGTGCTGCGATAGTCCCGGCGCGCGAACAGTTCACGGGCGGCGTCGAGCAGGAGCCGCCGGGCCTCGCCGGGGGCCCTGCGCCCGGCAGGCGCCTCCGGGGCGGATCCCTTCTTCGACGAACGTCGCTGGGGCACGGGACATGACGATAGTCGTCCCTTGACCGGAGCACCGGTAATAGTGTGCACTATTACTGCTGACGCGGGCGCGGAAGGGAAGTGGTCATGGGCCAACTCATCATGCTCGGCACCTTGTTCGGGTTGCTCGTGTTGATCGTCGGCTTGGTGCTGTACTTCGATCCCGAAGCACGCGGCGAGAGGGCGGTCGCGGAGGACGACCGATGAGCACCGAGCTGACGCCGGCGCTCATCGTCGGCTTGTCCTTCGCCTACGTCGGCGGAGTGTTGTTCCTGGCCTACGGCGTGTATCTGAGCATCCGGCGCGGCCGCCTCCATCCGCTGCTGCTGCTGTCGATTTCGGCGATCTCGTTCTCGTGGATCGAGGCACCGTACGACTGGGCGGTGTACGCCCAGTTCCCGCCGGCACTTCCGCGCATGCCCTCGTGGTGGCCGATGAACATGACGTGGGGCGGCGGACTTCCGTCATCGGTGCCGATCGGCTACATCCCCTACTTCGTGTTGCCGGCGGTGATCGGCGCGGGGCTGGGACGGCGGCTGATTAGGCGATTCGGTTGGCGCAGACCACAAACCCTGCTGATCGTGGGTCTGGTCGTCGGGTTCTGCTGGGCGCTGCTGTTCAACGGCTTCTTCGGTCCCCGCCTCGGGGTCTTCTACTACGGGTACGTGATCCCGGGTCTGGCGATCTTCGAGGGCAGCAGGTTTCAGTACCCGCTCTACGACGCGTTCGCGATGGGCCTGCAGATGATGGTGTTCACCTATCTCCTCGGACGAGTCGACTCCCGGGGGCGCAACGTGATCGAGGTGTGGGCGGACAAGCGATCGACGAGCCGTGTCGGATCGTCGCTGCTCTCGATCGCCGCCGTCGTCGTGGTCGGTCATCTCATGTACGGCGCGGTGTTCGCACCACACCTGGCGACGAAACTCGGTGGCTACGTGACATCGGGTCCGACCGAGCAACTGTTCCCGGGCGTGCCGAACCAGCCGCGCTGAGCTCTTCGGCGAATTCGAAAAACCCGACACCGTTTGCGAAGTAGGCTGCGATGATTCGCGGTAGCCGACGCACCCGGGCGCGACGGCCCTGCACCCGCCTACGAGAGAGGGAGGCGGCCATGAGATCTGTCCATCGCTGCCTACTGGTTGCAGTGTCGATCTCGATGGCGCCGGTCGCTGTCGCTCCCGTCGCGTCGGCGGACTGCACGAACGCGGGCGCGGCCACCGTGTGCGCCCAGGGGACCGTACGCGGCGGGGGACCCGATGCCCCGCAGGCCGGTCCGGCTTATCCCGGCTATTGCGTCGACCCCTGGTATTGCAGCGACGACTGGGGCGTCGACATCATCCTCGATCCGGGTCCCCCCGGGATAGACATCGGTCGACCGGGCCGCCCCGGCGGCGGGGGTCCGCGCTAGTAAGCCCATCCGAGTAAGGGAGTTGTCAATGTTGTTGCGACGCAGTGCTGTCGGCGCCGGAGTGCTCGTCGGCGCGATCCTCTTCGGTGCCGCACCCGCCGCCGCCGATCCGCCGAACTGCACGGCCGCCGACCTGGCCGGCGTCATGTCCGGAGTCTCGGCGGGCACATCGTCATACCTGTTCACGCATCCGGAGGTGAACGCGTTCTTCACCGGCCTGAAAGGCAAGCCCAGGGACCAGATGACGCAGGAGATCAAGGCGTACCTCGACGCGAATCCGCGGGTCCGCGACGAGCTGCGGGCGGTCCGGCAGGCCGCGTTCGACTTCCGGGCGCGCTGCGACGTTGCGATGCCCGACTTGCCGATGGGCTAACGAGCGCGAGCGGAGCTGACACACTGGGACAGTGCGCGACACACCGAAGTGCTGGCTGTCCGACATGGACGGGGTCTTAGTCCGCGAGGAACACGCGCTGCCCGGCGCCGCCGAGTTCCTGCAGCGGCTCGTCGACCTGCAGCGGCCCTTTCTGGTCCTGACCAACAACTCCATCTTCACGCCGCGCGACCTGTCCGCCCGGCTGAAGCGGTCCGGCCTGGTCGTACCCGAGGAGTCCATCTGGACTTCCGCACTGGCGACCGCATCGTTTCTCACCGACCAGCTGCCGGGCGGATCGGCGTACGTCATCGGTGAGGCGGGGCTGACCACGGCGCTGCACGAGGCGGGCTACACGTTGACCGACGTCGAACCGGATTTCGTGGTCCTCGGCGAGACGCGGACCTACTCGTTCGAGGCCATCACGAAGGCGATCCGGTTGATCCTCGGCGGGGCTCGGTTCATCGCGACCAACCCCGACGTCACCGGGCCGTCCGCGGAGGGTCCGCTACCGGCCACCGGGTCGGTCGCCGCGATGATCACCAAGGCCACCGGCCGCGAACCGTACTTCGTCGGCAAGCCCAACCCGATGATGTTCCGCAGCGCGCTCAACCGGATCGAGGCCCATTCGGAGAGCACAGTCATGGTGGGCGACCGGATGGACACCGACGTCGTCGCGGGCATCGAAGCGGGCCTGGAGACGATCCTGGTGCTGACCGGGTCGACGACGGTCGACGAGGTCGAGCGGTACCCGTTCCGGCCCAGCCGCGTGCTGCCGTCCATCGCCGAAGCGATCGAACTGGTGTGAGCCGCGGCGGGGTCGCTGCCTACACTGACCCCGATGACCAGCACATCCGAGGCGACGCGACCACTGGCCGGCGTGCGCATTGTCGAGATCTCCAGCTTCGTCGCCGTCCCGCTGGCCGGGATGACGCTGGCCCAGCTCGGGGCGGAAGTGACGCGGGTCGATCCGATCGGCGGCGCCGCCGACTACCGCCGATGGCCCGTCACCGGCGAGGGCGAGAGCATTTACTGGGCGGGCCTGAACAAGGGCAAGCGATCGGTCGCCGCTGACGTGCGCTCCGACGAAGGCCGCGACGTCATCAAGCGGCTCATCGCGAGTAGCGGGATCCTGATCACCAATGTGGCTGGGCGCGAATGGCATTCATACGAAACGCTCAAAGCGCATCGCCCCGACCTGATCCATGTCGAGGTCTCCGGTCGCGCCGACGGCGGCACCGGGGTCGACTACACGGTCAACGCGGGCATCGGTTTCCCTCTGGTCACCGGGCCAGCCGAACTCGCCACACCGGTGAATCACGTGCTGCCGGCGTGGGACGTCGCATGCGGCCTCTACACGGCGCTGGCCGTCGTGACGGCGCTGCGGCACCGCGACGCGACAGGAGAAGGCCAGCGAATCGGCATCCCGCTGGAGAACGTCGCCCTGGCGACGGCGGGCAACCTCGGCTTCTTCACCGAGGTCATGGTCAACGGCAGGGCACGCGAACGCATCGGCAACTCGGTGTACGGCCAGTACGGCCAGGACTTCGTCAGCAGCGACGGGGTGTCGTTCATGGTCGTCGCGTTGACCGGTAGGCACTTCCGCGACCTCACCGAGCTCACCGGTACGACGAAAGCGGTTGCCGCGCTGGCAGAAACGCTGGGTGCCGACTTCTCCGACGAAGGGCAGAGGTTCGTGCATCGCGACGCGTTGAGCGGATTGTTCGCCGAATGGTTCACCGCACACACCGGCGACGAGATCAGCGCCGCGCTGTGGGCGACCTCGGTGCTGTGGGAGCGCTACCGCACCTTCGCCGAGGCGACCACGGAGGACAAGGTCACCGACAACCCGCTGTTCACGTCGCTCGACCAGCCGAGGATCGGCAGCTATCTGGCGCCGGGGCTCCCGATTTCGATCGACGGACAGTATTCGCCCGCGGTCGCGTCGCCGGCGCTGGGGGACGACACCGTCGCCGTGTTGGGCGAGTGGCTGGGGCTGACCGCCGATCAGGTCGACGGCCTGGTCGCGTCGGGCGCGGTGGCGACGGGACGCGCCGGATGAGCAGGCTGCTCGACCTGCTCGAGCTGCGCTCCGGGACGGAAGCAGACGGCTGGGTCGGGCCGGCGAGCGGCCCTGCGGGCAAACGCGCCTACGGCGGTCAGTTCGTCGCGCAGAGCCTGGCCGCCGCCGGCCGCACCGTCGACGGAGACCGGTTGCCGACGAACCTGCACCTGCAGTTCCTGCGCGGCGGAGAGGCAGGCGACGACGTCGACTACACCGTCGCACGCGTCTTCGACGGCCGCACGTCCTCGGCCCGCCGTGTCGAATCCCGGCAACAGTCACGGCTTTTGACGACGGCCACGGTGTCCTTCGCCGTGCCCACCCGCGGCCCGGAGCACGGGCGCCGACTCCCCGCGCTGTACGATCCGGAGTCCTTACCGCGCACCGGTCCCGCCGGGCCCGCGCCGTCGATGCCGCTCGAGGAACTCGATATCAGGATCGTCGACGACAGCTCCTCTGGAGAGTTCGTCCGCCGTCTCTGGTGGCGCGCCACAGTGCCGCTTCCGGACGATCCGATCGTGCACACCCTGATCGCGGTCTATGTGTGCGACGTGTACATGATCGATCCCGCGCTACAGGTTCACGGCCACTCGATGCGGGCGCGCACGCACCGCAGCGGCACCACGGATTCGTCGATCTGGTTCCACCAACCGGTGTTCGCCGACCAGTGGAACATGCTGGAGTCGACGTCGCCCGCCGCCGCACGGGGTAGGGGCGTCGTCACCGGGAACCTGATCCGCACCGACGGGGTCATCGTCGCCACGCTGGCGCAGGAAGGCCTTATCGCGGAGCGGGATTGAGCTTTGCCGAGGCGCTCTGGCTGCGGCGTACCCGCAGCCCTCGACGCGCCATCGTCACCAGATAGGTGAGCAGGATGCCGACGGCAAGCGAAGCGATCACGCCGACGGCGGGGTGGCCGGGGAACATCGCATACACCTGGTAGTGGACGAGGTAGGTGTACAGCGAGGCCTCGGCGAGAACACCGACCGCCACGGTCAGTGCCGCTGGACAGCGGATGCTGGGCAGCCAGATCACCAGGGCCAGACCGCCGAACACGAGGAGCTCTCGCAGCGTGCTGTCGAAGTAGCCGTACAGCGCCACCGCCAGAACCGCCGTCAGCAGCGCCCGCTGCAAGGTCGTGCCGGCCTTAGATGCCGCCCAGCCGATGGCGAAGAACCAGAACGCGAGCATGCTGAACCAGGCGTCTCGGCCCATGTCGAGCCCGAGCACGTCGTAGCGCAACGCCAACCCGGCGACCAGGAACACCACGGCAACCGCGAACGAACGCCGACGCTCGACCCGGTCCATCGCCGGTATGCAGAACAGCAGCGCCAGAGCGACAAGCGTCCACACCAGAATTTCGACGAACCACAGGCGGCCGGCCGTCATGCTGTCATGCGGACCGAGAAACTTATTGGCCAGCAACAGGTTCGTCCAGGTGTAATCCGACGTCCACAGCGAAACGATGCCGACCCACAGCACCGAAGGCACCGCGATCCAGCCGATGGTGTTCCGCAGGTGGCGCACCCGCTTGGTGCGCGACACCGGGGTCAGGCAGAACCGGCCGAAGTTGTACCCGGCGATGCCGAGCAGCAGATGCGCGCCGCCCCACAGCTCGAACAACTCGGCATGCGAACCGACGATCAAGATGATCGCCACAGCCCGCAACGCCACGCTGGTTTCCAGCGTCGCGTCCCACAGCCGCCACCGCGTCCGCGGCCGCTTGACCAGCCTCTCGAGTTCACGAAGCGGCCGCTGCTGCCATCCGGCGGGCAGCTGGCCCAGCGCTCGCTCGAGTCGCACCGACATCGCCACATATGACAGCGAGTTCCCTCCGAGATCGACGAAGCTCGCGTCCGGGTCGACCGCCGCCGGGTCGAGCTGCAGCACGTCGGCGAACACCTCGCGCAGGTCGGTGGTCGACATCGTGTCTGGGCCCCGCGCGAGGTCGCGGACGGTTTGGTAGTCGGGTTTGCCGGACTCCAGCAGCGGCAGTTCGTCCACTGCGACTGCGCGTACGGCCGATGCCGGTATGCCGGCGGCCTCGGCCGCGATGCGCTGGAGATCGCGTTCACTGTGCGCGCCGGCCGCCGCGACGACGAGGCGGTCGTCGTCGTTGGTGCAGAATGCGGTGATACCGCGGGCGCTCAATAAGGACTCGATGCGTTGCAGATCCACGCGCAAGCCGTACATTTTGACGAACCGGCTGGTGCGACCGATGATTTCGTAGAGCCCGTCGGGAGCGCGACGGGCGAGATCGCCGGTGTGCAGCGATTCGACGGTCTTGTTGAGGGCCAGGTCGTCGGGCCCGCGGGCGTAGCCCATCATCACGTTGGGTCCGCGGTAGACGAGTTCGCCCACGGCGTCGTCCGCCCCTTCGGCGGTCGATTCGATCGTGAACGAACCGCCCGGTATCGGCCGGCCGATGGCCTCGGGTCGCGACAGCGCCAATTCAGGTGGCAGATAAGCCATCCGGGCGGTCGCCTCGGTCGCTCCGTACATGACGAACAGCTGCCAGCCGTCGTTTCGGGCCTGTTCTGCGAACCGCCGGACGCGCTCACGCGGCATGCGCCCACCGGCCTGCGTCACGTACCTCAGGTCCGGCAGCTCCATCGCGTCGAACTTGATCCGCTCGAGCAGTTCGAACGTGTAGGGGACACCCGCGAACGAGGTGCCGCGATGGCGGCGGAACAAGTCCCAGAACCGCTCGTCGGTTACCGAGAGATCCGTGAGAATGAGACCGGCGCCGCGGAGCAGGTGACTGTTGACGACCGAGAGCCCATAGCAGTACGACATCGGCAGGGTGGTCGCCGCACGGTCGGTTTCATCGATATCGAGGTAGCTGACAATCGCGCAGGCGTTGGACAGCAGGTTGCCGCGGGAGAGCCGGACGAGCTTCGGTGACCCGGTGGTGCCCGACGTGGACATCAGCATCGCCAGGTTCTCGTGCAGGCGGCGCCCGCCGGTCCTGCGGCGATGGTGGATCACGCCGTCGCCGACCACGGTGTCGGGTTCGTAGGTACGCAGGATCGTCGAGTGCTCCCGCCCGGCTGGGACGGGGAGCACCACATGGTCAGCCGCGAGCGCGGCGAGATAGTGCACGAGCGTGTCGATGTCGTTGCGCGTTTCGAGCAGCACGAGGGATCTGCTATCGCCGAGGTCGGTCATGGCGGCAGTAACCCGATCGGCCAGCGCGGCATAGGTCATGTGCTGCGTATCGGTGTGCACCGCGACGTTGTCGCCGTAGCCGCGGAGGTGCTCGATCAGGGGGTTGATCACAGCGCGACTCCGCTTCCCACCACCTGGATGTGGACCTTCGCGTCGACCTGCGGGGGATCGAGGCTGTGCTGGCGCACGATGATCGGGTCCGCGTCGCCGGCGGGGTCGACGGTCAACAACACGTCGTGGCCGAGGAACTCGACGGCCAGTACAGTCCCGACGCCCTCGAGCCGCTCGGTGTCCGAAACCGCCGTCGCGACCAGCTGTTCGGGCCGGAGGAGCAGCGTCGCAGGGCCCGTCGGACGTGATCTCGTACCGTGCAGGGGGATTCGTCCCAGCACGCAATCGGCGATACCGTCGGTGACCGTGCAGGGAAGTGATATGCAGTCGCCGAGGAATGCGGCGGTGAAATGGTCGGCCGGATGCCGGTACACCTGTTGTGGCGGTCCCACCTGGGTGAACCGCCCGTCGCGCATGACAGCGACCTGATCGGCCACCGACAGCGCCTCCTCCTGGTCGTGAGTGACCAGCAGCGTGGTGACACCGGCATCGATCAGCAGGCGGGCCACGGCTTTTCGCGTTGACGCGCGCAAGCCGGTGTCCAGGGCGCTGAACGGTTCGTCGAGCAGCATCACGACCGGTTTGCGGGCGAGCGCCCGTGCGAGGGCCACCCGCTGCTGCTGGCCGCCCGACAGTTCATGTGGCCGGCGCGGTGCGAAGTCGGCATCCAGCGAGACCGTCTCGAGCAATTCGCCGACCCGGCGGCGAATATCTGCTCGCCGGAGCGGTCCGTTCAGGCCGTATGCGATGTTCTGCCCCACGGTCAGATGTGGGAACAGTGCGCCGTCCTGGGCGACGTAACCGACCGTGCGTCGGTGTGGCGCGACGGCACCGTCCGGGCCGGCGACCTGGCGTCCGCTGATGACGATGATCCCGTCGTCGGGGGTCTCGAATCCCGCGATCAAACGGAGCAGCGTGGTCTTGCCGCAGCCTGACGCCCCGACGACCGCGGTGATGGTGCCCGCCTGCATTTCCAGGTCGATGTGATCGAGCACCGTGTGACCGTTGAACGCCTTGGCCAGCCCGTGCATTTCGGCAACGCTCACAGTGCCGCCGCCTTCGTCGACTGCCGGTACAGCAGCAAGGTCACCGGTATGGCGAGGACCACGAGCACCAGTGCATAGGGTGCCGCCGCCGCGTAGTCGAGTTCGCTGGAGAACGACCAGAACATCATCGCCAGCGTGCGGGTCCCGGTGGGCGCGAGCAGCAGGGTAGCGGTCAGTTCGGTGGCCACCGCCACGAACACCAGCGAGGCCCCTGCCGCCGCGGCGGGAGCGGTGAGCCGCAGCGTCACCCGGAGAAACGTCGCCGTCGGCGAACTGCCCAGCGACCGGGCCGCCTCCTCCAGGCTCGGCGGAACCTGAGCGAGGCCGGCCCGCACGTTGACCAGCGCGCGGGGCATGAACAACAGGACGTAGGCGAACACGATCAATATCACGCTCTGATAGAGGGGGCGCACAAAGTGAATCGTGAAGGTCACCAGCGCCAGTGCCGTGACGATGCCGGGCAGCGAACTGGTCACATAATTGGCGCCTTCGACGACGCGAGCAAGAAAGCCGGTCGAGCGCACCGCAACCCAAGCGACCGGGAACGCGAGCACAGTCGTCACGACCGCTGCGGCCGAAGCCAATCCGACGGTCTGACCCAGCGCCGACAGGATCTCATCGACGATCCAAACCTCGCCGCCTCCCAACCACAGCCATCGCAGGATCGTGCCGACCGGCACTCCGATGGCCAGCACAGCCAGTGCCGTCAGCGCAATCGTCGCCGGAATCACGGTGTGGCGCAGGTGGATCGATGTGACCGTGCGCGGGGCGCCCGAGCCAATCCTGGCGAACCGGGCGTTACCGCGCGCGGCGGCCTCGACGACCAGCAACGCCAGACACAGGAGCACGAGCACACCCGCCAGCATGCTGCCTGCCGCTCCGTCGAAGGTGGCCTGGAACTGCTGGAAGATCGCGACGGTGAAGGTGTCGAACCGCAACATCGCGAACGCGCCGAACTCCGCGAGAAGATGCAACCCGACCAACAACGAACCGCCCAGGATGGCGAGTCGCAGCTGGGGAAGCGTGACGCGCAAAAACACTCCCGCCGAGCCGGATCCCAGCGCCCGCGCCGATTCCTCGACGGCGGGATCGAGCCGCCGCAGCGTCGCGGCGACCGGCAGGTACATGAACGGGAAGTAGGACAGGGTGGTGACCAGCACGCCCGCCGTCAGGCCGTGCAGCGACGGGATCACCCCGATCCAGGCGTAACTGTTGACGAACGCCGGAACGGCCAGCGGCGCAACGAAAAGCGGCCGCCACAGTGTCCGGCCCGGAAGATCCGTCCGCTCCACCAGCCACGCCGTGCCGACACCGATCACCACACACAGCGGGACCGTGACGAGAACCAGGGCGACCGTGTTGACGAGCAGTTCACCGACACGTGGGCGCACCACGAGTTCGTAGGCCCGCGTCCACCCCACCGAGACCGTCGCCCACGCCACATATCCCAGCGGGATGCAGGTGGCCGCCACCAGGATTGCGACGGTGACCGAGATGAGCGGACCGGGCCGGGCCGCCTTGTCCGACCGCGACACCGGTGCCGCGGGCGGGGGGACAGGGGGAGCGGCGGCGACCACTTACAGCAAGCCGGCTTTCGTCATCAGATCGGTGACCTTCTGCGCGTCGAGGTTCGACGGGTCGACGTTCGGCGCCTGCAGAGTGTTCAGCGGGGGCAGGGCGGGGTTCGCGGGCACGCCACTGGCGACCGGGTATTCGAACGACGTGCCCTTCTCGAGCACCTCCTGGCCGACCTTGCCGGTGACGAACCGGATGAACTGCTGGGCCTGGTCCATTCGGTCGGCCGAGGCGAGCACCCCACCACCGGACAGGCTGACGAAGGCGCCGGGATCCTCGTTCTTGAAGTAATGCAGCGCGGTATTGCCGCTCAACTCTTTGGTTTTCGCTTGATCGCGGAACCAGTAGTAGTGATAGATCACCCCGCCGTCGACCTCGCCGGCGTTGACGGCCTTGAGCGTGGCGATGTTGTCGCTGTAGAGCTTGGCGTTGGCTTTCATGGCCGCCAACCACTGCGCGGTGGCCGGCTCACCCTCCAGTTGCAGCAGAGCCGAGACGATAGCCTGGAAGTCGGCCTTGGTGGGAGGCGCGCCCCAGCGGCCCTTCCAATCCGGCTGCTGCAAGTCGAGCAGCGACTTCGGCAGCTGGTCGGGCTGCAGTCGTGAGGTGTTGTAGACGAACACGGTGCTGCGCGCGGCCACCCCGGTCCACTTACCGGTCGGCGGCCGGTACTGCGGCGGCACCTGGTCGAGAGTCTCGGGTGCAAGGTCGGCGAACAGTCCGGCGCGCTCGACCGCGGCCATCGCCGGCGAGTTCTCCGTCAAGAAGACATCGGCAGGCGATGCTTTCCCTTCGGCCACAAGCTGATTGCCGAGTTCGGTGTCACCGCCCTGGCGGTAGGTCACCTTGATCCCGGTTTCCTCGGTGAAGGCGTCAATCCATTCCTTGGTCAGCGACTCGTGCTGGGCGTTGTAGATCAGCAGTTCGTCGCTCTCACCCCCATCCGAGCAGGCCGTGGCGCCGGATGTCAGCGCGAGGGTTGCCAGGACGGCGGCGATCCGCCTCCACCGTGATCGCATACAGGGGGTCCTTTCGCGGTACGTGCAGGTCAGGCCGCAATCTTTAGCTGAGGTTTACCTAACGAACATACCCTGTCGGCCTGGCCGCCCGCAGTTTGCAGAGCAATTCGGCGGGGTAGTTTGCTTGCAACCCGGGGGGGCGGTCGGCCTCGGGACACAGACACCGGAGGACGGGCGATGAAGAGGTCAAAGCGATCAGCAATGGTATGCGGAGCGGCGCTGGCGGCGGCCGGCGTCTTCGGCGCCGTCCCCGTGGCGAGTGCCGCGCCGTGCACGGCGAGCGGGCTGGCGACGACGGCGAGCGGCGTGCTCAGCCAAGCGGGCGGCTACCTGGAGTCGCACCCGGGTGCCAACGAGGTGCTGACCGCCGCGGCGACGCAGCCGCCCGATGCTGCTCGCGCCAATGTGCGGGCGTACTTCACCGCCCATCCCAACGAGTACCTCGACCTGCGTGGGATCGCCGCACCGCTGACCAATATGCGCGCGCAGTGCGGCATCGCCGTCAGTCCCGGTCAGTTGGCGATGCTGTTCGAGGCGATGGGCGAATAGTCACATCCGCCCGGACCGGGCGCGGACGAAGTTGTAGATCCCGAACGCGGCGATGCCGACCGCGGCGAGGATGAGAAGAAACTTGCCGAACGGCGCCTGCCCGAGTGTCTTGACCGCCGCGTCGAGCCCGGTCGCCTTCGCAGGATCGGCCTGCAGCGTGGCCACGATCACGAGCACACCCGCGCCCGCGAGAACCAGCCCCTTGGCGGTGTAGCCCGCGATACCCACGGCGGTGACGCCGGTGCCGCCTGAAGCCCGCAGATCCTTGAAGAACTTTTTCGCCACGCCCTTGTAGACGTGGTACCCGCCGACCACGATCAGGCCAAGCGCGATCGCGACCAACACGGCCTTGCCCCAACCGGATTGCATCATCTGCGCGGACAAGCCGGCGTTCTGTTGTGAACTCTGCTGTCCGCTGCCCATGGCGAAGCGGGCCGCCGAGAAGGCGATCGCGAAGTTGACGACGGCCAGGCCGAGCGATTTCACGCGCTTCCACGCCGGTGTGTCGTCGCGGAAGCGGCCCGAGCCCTCACCCGGTCTCGGGCCGACAATCGCCTCGGCGACGCGCCACAGCCCGAGCGCCAGCAGTCCGGCGGCGACGACCCACAGGAGCACTGCGCCGCCCGTCTGTTGCGCCAAGGTCGCCAGCGCCCCCGACTGGTCGGCGTTGCCGCCGGATCCCAGCGCGATGCGCAGGATCAGATAGCCGACGAGCAGATGCAGCACGCCGCTAATCGCGAAACCGGCGCGCGCGGTGTATTCGAACGCATCGCTGTCGGTCGCGCGGTCGGCGACTCCGTGTAACGAGTTGTCGGTCATGCCGGCGTGTACCCCCTTTTTGACGTCGGCGAAACGGTGCCGGCTCGATCTGTGGATGAAGCCGGCGTTGGGGATGACGGGGACCATCGGCACCGCGGCGCCGTCGATGTGTCGGTGGCCTGCTCGACGGTGAAGCCATGACTTCATGGACCCGTGCCGAGATCGGCGCGCTGGGCGAGCAACTCGCGGTTGATCACCTGCGGTCGTCGGGGCTGCGAGTGCTCGAGCGCAACTGGCGGTGCCGGTACGGCGAGTTGGACGTGATCGCGGTCGACGACTCGGTCCGCACCGCGGTCTTCGTGGAAGTGAAAACCCGCACGAGCGATCGGTTCGGCGGGGTCGAGGAGGCCGTGACCCCGCAGAAGGTGCGTCGGCTGCGGCGGCTCGCCGGCTTGTGGCTGGCCGCCCAGGAGACCGGGTGGCCGCAGGTGCGCATCGACGTCGTCCGGGTGCGGCTCGGCCGAAGCCGCACACCGGAGATCACGCATCTTAAGGGGGTGGGGTAGATGGCGATGGGGCGGGCGTTCTCGGTGGCGGTGACCGCGCTCGAGGGCCAGATCGTCGAGGTCGAGGCCTTCATCGGTTCCGGTCTACCGAGCGTTGACCTGGTCGGCCTGCCGGATGCTGCGCTGCAGGAGTCGCGCGCCCGGGTCCGGGCTGCGATCACAAACTCCAAGTGCGACTGGCCGATGACCAGGTTGACGATGGCACTGTCACCGGCGACTCTGCCCAAGGTCGGGTCGGTTTATGACCTCGCGTTGGCGTTGTCGGTGCTATCGGCCGGCGCGAATGAACGGTGGCCGCGGCTCCAAAAGACCGTGCTACTCGGCGAATTGGCACTCGACGGACGGGTTCGTTCGGTCAGGGGCATCCTCCCGGCTGTGCTGGCCGCCAAGCGGGAGGGCTGGCCGGCGGCCGTCGTTCCCGCCGGAAACCTCGCCGAAGCGAGCCTGGTCGAGGGTATCGAGGTGTGGGGTGTGCGCACGCTGAGTCAGTTGAGGTCGTGGTTGCAGGGCAAGGAACGACTCGAAGGGCGCATCGCGTCGCCGTCGTCGAGACCCGAACCGATGGCCGACCTCGCCGACGTGGTCGGTCAAACCGAGGCGCGATATGCCGTCGAGGTGGCCGCGGCGGGTGGTCACCACCTGATGGTGACCGGCCCGCCAGGTGTCGGGAAAACAATGCTGGCCCAACGCCTTCCGGGTTTGCTGCCGGCGCTCTCGGAGAGCGAAGCGCTGGAGGTCACCGCGATCTACTCGGTGGCGGGTCTCCTCTCGGAGGAGGCCCCGCTGATCACCCGCCCGCCATTCGTCGCGCCGCATCACACGTCGAGCGTGGCGGCGATGGTCGGCGGCGGGTCGGGGATCGCGCGGCCTGGCGCGGTCAGCCGCGCGCACCGCGGCGTGCTCTTCCTCGACGAGTGTGCCGAGATCGGCGGCAGCGTGCTCGAATCGTTACGTACTCCGTTGGAGGACGGTGAAATTCGCCTCGCCCGCCGTGACGGCATCGCCCGGTATCCGGCACGGTTCCAGTTGGTTCTGGCAGCGAACCCGTGTCCGTGCGCCCGCCCCGACCCACGGGACTGTGTGTGCACCGGCCACGAGAAGCGACGCTATCTCGGCAAGCTTTCCGGTCCGCTGCTCGACCGAGTCGATCTTCACGTGCGAATGCACTCGCTGCGGGCCGGCGCGATCGTCGCCAAGGACGGCGAGTCCACCGAGGTCGTGCGTGAACGCGTGGCCGCGGCACGTGCCGCTGCTGCCGAGCGGTGGCGGCCACACGGGATCTGCACCAACGTCGAGGTCAGTGGTTCGTTGCTCCGCCGCAGGTTCCGGTTGCCCCCGGCGGTGATGAAACCGTTCGAGGCGGCGCTCAATCGCGGCACACTCAGCGTCCGTGGTATGGATCGCACGTTGCGGGTCGCATGGACGTTGAGCGACCTGGCGGGCCGGACATCGCCGACCCTCGAGGACGTCACCACCGCGTTGAGTTTCCGGCCGACCGGAGGTGCGCCGTGACCGACGAAACCACCGAAGCCTGGGCGTATCTGTCGCGGGTCGTCGAACCTCCCTGTCCCGCACTTGCAGCGCTGGTGGCGCGGGTGGGTGCGGTGGAAGCCGCGGAGCGGGTGCGGCGCGGCTCGGCAGGCGAAGAAGTCAACCGGCACGCCGAGGCGCGTCGTGACATCGACTGTGCTGCTGATGATTTGGCGGTGTTGGCGGGCCGCGGCGGTCGGCTGATCACCAGCGACGACGACGAGTGGCCGCTACTGTCGTTCGCAGGGTTCGGAGGCGCTCCGGACCGGTTGCGGCCGCAGGCGCATGCGCCGATGGTGCTGTGGGCGATCGGGCCCGCGGCACTCGACGAGGTCGCCTTCCGATCCGCCGCAGTCGTCGGGACCAGGGCCGCGACGACGTACGGCGAATTCGTCGCTGGCGACATCGCGACCGGGCTGGCGGAGCGCGACGTCGCGGTGGTGTCCGGTGGTGCGTTCGGTATCGACGGTGCAGCCCACCGCGCGACGCTCGCTGTGGAAGGGGTGACCGTCGCGGTGCTCGCCGGTGGCGTCGACGTCCCGTATCCGGCCGGGCATTCCGCGCTGCTGCAGCGCATCGCCGAACACGGGTTGCTTCTCAGCGAATATCCGCCCGGCGTGCGACCCGCGCGCCACCGGTTCTTGACCCGTAATCGGTTGGTGGCGGCGCTGTCCGGGGCGACCGTCGTGGTCGAGGCGGGCGCGCGAAGCGGTGCGGCCAACACCGCGGCTTGGGCACGGATGCTCGGTCGCTCCGTGTGTGCGGTGCCGGGGCCCGTGACGTCGTCGGCGTCGGTCGGGTGCCATGCGCTGCTACGGAGCGGAGGAGCGCAGATCGTCACGCGCGCGGCGGACGTCGTCGAACTGGTTGGCAGGATGGGTGAACTGGCTCCCGAGGAGCAACGTCCGGCCTCACCGCTCGACGAGCTCGGCGACATCGAGAAGCGCGTTTACGACGCGCTTCCGCGCCGGGGTGGCCGCACCGCCGAGGAGGTCGCGGTGGCCTCCGGTCTGCCGGCGCGTCAGGTGCTGGGTCCACTGGTCAACCTGGAGTTGTCCGGCCTGGTGGTCGGCCGGGACGGGAGGTGGAAGCTGGCGGCGGGGTGACCCGGTTGTCGGCAAGGCCGCTGGTCGTACGAGGTAGAACCCTGACCGACAGCCTCCGCTCGTATAGTCGGTGAGGCCGGCTCGGAACCAGTGTGGTCGACCAGGTCGGCCGAGTTTTGGAGGGATTCTTCGTGGCAGCGCGACCGATACACACCTTCGAAGTGGTGCGTACCGAGCAATTGACACCGCACATGATCCGGCTGGTCCTCGGCGGATCGGGATTCGACACGTTCACCCCGAACGAGTTCACCGATGCCTACGTCAAGATCGTGATCGTCGATCCCGGCATCGATGTCGCCCAGTTGCCGCAGCCGCTGACACTCGACTCGTTCTCGTCGCTGCCGCCGGAGCGGCGGCCCGCCGTGCGCACCTACACCGTGCGCAGCGTCGATCCCGAGCGCCGCGAGATCTGCATCGACTTCGTGGTGCACGGTGACCACGGCGTCGCCGGGCCCTGGGCGGCCGCCGCGACCCCCGGCCAGCCGGCCTACCTGATGGGTCCCAGCGGCGCCTATGCGCCCGATCCCGCGGCGGACTGGCATTTGTTGGCGGGTGACGAAGCGGCGGTGCCCGCGATCAGCGCCGCGCTGGAAGCTATGCCGGACAACGCGATCGGGCGAGTCTTCATCGAGGTCGCCGGGCCCGATGACGAGGTTCCGTTGAAGAAGCCCGACGGTGTGGACGTGCGGTGGATCTATCGGGGCGGGCGTGCCGACCTGGTGCCCGAGGATCAGGCCGGTGACCACGCTCCGCTGATCGCCGCGGTCAAGGAGACCTCGTGGCTGCCGGGACAGGTGCAGGTGTTCATCCACGGCGAGGCCCAGGCCGTCATGCACAACCTGCGGCCCTACATCCGCAAGGAGCGCGGCGTGGAGGCCAAATGGGCGTCGTCGATCTCCGGATACTGGCGTCGCGGCCGCACCGAGGAGACCTTCCGTCAATGGAAGGCCGAGCTCGCCAAGGCCGAATCCGCTACCTGACCGGCGGCCTGGCACGCTTGCCGCATGACGTTCGGTAACTACCAGTTCGAGATCTACCTGCAAGGCCTCTCCGGCATCGTGCCGAAGCTGCCGATGACGTTCGCGCAGTGGGAGGCCAAGGCGGAAGCGGCCATGCCGCCGTCGGTGTACTCCTACGTCGCCGGCGGCGCGGGGGATGAGCGGACCCAGCGGCTCAACCGCACCGCGTTCGACAACTGGGGTCTGATGCCGCGGATGTTCCGCGCCACGCGCGAACGCGACCTCTCGGTCGACCTGTTCGGCATGACATTGCCCTCGCCGGTGTTCATGGCGCCGATCGGCGTAATCGGCATCTGCGCGCAGGACGGGCACGGTGACCTCGTCACGGCCCGCGCCGCAGCGCGCACCGGTGTGCCGATGGTCGTGTCGACCCTCACCGAAGACCCGCTCGAGGACATCGCCGCTGAATTCGGCGAAACGCCAGGCTTTTTCCAGCTGTACACGCCGACCGACCGGGAGTTGGCCGCCAGCCTCGTCCACCGCGCCGAGGCCGCCGGATACAAGGGGATCATCGTCACCCTGGACACCTGGGTGCCGGGATGGCGGCCACGGGACCTGTCGACGTCGAACTTCCCGCAGCTGCGCGGCAGCTGCCTGGCCAACTACACCAGCGACCCGGTGTTCCGCGCCGCACTGCCGCAGCCGCCCGAGGAAAACCCGCAGGCCACCGTCATGCACTGGGTGGGTCTCTTCGGCAACCCGCTGACGTGGGACGACCTGCCGTGGCTGCGTTCGCTGACCGACCTACCGCTCATCGTCAAGGGCATCTGTCATCCCGACGACGCGCGGCGCGCCAGGGACGGCGGCGTCGACGCGATCTACTGCTCCAACCACGGCGGACGCCAGGCCAACGGCGGGCTGGCGGCCATCGACTGCCTACCCGGGGTCGTGGAGGCGGCCGACGGGCTGCCGGTGCTGTTCGACTCGGGCATCCGCAGCGGCGCCGACATCGTCAAAGCGCTCGCGCTGGGCGCCACTGCGGTCGGGATCGGACGGCCCTATGCGTACGGACTGGCGCTCGGCGGCGAGGACGGCGTCGTGCACGTGCTGCGATCGCTGCTTGCCGAGGCCGATCTGACGATGGCCGTCGACGGTTATCCCACCCTCGCCGATCTCACTCCGGACACGCTGCGGCGCGTCACCTGAGCGTTGCCGGGGGACTCTGCGACGGTTGGTGTCGTGGAAGGCGTCCTCGAGGAGTTCGACGAGTACCTCGCGCTGGAGCGAGGCCGGTCCGAGCACACCCGTCGCGCGTATCTCGGTGACCTTCGGTCGCTGTTCGGGTTCATGGCCGAGCGCGGACACACCGTCGGCCTGAACGCGCTGAGTCTGCCGGTGTTGCGATCGTGGCTGGCCGCGCAAGCCGCCGCCGGCGCCGCCCGCACGACGCTGGCCCGGCGCACGTCGGCCGTCAAGATGTTCGCCGCGTGGGCGGTGCGGCGCGGCCTGATCGACACCGATCCCGCGGCCCGGCTGCAGGTACCGAAGGCCCGGCGTGAACTGCCCGCGGTGTTACGTGAGGACCAGGCGCTCGACGCCATGGCGGCCGCGAAATCGGGTGCCGAACAGGGCGATCCGATGGCGCTGCGCGACCGATTGATCGTGGAGTTGTTGTACGCCACCGGAATCCGCGTCAGCGAGCTGTGCGGGCTCGACATCGACGACGTCGACATGCCGCGGCGGTTGCTGCGGGTCCTCGGCAAGGGCAACAAACAACGGACGGTGCCGTTTGGTGCGCCCGCGCAGGAGGCGTTGACGGCGTGGCTCGATGGCGGCAGGCCGGCGTTGGCGACCGCGGACTCCGGCCCGGCGCTGCTGCTGGGGGCGCGTGGTCGTCGGCTCGATCCGCGCCAGGCGCGCACCGTCGTGCACCAGACCGTCGCGGCGGTAGACGGCGCACCCGACATCGGACCGCACGGGTTACGGCACAGCGCCGCAACGCATCTGCTGGAAGGCGGCGCCGACTTGCGCATCGTGCAGGAGCTGCTCGGCCATACCAGCCTGGCCACCACGCAGCTCTACACCCATGTCACGGTCGCACGGCTGCGCGCTGTCCACGACCAGGCCCACCCCCGCGCTTGACTACGGTGATTTCGGTGTAGCCGGTTGCGCTGTGCGCACCCGCGAGCACCGAAATCGCAAAGGAGGAACGTGGTCAGGTCGACGTTCGAGCTGTCGTGGGGGCCGGTCAGCTACCTCGAGTGGGCACCCGAGCGCGTCGACGCGGCGCCGACGGTGGTGCTGTTGCACGGCGGCGGAGTGGACAGCGCGTCGCTGTCCTGGAGTGGTGTCGCGCCGAGGCTCGCGGCCGGCGGTTACCGCGTGCTCGCGCCCGATCATCCGGGCTACGGCGACAGTCCGCCGGCGCCGTGGCCCTCGACCCAGGATCGGTTGGTCGGCTACGTCGGCGAGTTCGTCGACGCGCTTGCCCTGGACGGCTATGCGGTCGGCGGTTTGTCGCTCGGTGGTGGGATGACGATCGGGCACGTGTTGGAGCGCCCCGAAAAGGTCACGGGGGCAATGCTGTTGGCCAGCTACGGGTTCATGCCCCGGCTGTCTGGAGGGCCGCTGTCCGGTCTCCGGCAGGCGCTGACCTGGGCCATGGTGCGCACCGGCCTGCTGAAAACGGTGAGCCGGTGGTCGGGGCGAAGCAGGCGTGCCATGGCGTGGGTCCTGCCGGCGTTGATCGGCGACCCCGCGGCGCGAACTCCGGAACTGGTCGACGAGATTCTGTCGGCGGCCCGAGCGGATCACGCATTCGAGGCGTTCGGTCAGTGGCAACGCGATCAGGTCCGGTGGAATTGTCTCGCCACCGACTACCGCGACCGGCTCACGACGTTCCCCCGCCCCGCGCTGATCGTTCACGGAGACAAGGACAGCAGTGTGCCGGTCGCGGCGGCGCGGGCAGCGGCCGAACTGATCCCGGCGGCGCGCCTCGAAGTGGTTGCGGGCGCGACACATTGGGTGCAGCGGGACCGGCCCGACGCCGTGGTATCCGCGATGCTGGAGTTCCTCGACATGCTCGGCGCAGCAGCTTGATCACCTCGGCGATATCCGGCATCGCCGACGGCCGCCCGGGCAGGTCGTCGAAGACGAACCCTCGACCGCGCAGGCGAACGCCCACATCTGCTCGCCGGTGCGCGTCAGGCCGGCGGTCAACCCGAAACGCATAGACCGGTTGCGATGAGCATCGGTGCTCACGGTTCGACGTGAGGCGCACGCTCGTGCGGGGCCGAGCGTGCGCAGACCGACGAAAAGTGGCGGCGTGTCGTGTGCCGACACGCACGCTCGCGGGTTTGAGGCGGATCGGGGTGGTGACCACGAGGGCGAGCGGGTCGACGTAGTCGGCGCGCGACGCCGGACCCCACATCGCGCCCCAGTGCAGGCAGGCCGAGCGTGTGCAGCCGGGATGTCCGGCTTCCAGCACGCCGATCACCGCCTGCGCGTCGATGCGTTGTCCCCGCACGACCGTCGCCCGGACCGGTTCATAGCTGGTCCGCAGACCGCCGGGGTGGGTGATCGAGACGACCGGCCGCCCCGCCAGCTCACCCGCGAAGACCACGGTGCCGTCGGCCGCCGCGAGCACACGTTGGCCGGGTGCGCCCGCCAGGTCGACACCGCGATGCCCGGGCGCCCAGTTCGGCTCGGCCGCGTCGAAAGCCCTGGTCACCTCTGGGCGCGGCCGCAGCGGCCAGGCCAACCGGGCGCCTTCGGCCGCGACGGGTCCCGCCCAGACCAGCCCGGACACCAGCGCGATGCAAGCCAGCGTGATCAATCGCATCACCCCAGCTCAGCGGGGGCTGCCCGACTGGCGCCAGAGGGGGACCCGCATCTGTGGACAGCGGGCTCGGCGTGGAAAAAGCACCCCTGTGCAGGGTGTAAACTGCTAACCGCAGCTCGCTTGCGCGGGCTGACTTCGCGTGTCTGCACCCGCGACCCGTTCCACTAGGTCGTTCCCCCGGATGCCGTCGGTCCCGTCTTTAGACGGGTTCTGGCATTCCGAGCAGTCACCAGGGCTCGGCGTCACCCGGCGCCGGCATCAACCGACGAAAAGGACCATGGACTCATGGCTGTTGTAACCATGAAGCAGCTGCTCGACAGCGGCACCCACTTCGGGCATCAGACCCGCCGCTGGAACCCCAAGATGAAGCGGTTCATCTTCACCGACCGCAACGGCATCTACATCATCGACCTGCAGCAGACGCTGACCTACATCGACAAGGCGTACGAGTTCGTCAAGGAGACGGTCGCGCACGGCGGGACGATCATGTTCGTCGGCACCAAGAAGCAGGCGCAGGAGTCGATCGCCGAAGAGGCCACCCGCGTCGGCATGCCGTATGTGAATCAGCGCTGGCTGGGCGGCATGCTCACCAACTTCCAGACCGTGCACAAGCGGCTGCAGCGTCTCAAGGAACTCGAGACGATGGAGCAGACCGGCGGGTTCGAGGGTCGCACCAAGAAGGAAATCCTGATGCTGACCCGCGAGAAGAACAAGCTCGAACGGTCGCTCGGTGGTATCCGGGACATGTCCAAGCTGCCCTCGGCCGTGTGGGTCGTCGACACCAACAAGGAGCACATCGCCGTCGGTGAGGCGCGCAAGCTGAACATTCCGGTCATCGCGATCCTGGACACCAACTGCGACCCGGATCTCGTCGACTACCCGATTCCGGGCAACGACGACGCGATCCGTTCGGCCGCGCTGCTGACCAAGGTGATCGCCGCCGCGGTCGCCGAGGGCCTGCAGGCCCGCGCGGGCGTGGGTCGCGACGGTGACAAGCCGGACGCCGACGCTGCCGAGCCGCTCGCCGAGTGGGAGCAGGAGCTGCTTGCGAGCGCGACCGCCACCGCAAGCCCCACCGCCGCGGGTGCCGCGCCCGGCACCCCCGAGGCGGACGTCCAGACCGAACCGAAACCCTCCCAGAATCCGTAAGAGAAGGCTGATATGGCTAACTACACCGCTGCCGACGTCAAGCGACTGCGGGAGCTGACCGGCGCCGGCATGCTCGACAGCAAGAACGCGCTCGTCGAGGCCGGCGGCGACTTCGACAAGGCCGTCGAGCTGCTGCGCATCAAGGGCGCCAAGGACGTCGGCAAGCGCGCGGAGCGCGCCACCGCCGAAGGCCTGGTGGCCGCCAAGGACGGCGCACTGATCGAGCTGAACTCCGAAACCGACTTCGTCGCCAAGAACTCGGAGTTCCAGTCCGTCGCCGAGCAAATCGTCGCCGCCGCGGCGGCCGCCAAGGCGACCGACATCGACGCACTCAAGGCTGCGAAGGTGGGTGACACCACCGTCGAGCAGGTCATCGCGGACCTGTCGGCCAAGATCGGCGAGAAGCTCGAGCTGCGTCGCGTCGCCTACTTCGACGGCACCGTGGAGACCTACCTGCACAAGCGTGCCGCGGACCTGCCGCCGGCCGTGGGTGTGCTGGTCGAGTACCAAGGCGATAACAAGCAGGCCGCCCACGCGGTCGCCCTGCAGATCGCCGCGCTCAAGGCCAAGTACCTCACCCGGGAGGACGTGCCCGAGGACGTCGCCGCCAACGAGCGGCGCATCGCCGAGGAGACCGCCCGCAACGAGGGCAAGCCCGAGCAGGCCCTGCCCAAGATCGTCGAGGGCCGCGTGACCGGCTTCTACAAGGACGTCGTGCTGCTCGACCAGCCGTCGGTGTCCGACAGCAAGAAGACCGTGAAGGCCCTGCTCGACGAGGCCGGTGTGACCGTGACCCGCTTCGTTCGCTTCGAAGTCGGCCAGGCCTGACCACTCTTTAGCGAACCGCTCTCTGGCGCGAGCGCTCATCGTCGTACGGCCCGGACGCCGGGAACCGTACAAGGGTGAGCGCTCGCGCATTTCTGGGGCCGCGGCGGTACGACTTGGTACCGTCGTCGGCATGACTCGGATAAGCGCCTTCGGCGACGACGCCCTCGGCGATCTCGATGCGGTCGGTCTGGTGGAGGCGCTGCAGGCGGGTGCGGTGTCGCGAGCCGAACTCGTCGACGCCGCGATCGCCCGCACCGAGGCCGTCAATCCGGCGCTCAACGGACTGGCGTACGGGGCGTTCGAGCGGGCCCGCGCCGGTGCTGCCGCACGCCCTTACGGCGGCTACTTCAACGGCGTCCCGTCGTTTCTCAAGGACAACGTCGCGGTCGCCACGATGCCGACGATGAACGGCACCGACGCCTGGGATCCGCACCCGGAGCGCACGCACGGCGACTTCGCGCGTTCGTTTCTGGCCACGGGACTGGCTCCCCTCGGCAAGACGCAGATGTCCGAATTCGGATTCAGCGCGTCGGCCGAGCATCCGCGGCTGGGCCCGGTGCGCAATCCGTGGAATCCCGAGCACACCGCGGGCGCGTCGTCGTCGGGCTCCGCGGCGTTCGTGGCCGCCGGGGTGGTGCCGATCGCCCACGCCAACGACGGCGGCGGGTCGATCCGAATTCCGGCCGCCTGCAACGGCTTAGTGGGTCTCAAGCCATCGCGGGGTCGGCTGCCCCTGGACAAGAAGCTGCGGCAGATGCCGCTTCGCATCGTCGCCAACGGTGTTGTCACGCGCTCGGTGCGCGACTCTGCGGCGTTCTACCGCGAGATCGAGCGGGTGTATCGCAACCCGGCGTTGCCCGCAGTCGGCGACATCACCGGGCCCGGGGCGCAGCGCCTGCGAATCGCGGTGTGCACGCAGTCGATAGCGCGCGAGGCGAGCCCGGAGGTGCGCGAACTCACGCTGAAGAACGCCGCGCTGCTCGAGGAACTCGGACACCGGGTCACCGTGATCGACAATCCCGTGCCGTCGCACTTCATGACCGACTTCCTGCTCTACTGGTCGTTTCTGGCGTTCGCGCTCGTCCGCGGCGGGCGATCGACGTTCGGGCGCAGTTTCGACCGTGGGCGCCTCGACAACCTGACCCTCGGACTCGACCGCCACGCGTCGCGCAACCTACACCGGATGCCGGGGGCGCTCGCGCGACTGTCGCGGATGCGCCGGGTCACCGAGCGTGTCACGCGGAACCATGACGTCGTGCTCACCCCGACGCTTGCCGACGTCACGCCGCGCATCGGTCATCTCGACCCGATGCTGGACTACCAGACGATCATCGACCGGCTCGTCGAGTGGGTGGCGTTCACGCCTCTGCAGAACGCCACAGGGGAGCCGGCGATCTCGCTGCCCCTCGCCGAGTCCGCATCGGGCCTGCCGGTCGGCATGATGTTCGCCGCGCCGGTGGGCCACGAGGGCCGGTTGCTCCAGTTGGCGTACGAACTCGAGCAAGCGCGCCCGTTCAAGCGGATTCACGACGCGGGCTAGAGGGAGCGGCACACCTCGGCGGTGGCGCGGGTGAGCGACTGGGCGCCCTCGCGGAGCGCCCGCTCGATCGGTGTGCCCTCGGCGGTGATCGCGACGAGTCGTTCGACGCCGTGATCCAGCAGCACGGCGGCGTCGGGGGCGACCCGGCCTGCGAAGATGACCACCCGCGCCCCGGCGCGTACGGCCGCTTGGGCCACGCCGAACGGCGTCTTACCCATGACCGTCTGCGCATCAACGCTGCCCTCGCCGGTGAACACCCAGTCCGCGCCCCGCAGCGCCCGCTCGAGACCGACCGTTTCGGCCACCTCGTCAACGCCGGGTCTGCTTGTCGCACCGAGGAATTCGACTAGCGCGAAACCCATACCGCCGGCCGCGCCCGCGCCCGGCCGCTGGGGTTGGGTGGCGCCGAACGTCGCCGAGGCGACCGCGGCCAGTCGGGACAGCCCCGCCTCGAGTCGCGGCATGTCGTCTGCACCGGCGCCCTTCTGCGGACCGAACACCGCAGTGGCGCCGCCCGGACCCAGCAGCGGCGCGGTGACGTCGGAGGCCACCCGGATCCGGGCGTCGCGCAGGCGTGGATCCATCCCCATAACGTCGATGCGTTCGAGGCGTTCGAGGTCGGCCCCGCCGGGACGCAGCGGCAGGCCGTCGGCGTCGAGGAACGCCGCGCCCAGTGCGGTGAGCATGCCTGTTCCTCCGTCGTTGGTGGCCGAGCCGCCCAGGCCGATCAGGACATCCTCGGCGCCGCGGTCGAGGGCCGACGTGATCAGCTCACCCACGCCGAACGTGCTGGCGCGCAGGATGTCTCGTTCGTGAGGTGTGACGAGTTCCAGACCCGCCGCTGCAGCCATCTCGATGACCGCCAACTGGCGCAGCGGCACGTAGCCGTACCGTGCGGTGACGGTGCGGCCCAGCGCGTCGGACACCTGCACCTCGACGTGCTCCCCGTGCAGCGCGTCGACGACCGCATCGACCGTGCCTTCACCGCCGTCGGCCATCGGCACACCGACGACGTCGGCGTCCGGCAGCACCGCCGCGACGCCGGCCCTCATCGCGGCGACCGCTTCGGACGCGGTCATCGATTCCTTGAAGGAGTCCGGCGCCAGGACGATCTTCATGGACGTAGTCTCGCAGAACTCAGTCGGTACCGAGCGCCGCCAGAATCTGCTTGAAGTCCCGCTGCTGGCGTTGACTCAGATTCGCCATCAACTTGCGCTCGGCCGCGCGCACACCGGAATCGGTGCGTTTCAACAACTCCCGGCCCTCGCGCGTGAGCTGGGCGGGCAGCGACCGTCCCGACGACACGCTCGCGGGGCGGGAGACGAACCCGCGGTCCTCGAGGCCGCGCAGCACCATGTTCATCGCTTGCGGCGAGACGTTGAAGTCGCGGGCCAGTTCCGCATTGGACCGTCCCTCGTGCTGGGAAAGGATCCGCATGCACAGGTACTGGGGGAACGCGACGCCCAGCGGTTCGAGCACCGTCGTGGTGACCTCGCTGCGCAGCGCCTTGGCAACCCGGGACAGGAGCAAACCCAGCGGCTGATCCTCGAGCGGTCCATTCATGTCAACCATGTTGACATATATCAACCACATTGATATCAACGATGCATGACCGAACCAACGGGTGAGCTGTTCGAGAACGCATACAAGGGCGAGATGCCCGAGATGAGCGGCGGCAAGCCGCCGTGGAGCATCGGTGAGCCGCAGCCGGAGCTCATGCCCCTGATAGAAGAGGGCAGATTTCACGGCGATGTGCTCGACGCGGGGTGCGGTGAGGCCGCGCTGGCGATCCACCTCGCCGAACGGGGCTATACCACGGTGGGTCTGGACCAGTCGCCCACCGCGATCGAACTGGCCAGACAGGAGGCCGCCAAGCGCGGGCTGACCGACGCGACCTTCGACGTCGCCGATATCAGCGACTTCTCGGGCTACGACGGCCGGTTCGGCACGATCGTCGACTCGACGCTGTTCCACTCGATGCCCGTGGACCTGCGCGACGGCTATCAGCGTTCGATCGTGCGGGCGGCGGCACCCGGCGCGTCCTACTTCGTGTTGGTGTTCGACAGGGCGGGCATGCCCAACGGTCCGGCCAACCCCGTCACCGAAGACGAGCTGCGCGACGTCGTCTCCAAGTACTGGACGATCGACGAGATCAGACCGGCGCGCATACACGGCGTCTTCCCGGACGGATTCGAGGAGTTCTTTCCGGCGCTCGACATCCGCGACGAGCCGAAAGGCCGCAAATCGGTGCCCGCCTGGCTGCTGAGCGCCCACCTGCCCGACTGACCCGGCGAGTCGCGACCCACTGGCCGCCCTCGGGCCCGCCATGAGGCAGGATGAAGGGGATCTCAGCGAGGACCCGTAAGGAGTCGGATGGCGGATCCCAACGTCGCCGGTCAGGCAGCTCCGAACTCCGAAGTCGCCACCGGAGCGGCTCCGGATGCGAGCAAACCCGACGGAGCCGCCGCAGGTTCCATCCGTCCCATGTACACCCGCGTACTGCTCAAGCTGGGCGGCGAGATGTTCGGCGGTGGGGAAGTGGGCCTCGATCCCGACGTCGTCCACCTGGTGGCGCGCCAGATCGCCGAAGTGGTCCGCAGCGGCGTGCAGGTGGCCGTGGTCATCGGCGGCGGCAATTTCTTCCGCGGCGCACAACTGCAGCAGCGCGGCATGGAGCGCACCCGCAGCGACTACATGGGGATGCTCGGCACCGTCATGAACAGCCTGGCGCTGCAGGACTTCCTGGAGAAGGAAGGCATCGCGACCCGGGTGCAGACCGCCATCACGATGGGTCAGGTCGCCGAACCGTACATCCCGCTGCGCGCCGTGCGGCACCTCGAGAAGGGCCGCGTCGTCATCTTCGGAGCGGGCATGGGCCTGCCGTATTTCTCCACCGACACCACCGCCGCCCAGCGCGCGCTCGAGATCGGCGCCGAGGTGGTGCTGATGGCCAAGGCCGTCGACGGCGTCTTCACCGCCGACCCGCGCCAGCACCCCGACGCCGAACTGCTCACCGCGATCAGCCACCGCGAAGTCATCGACCGCGGCCTGAAGGTGGCCGACGCCACCGCGTTCAGCCTGTGTATGGACAACGGCATGCCGATCCTGGTGTTCAACCTGCTCACCGACGGCAATATCGCCCGGGCGGTCGCGGGTGAGAAGATCGGAACACTGGTCACCACCTGATCCGCCCGCGCCCGCAGCGAAGGTGCGCACTCAGACCGGTGACCGACGCGCACAGACGAAGGAGAAGGACCGTGATCGACGAAACCCTCTTCGATGCCGAGGAGAAGATGGAGAAGGCGGTGTCGGTCGCGCGCGATGACCTGTCGTCGATCCGCACCGGCCGCGCCAATCCCGGCATGTTCTCGCGTGTCAACGTCGACTACTACGGATCGCCGACACCGATCACCCAGCTGTCGAGCATCAACGTGCCCGAGGCGCGGATGGTGGTGATCAAGCCCTATGAGGCGGGCCAGTTGCGCAACATCGAGGATGCGATCCGCAACTCCGACCTCGGCGTGAACCCGACCAACGACGGCAACGTCATCCGCGTGGCGATCCCGCAGCTGACCGAGGAGCGACGCCGCGACCTGGTCAAGCAGGCCAAGGCGAAGGGCGAGGACGCCAAGGTCGCGGTGCGCAACATCCGCCGCAAGGCGATGGAGGAACTGCACCGCATCAAAAAAGACGGTGAGGCAGGCGAGGACGAGGTGTCGCGCGCGGAGAAGGACCTCGACAAGTCCACCGCCACCTACACCCACCAGATCGACGAGCTGGTCAAGCACAAAGAAGGCGAGCTGCTGGAGGTCTAATGACCGAACAGCAGAAGGGTCCCGTGGCAGAGACGCCGGTCGACGAACCGCCCAAGAAGAAGTCGCGGGCGGGCCGCGACCTGCCCGCCGCCATCGGAGTCGGCGTCCTGCTCGGCGCCATGGCGATCGGCATCCTGCTCTTCTGGCCGATCGGATGGCTGCCCGTGCTGGCGGTCTTCATCCCGATTGCCACCCACGAGATGATTCGCCGGCTGCGCGAGGCCGGATACGACCTTCCGGCGGTTCCGTTGCTGCTCGGCGGCCAGGCGATGATCTGGTTGAGCTGGCCGTTCGGGCCGGCCGGGGTGCTCGGGGCGTACGGCGGGACGGTCGTCGTCTGCATGGTGTGGCGGCTGGTCGGGCACGGCCTGCGCCACCAACCGGTCAACTACCTGCGCGACATCGCCGCCGCGGTGCTGCTGTCGACGTGGGTGCCGTTGTTCGCCAGCTTCAGCGCGCTGCTGATCTTCCAGGACCACGGCGGCGGCAGGGTGTTCACGGTGATCGCGACCGTCGTGTTCGCCGACATCGGCGGCTATGTGGCCGGGGTGCTGTTCGGCAAGCATCTGATGGCGCCTGCGATCAGCCCGAAGAAGTCGTGGGAGGGCCTTGGCGGGTCGCTGGTGTTCGGCACCGCCGCCGCCGTGCTCTCGGTGACGTTCCTAATGGACAAGCCCGCCTGGGTGGGTCTGCCCCTCGGGCTCATGCTGGTGATCACCGGCGTGCTCGGCGACCTGGTCGAGTCGCAGGTCAAACGCGACCTCGGAATCAAGGATATGGGCACGTTGCTGCCCGGCCACGGCGGCATCATGGACCGCATCGACGCGATGCTGCCGTCGGCCGTGGCGGGTTGGATCGTCCTGACGCTGTTGGCGTGACTGCCGCTGCGACTAGTGCAGTACGGGCGAATAGCTCTGGAAGCCGGGGCGCAGCGTCACCGCGTCGGCGTCGATGCGCGCGACATCGTGCCACAGCACCAGGCGGGTGCCGCGGTGCCGCCACCGCAGCAACGCGGCCAACGCGCGGGGCTTGTTGACTCCGGAGCGCTCGTAGCCGAGATACGACGAACGGGTGTGCGGGCTGACCACCAGGCCGAACAGTTGTGGTGTGCTGGACGCCGGGTCGCCGCCGTCGCGAAAATGCAGTCGGACATCGACCACGGTGCCCACCGACTGCGCGTCTGCGTCGCACACCGGCAGCCCGAGGATCTCACTCAGCTGCATGGCGTCCTCCAGGGATGTGGACGATCAGCCGTTCGCGTAACCACCTCTCGATCCAGGGCGGGTCCAAGTCGGTGTCGTCGATGTCGACCTGGATGACGGCATGGACTTCGGCGACGGCCCGCCAGGCGATCGACTGCATCCGCGAAACCGGAGGGCGGCCGCCGAAGATTCGGGTGATCAGCACGTCGCCGGTCAGGATCGCGCTTACAGTCGGCGGTGAAGCGCTCTTGTCGATATCGGCGCCGGCGGTGATGCCGTCGATTTCCAGATCGGCGACGATTCCGACTGGGGCACCGTCGCCGTCGACCAGTTGTCGGTCCAGCAACTGCAGTCGCGCGTCGAGCAGCCGTCCGCGGTGCGGTGCTTCAGGAAAGTCATATGAGCTCATTGGCCCGCTCCTGTGAGGATCATCAGCGGGATCGCGGCCAGTGAGGCGGCGAGGATGATGACCAGATACACCGATGCCAAGGCGTTGGTGACCCGGCCGTTCACGTGCTCACCCATGTACCCCGGGTCATTGGCCACGATCAGGATCGGCAGATACGTCAGCGGCAACGCGATAGCGGAGAACACCACCGAGAACTCGGTCACCTGGATCGGATCCACTCCGCTGAAAAGTACTGCGGTACAGACGATCAACGCCACGAGCATCACGACGTGAAAACGCGACGCCTCGGCCGGACGACGGAATTTGCCCCACGTCCAGCCGAAGAACTGGGCCAGGGTGTAGCCGGAGGACAACGTGGTCTCCAACGCGGCGCCGAAGGTGGCGGCGACGATACCGACGATGGCGAACGCCAGGGCGAGTTGGCCGCCTGCGGTCACGATCGGCATGACCACCTCCGACAGCGAGGTGACCTCGATCTGCGCGGGCAGCAGCACGATCGTCGCGCAGGCGGCGATCGCGACCGAGAGCACGCCGCCCAGCGGGAAACCGACCAGCACGTTGAGCCGTGAGGTACTGAGATCCTTGACGGTCCAACCTTCTTCCACTGCGCCGGAGGAGAAGAAGAACACTTCGTAGGGCGTCATCGCCGCTCCGAACAGCGCGACCGCGAAGTACCAGTAGGTGGCCGCCGATTCGCTCTCCGGGATGGTCGGGGCAGTGGCCTGGGAGGCCAGGTCGCCCCAGTCGGGTGACAGCAGGAACACCGCGACGGCGAAGACGATCAGCGCCAATCCGAGCATGCCGGCGAAGTTCTCCATATGGGAGAACTTCACCCGCCAGATGACGACCCAGACCGCGAACGCCGCTACCGGGAACCAGAGATTGGGGCCGACGTCGGTGGCCAGCTGCAAAGCCAGCGCGACACCGCCGATCTCGGCGGTGACGGTCATCAGGTTGATGAAAAACGAGGCGCTGAGATTGGCTGCGGCAGTGCGTGGCCCGAGCCGTTCACGGATGATCTCGAATGTGGCCCGCCCGCTGACCGCGGCCACCCGGCCGGACATCTGCGCGAAGAGGCAGATGCCGAGCACCCCGACAGGGACCACCCACGCGAGCGCGAGACCGAACCGCGAACCGACCACGGCATTGGTCACCAGGTCGCCGATGTCGAGGAAGCCGCCGATGGCGGTGAGGATGCCGAGGGCTACCGCGAAGATGCGTTTCATCGGTAGGTGGCCGTGAGGTGGTCGACGACATCGAGCATGGACCGACGCAGTTGCCGCGCGTCGGGTTGGCCGTCCACCGCGCGCACGGCGGCGTTGGCGGCGTTGAGCTGACCGATGAGGGTTGTCATCGTCTCGGTCAGTAGCGACTGCCGACGCAGATCCTGCGGATCTTCGGCTCTCAGCACCGCGATACCCGAATAGGACTGGGCGATCTGATCGCGCGCATCGCTGAGTTGCACCGCGGCCAGATTCCTCGTCGACCGGCGCTGGATCCAGAGATCGAGCGCTTGCGCGCCCGTGCGCGCCGCCGACTCCGTCTCCTCCTTTGCCGACGCAAGTTTCCCGGGCATACCGTCGCGATTGCTCGGGCAGCTGGTCAAGGCCAGCGCGAGGACACCGGCCAGTAGCACCAGCGCGAGCGCGACACGCACCGAGCCCCTGACATGCGCGCGACGAAGAGACTTCGCGGTCACGATTGTGCATTTTCCGCCGAAACGACAGCTTCTCCGCGGAATCCGGCCGTGTGTCGCGGCGTGAACCGTACGAGGACGGCGCGCGAACTCGGCGGACTCAGGCGTGGGACAGCGCGCCATCGGGTGTGCGCAGGATGTCGCGCAGGGACAGTAGGGACTCGGCCGCGGCGTCGAAGTCGGGCCGGGGTCCGCAGCGGGTCCAGATTTCGACGACAGATCCCGCGACCTGGCGGACCCGGACATTGCTGATCTGAGACAGCATGCGAAGGACGTCGAATGCCTGCTCGTCACTGAGGCCGAAGGTCTGCATCAGCATCCCTTTGGCTTGTTCGATCATGGGGAGACCGGCGAGCTTGTCCCGCAGCTGATCGATTTCGAGCCGCAGCCGTTCGGCCTCGGTGACAGGTGCAGCGACCGTCACGCGGGTGGCCTGGTCTTCGGCGGACCAGGTGAGGGTCATCGTTGCTCCTTTCGTTCTCGTAGCGCTCCGGCGAGGACGGAAGCTGTGTGACGCGGGGTGCAGTTCTCGGTCAGGTCGCGGATCTGTGTTCGGCAGCTGAATCCGTCGGCGAGCACCATCGTCTCGGGGTCCACGCCGCGCAGCGCGGGGAGCAGTTTGTCCTCGGCGCATGCCACCGATACGTTGTGATGTCCACGTTGGAAACCGAAATTCCCTGCAAGGCCGCAGCATCCGGCATCGAGCACTCGGGCGTCGACACCGGCGTCCTCGAGAACCGCCTTCTCCTCGGCGTAGTGCAGCACCGCGTGCTGATGACAGTGCGGCTGCACGACGGCGTGGCCGCCGATCCGCGGTGGTTCCCAGTCGTCCGCCCTGAGGTGCAGAAGTTCACCGATCGTGTACGTCTGCGCGGCGAGTCGGTGTGCATCCTCGTTGCCGCGCAACAGGTTCGTCGCATCGGAGCGGAACACCGCCGCGCAACTGGGTTCGAGAACGACGATCGGAGTACCGGTGCGCAGCGCGGGCCGAAGGGCTCGCAACGTCCTTGCCAGAACCTTTTTCGCGACACCGAGTTGGCCGGTCGAGATCCACGTGAGCCCACAACAGAGCGTGTTGCTGGGAACGGTGACGCTGAAGCCGGCCGATCGGAGCACCTTGACAGCGTCGCGGCCGATATCCGGATCGAAGTTGTTGGTGAAGGTGTCCGCGAACAGGATGACCGACTCGCGGCCTCCGGTCAGCAGCGGCTGATCGCGCCACCATCGGGTGAACCGTCGCGCCGCGAACCGCGGGAGGTCTCGATGCGAGTCGATCCCGCCGAGGACCTTGATCGCCCCGTCCAGGTGCGGTGTGTGTGTCAGGGCGTTGACGGCTCGCGGTGCGCCCGTGGCTATTCGGGCCCACAGCGGTATCCATCCCATGGTGTAGTGGGCCATGGGACGCAGGCGACGACGGTAGTGGTGAAAAAGGAACTCCGCCTTGTACGTTGCCATGTCGACGTTGACCGGGCAGTCGCTCAGGCAGCCCTTGCACGCCAGGCACAGATCGAGGGCGTCGCGGATCTCGGTCGACGCCCAGCCGTCGGTGATGACGTCTTGCTGCAGCATCTCGAACAGCAGCCGCGCCCGCCCGCGGGTCGAATGGTGCTCCTCCCCGGTGGCGCGGTAACTAGGACACATCACTCCGGACTCGTCACCGCGGCACTTCCCTACGCCGACGCACCGCGCCGCCGCATGCGAGAAGCGGTGCCCGTCTTCGGCGTAGGCGAACGCCGTCGCCGGCTCGATCGGTAGATATCCGGTACCGAACCGCAGGTTGTCGTCGAGACGGTATGGGTTGACGACCTTTCCCGGATTCATCCGGTTGTCGGGATCGAAGAGTGCCTTGGTCTTCTCGAACGCCCGAACGACGCGGTGGCCGAACATGATCGGCAACAGTTCGCCGCGTGACTGACCGTCGCCGTGTTCCCCGGACAGCGACCCGCCGTAATCGACGACGAGGTGGGCGGCGTCGTGGGCGAACCGACGGTATGCGGCGATGCCGTCGGAGGTGCGCAGGTCGAACGGGATCCGGGTGTGCACGCATCCTTGACCGAAATGCCCGTAGAGCGACGATGTTCCGTAGCCGTAGCGATCGAGCAGGGAATGAAAGTCGCGCAGGTAATCACCCAACCGGTGCGGCGGGACCGCCGCATCCTCCCATCCTTCGTGCGTCTCGGGGCCGACCGGTGGATAGGCCGTCGCGCCCAGCCCGGCTTCCCGGGCGGCCCACACCTGCTTCTTGTGTGCGGGATCGCTGAGGACCTTGGCGTCGCAGCCGGCCGCCGCCTGCACGGCCTCGATCATCGCCTTGGCGCGGTGATCGGCCTGATCCTGGTCCCCGCCGTCCATTTGCACCATGAGCCAACCGCCTCCGCGGGGCAGCTGGTGGAGGGCCTTTTCGGCCAACCGCCGTGAGTGCTCGAGTTCGACCAGCCGCTGATCGAGGCCTTCAAGCGCTGCCGGCTCGTGCTCGAGCACGGCCGGTACGGCGTCGGCGGCGGCGGCGATGTCGTCGAAGCCGAGTAGCGCCAGGGCGCTCGCCGCGGGCCGGCGAACCAGGTCGATCTCGGCGCACAGCACGGTGACAAGCGTGCTCTCGCTTCCGGCCAACCCCTTTGCGAGGTCAAAGCCGTTGTCGGGCAACAGGCTATCGAGGTTGTAGCCCGACACCCGGCGTGGAATGTGGGGGTAGCGCTCGCGAATGTCGTCCCCGAACTCGGTGACGATCGAGCGCAGCCCACCGTAGATTTCGGCGAGCCGTCCTCCCGAGGCGATGATTCGGTCGATGTCGCGGTCCTCGGTCGGGCCGATCCAGCGTTGGATGCCGTCGTAGGTCAGGATCTCCAGGGCGCGAACCGAGTCGACCATCTTTCCGTACGCCTGCGCGGTCGAGCCGCACGAATTGTTGCCGATCATTCCGCCGATCGTGCAACTGACATGCGTAGAGGGTTTCGGGCCCACCATCCATCCGGTGTCCGCCAGACGGTCGTTGAGAACGTCGAGCTTGATGCCGGGTTCGACGACCGCGGTGCCCCTGTCGACGTCGACCGTGCGGATGCGGGTGCAGTACTTGCTCCAGTCGAGCACCACGGCGGCATTGCAGCACTGACCGGCCAAGCTGGTGCCGCCGCCGCGGGAGAGGACTGGGACGTCGTTGTCGCGACATACCGCGATGGCTTCGACCGCATCGTCCGGCGTATCCGGCACGACCACGCCGATCGGGACCTGGCGGTAGTTCGATGCGTCGGTGGAGTAGGCCGCTCGCGAGCCGGGGTCGAACCGGACCTCACCCGCCATGCGGCGATTCAGCTCGGCGGCGAGCTTGGAATAGATCAGTGAGGAAGTGCTCATGTGGCAGTGTCTCTTTCAGCCGACGCGATAGGGCTCGAGGTCCAGGCTGCGTACGGTCAGCCCGTGCCCAGGACTGTCCGGGTCGGGGCGGATAACCCCGTCGGTCGGCGGTGTCGCGCCATCGAAGTAACGGGTCTCGATACGGGCGTGATCGTGAAACCATTCGAGGTGGCGGAGATTGCGTGTCGCGGCGCCGACCGCGGCGTGCAGCCACGGCGCGCAGTGTGCGGAGACTCACAGATGGTGTGCGGCGGCGAGCGCGGCCACCTGCTGCCAACCGGTGATGCCGCCGCACCGCGATGCGTCAATCTGCAGGCAATCGACCGCGGAACACAGCGGGACGAAATCGGCCAGCCGGTGGCCGTATTCGCCCGCCGTGACATCGGCGCCGACCGCGTCGCGTACGGCTCGCAGGCCGGAGAGGTCGTCGGATGAGACCGGCTCTTCCAGCCAGGTGATGGCGAGGTCGGCAACCTCGGACATCACCCGGACGGCCTGTTTGGCGGTGTAGCCACCGTTTGCGTCGACCATCAGTGCGGTTTCGTCGCCGATCGCGGCCCGGGCCTGCCGCATCCGCGACACGTCGCGTCTGGTGCGTGTGCCCCACGACTGCCCGATCTTGATCTTTACGCGGGTGATGCCGTGGTCACGCACCCAGCCGAGCAGTTGGTCCCCCATCTGGTGGGGGCCGTAGGTGGTGAACCCGCCACTGCCGTAGACGGGGACGCTGTCGCGCACGGCGCCGAGGAGCCGGTGTAGCGGCATGCCTAGAACCCGGGCTTTGAGGTCCCACAGCGCCACGTCGACCGCGGAGAGCGCCTGTCCCGCAATGCCGCTGCGCCCGAAGTTCCGCACGGCCTTGGCCATGGCGTCGAACGCCGCCGCGCCGTCGAGCGCGTCCCGCCCGACAACGTGAGTGACGAGGCTTCGGGTGATGACGTCGGCGCAAGCCGGATGCCCGTACGTCCACCCCGTTCCGGTGATGTCGCCGCAGTCGGCGTTGACCACCACCAGCGTGGTGTGATCCCAGGCCAGTGTCCCGTCGGCCTCCGGCGCTTCGGTGGGGATGCGGTACGCCGTGACGCGCAGCGCATCGACGGTGGCGGCGGGAATTCCGGTGCGGACAGCGTCGTCGGTGATCATGAGCGTGTGTGCGGCATGAACTCTTGCGCCTTGGTTTTGATGCCTTCCTTGATGAAGCTGCGACTGTCCTCATCACCCTTGAGCACTGCGGTGGCGGTGGCTTTGGCTTGTTCGAAGGTGGCGTGTGGCGGAATGGGTGGCATGTTGGGGTCGGTGTGCACGTCGAGCACCGTCGGCCGGTCGGCCGAGAGCGCGGAACGCCACGCGTCGGCGAGCCCGTCGGGGTCACGCACGGTGTGTGCCTGAAGTCCAAGGCTGGCGGCGAAGCCGGCGTAGTCAACATCCGGAAGAGTCTGTGACGCCGCGAATTTCGGTGATCCGTTCATCGCACGCATCTCCCAGGTCACCTGGTTGAGGTCGTTGTTGTGCAGGACCGCCACGATCAGGCGGCGGTCCGACCACTGCTGGTGGTAGTGCTTGATCGTGATGAGTTCGGCCATACCGTTCATCTGCATGGCACCGTCGCCGACGAGGGCGATGACGGGCCGGTCCGGGTGGGCGAACTTGGCGCCGATGGCGTACGGAATCCCCGGGCCCATGGTCGCCAGCGTTCCGGACAGCGAACCGCGCACGCCCGGCCCGAAGCGCAGCTGCCGGGCATACCAGTTGGCGGCGGATCCGGAATCGGCGGTGACGATCGCGTTGCCGGGCAGCTGCGCGGAGAGTTCGGAGAAGAGCCGCAGCGGGTTGACACGGTCGGTACTGACGGCGGCCTCCTTGGCCATGGTCTCCCACCAGCGGCTGACGTTCGATTCGACCGTGGACCGCCACGATCTGTCGGATTTGTATTGCAGATGCGGAATGAGACCGCGCAGAGCGGATTTCGCATCGGCCACCAGGTTCACGTCGTAGGGGTAGCGCATTCCGATCATGGTGGGATCGATGTCGATCTGCACGCTGCGGGTCTGTCCGAAGTCGGGAAGGAACTGGGTGTAGGGGAAGCTCGATCCGATCGTGAGCAGCGTGTCGCAGTCACGCATCAACTCGTAGCTGGGCCGGGTGCCCAGCAGGCCGATCGCACCGGTCACCCATGGCAGTTCGTCGGACAGCACGTCCTTGCCCAACAGGGCCTTGGCAGCTCCGGCGCCGAGCAGCTCAGCGGTCTCGGCCAGTTCGGCCGCAGCGCCTCTGGCGCCGTTGCCGACCAACATCGCGACTTTGGTTCCGGCATTGAGGATCTCGGCGGCCCGCGCGATGGCCGCGTCATCGGCGTTTACCGCCGGCCAGTCGACACCCAGACTTGACGGCACCATCTTGAAGGCGTGTCGGGGTGGGCGGTAGGGGAGCTCCTGCACGTCGGCCGGAATGATCAAGGCCGTGGGGCACCGCCTCGCCACCGCGGTGCGGATCGCCCGGTCGAGGACATTGGGAAGCTGCTCGGGCACGGTCACCATCTGCACGTAGTCGGCGGCGACGTCCTTATAGAGGCTCAGCAGGTCGATCTCCTGTTGATAGGACCCGCCCATCGCGCTGCGATTGGTCTGTCCGACGATGGCCACCACCGGTACGTGGTCGAGTTTGGCGTCGTAGAGGCCGTTGAGCAGATGTACCGCCCCGGGGCCTGACGTCGCCATGCAGACGCCGAATGTCGCGCCGCCGAACTTGGCGTAGCCGACCGCCTCGAACGCGCTCATCTCTTCGTGGCGGGACTGCACGAACTGAGGATCGTCGTCGGCGCGGCCCCAGGCTGCCAGGATCGCGTTGATCCCATCACCCGGATATGCGAATACGCGGCGAACACCCCAGGCGCGTAACCGTTCGAGCAAGTAATCAGCGACGGTTTGGTCGGGCATGACTGCTCCTTGTCGGTCGGGTTCGCGGACGGAGGCGTTATCTCCGTCCTACGCTTTCATTTGCTGTACAGCAACTATTGCTTCCTGAAAATTAATTGAGACTTCGTCGCCGGCCGGTCGATCCGGTTGTCGCGGATCTGTGTCGGTATCGCCACACCTTCCCCTCCACGGCGTCCGAACACAGCCACATGAGCAGGCCCAGGTTGTAGGCGCCGAGCAGGCCGGAGAGCAGGATGTCGCCGAACTCGAACCCCAGCGCTCCGGAGGCGTCGTGTACGGCCGCCACGGAGGTGACGATGACCATCGTCATGCCGCCCACGACACCGATCGCGCTCAGGGCCACCGCCGTGCCGCGTCGAAACGCCGCCACCACGGCCAGCACACCGAACACCGCCAGGACGACGCATTCGACGGGGGAGATGTGCAGCCCGAATACGGATATTCCGGTCCCCGAACGGGATCCGCCGCCGAGGTGACCTATGGCGGCGGCGCTTCCGGCGGCGGCGCACGCCACCCCCTCGGCGACGAGCAACCACCGGCCGCTCCGATACCGCGACCGGTTCAGGCTGACCTCGACCAACTGCGTTCGCGGAGCGGTCATCGTCGGCAGTTGCTGTGCGGAGGTGCGTGGGGTGGGGGCATCGTCGTCTCCCTTCACTGTCGTGCCGTCGAGTGGGGATGCTGTTGCCGGTGGTGTCCGGACGTCATGGTGTGGTGCCCGCTGAGTTGTCGGGCGCTGTTGATCAACCCGACGAGGCTGAAGGCCTGTGGTGTGTTACCCAGCTGGCGCCCGGCTTTCGGGTCGTACTCCTCGCTGAGCAGCCCCACGTCGTTGCGGAGTCCCAGCAGTCGCTCGAAGAGCGCGGTGGCTTCGTCGGAGCGGCCGATGCCGCACAGCGCGTCGACGAGCCAGAAGCTGCATGCTAGGAAACTGCCTTCACGGCCCGGGAGGCCATCGTCGCTTCGTTCGGGAAGGTAGCGCAAAAGCAGGCCGTCACAGCAGAGTTCCTTCTGGACCGCCACGACGGTGCCGACGATGCGCGGGTCGTCATAGGGCAGGAAGCCGACCCGCGGGAGCAGCAGCAGTGCCGCGTCGAGGTGGTCGGAGCCGTAGGACTGGGTGAAGCTACGGCGGTGCGGGTTGTATCCGTGCTCGCAGACGTCGGCGTGGATTTCGTCGCGCAGGGCTCGCCATCTCGACAGCGGGCCCTCCAGCTGATGGTTCTCGACGGTGCGTACCGCACGATCGACCCCGGCCCATGCCATGACCTTCGAATGCACGAAATGCCTTGCGGGCCCGCGAATCTCCCAGAGGCTGTAGTCGCACCGTTGCCAATCGCCCTCGAGAAAGTCGAGAAGTGCGCGCTGGACGTCCCAGGCGATGTCGTCGGTCGGCAGCCCGCTGTCCCTGGCCAGGTGCAGACCGTCGAGCACCTCGCCCCACACGTCGAGTTGGAATTGGGCCGCGGCGGCGTTGCCGATCCGCACCGGGTTCGAGTTCTCGTAACCGGCCAGCCAGGGGAGTTCGAACTCGGGTAGCCGCCGCCGCCCGTCGGCGCCGTACATGATCTGCAGATCGGCGGGGTCGCCGGCCACCGCGCGCACCAACCATTCCCTCCAGGCCCGCGCCTCGTCAACAAATCCGGTGCCGAGCAGCGCCTGCAGGGTGAAGGTGGCGTCGCGTAGCCAGCAGTAGCGGTAATCCCAGTTGCGCGGCCCACCGAGTTGCTCGGGCAATGACGTGGTGGCGGCGGCGAGGATGCCGCCGGTGGGAGCGAAAGTCAGGGCCTTGAGCAACATCAACGCCCGACGCACCTCCGGTTGCCACGATCCGGTGTAGTTGCATTGGGCCACCCATGCGCTCCACCAGCGTTCGGTCTCCGACAGCGCCTGCTCGGCGTCGACGGGCGGGGGTGCGGCCAGATGAGAGAGCTGATACGTCAGGACGAACGGTATGCGCCGGCCCTCGGTGACGGTGAACTCCGCCACGGTGGTGAGCTCGCGACCGTGCGTGTCGACGGGCGTGCGCAACCACACCGCGTCCGGGCCGGCGATCGCCGACAGCCCGCCGTCGCTGCGGCGCACCCAGGGTACGACGTGGCCGTAGTCGAAGCGTAGGCACAGCGACATCGCCATCGAGACCGTGCCGCGCACGCCCTCGACGATGCGGACGACGTCGGCGGCCACGCCGCGCGGTGGCATGAAATCGATGAGCCGGACAGTTCCGTCCCCGGTGTCCCATTCGGTTTCGAGGATCAACGCGTCGTCGCGGTAGCGCCGGCGCGTCGCCGCCTCGCCGCCCGCCGGCGCCATCAGCCAGGTACCCGCCTCGGCCCCGCCGAGCAGCGCCGCAAAGCAGGCCGGCGAGTCGAAGTGTGGCAGACACAACCAGTCGATGGCTCCGCTGCGATCCACCAGGGCTGCGGTTTGCAGATCCCCGATCAGCGCGTAGTCCTCGATCGCGGCCATGTCAGCTCGCGTCGTCGAGGGTGATGACCACCTTCACGTCGTCGGGTCGGGCGGTGAAGGCGTCGGCGGCGCGGTGCAGCGGCACTCGCCGGGTGATCAGGCTGGCCAGCCAATCCTTATCGGTTTTGGCCAACGCCTCGGCGGCCTGCCGATAGTGGCGCAGGTTGGCGTTGACCGATCCGATGACCGCATCGTTTTCGAGCACCAACTCGCGGTTGACGGCACCCGCGTCGATCTTGAGGCTTCGTCCGGCCGGTGAGACTCCGGTCAGGCAGACGATGCCGTATGTCGAGGTGTTGGCGATGGCGCCGAAGACGACCGGTCCGGCTCCGGTCGCCTCGATCACCACGTCCGGCTGCAGCCGGGATGCGACGTCGTCGATGTCGTCGTGGTGATACGTCGCGCCCAGTGCCGCGGCGATCCCGGGTTTGGGTCCGTCGGTGACGCGGTCGAGGATATGGGTGTCAAGGCCGGACTGCACAGACAGCAGGGCTGCCAGCAGCCCGATCGGACCGGCGCCGGTGATCAGCGCCCGTTCGGGTTCGAAGTAGGCCCGCTGGCCCACCCGCCGAACCTGCTCCCACGCTTTGGCCACCACCGTGGTGGGCTCCATAAGCATTCCGACGTCTCGCAGGCCCTCGTCGATGCGCATCGCGTAATCAGTTTTGACGCACCATCTTTGGCTGCCGTAACCGTCGATCGCCTTGATCCCGCGTTCGGTGTAGCGACCATTGCGGCACATGTCGAATTCGCCATGGGCGCAGGCCCGGCACGGCATTGGGTCGGGCCTGCGCACCACGCCGACCACCAGGTCGCCGGGGGTGAACGACGCGCCGGGCGGGGCGGTCGCCACCCGGCCGAGGGACTCATGTCCGATGATCAACTTGTCCCGACCAGGCGGGGCCCAGCCGTACCGTCCGGCCGCAATCTCCTTGTCGGTCCCGCACACACCGATGGCCAGGCCGTCGACCAGTAGTTCGTCCGAGCCTGGGGTGGGTTCGTCGACATCGTCCACGGCAAGTGTGTCCGCCTTTCCAGGCTGAACGGTCAATGCCTGCATACGGTTGAGACTTGCCGTTGAGCAGTAATTGCAAACAGCGAATAATTGCGGTTTGATAAATATTCTTGAACCTGGAATGAGGTGGACATGGCCGGTCGCGGCGCTGGTGTGACCAACGAGCAGGTGGAGTCGGTGATGAGGGCGTCACGGGCTCTGGTCGCTATCACCGCAGCGTCGATCTCGACCGTCGACGACGTGGTGACCGTGCCTCAGCTGCGGGTGATGATGATGATCGCGACCCGCGGCGCCGTCAATCTCGCCGCGGTGGCGGCGGGTCTGCAGGTCAGCGCGTCAAACGCCAGCCGAATCTGTGATCGGCTGCTCAAGATCGGAATGGTCGACCGCAGGGACGATCCCGCCGACCGGCGCAACATCGCGTTGACGCTCACCTCCGACGGGCAGGTGCTGATCGATCGCGTCATCCATCACCGCCGCATCGCGATCCGTCGGATCCTGCGGGAGATGCCCGCGGCCCAACGTGAAACGCTGGTAGTGGCGTTGGACGCCTTCGCCACCGTCGCCGGTGAACCACGGGAGGAGCACCGGCACGCCCTGATCTGAGGCTTGCCCGCTCGGCCGGCCGGGCCTCGGCGCGGATGTGACGACCGCGCGCGGCGCTTGGATTTATCCGACGTCAGAAGTGGGATACTGGTCGCAGCTCATGCCCACTTCGCTACCTCTCGTCTTCGACCCGCCGCGCCGCGCCATGCCGCCGCGGCATTTCGCCGACCTCGACGACGCGGGTCGTGCCGCGGCCGTCGCTGAACTCGGGCTGCCGGCGTTTCGTGCCAAACAGCTGGCCAACCAGTACTACGGCAGGCTGATCGCCGACCCCCACCAGATGACCGACCTGCCCGCGGGTGTGCGCGACCAGGTGGCGGGCGCGCTGTTCCCCACGCTTCTCGATGCGGTGCGCGAGATCGAGACCGATGCGGGTGAGACGCGCAAGATGCTGTGGCGCGCGGTCGACGGCACCACGTTCGAGTCGGTGCTGATGCGCTACCCGCAACGCAACACGGTCTGCATCTCGTCGCAGGCCGGATGTGGGATGGCCTGCCCGTTCTGCGCGACGGGCCAGGGCGGGCTCAAGCGCAACCTGTCGACGGCGGAGATCCTCGAACAGGTACGGGCGGCCGCGGTGGAACTGCGTGACCGCGACGGCGACGGAATCACACCTGTGGCGCGAGGCGGGCGGCTGTCCAACATCGTGTTCATGGGCATGGGGGAGCCACTTGCCAACTACAACCGGGTGCTGGCCGCGGTGCGACGGATCGTCGACCCGGCCCCCAACGGTTTCGGGATCTCGGCCCGGTCGGTCACGGTGTCGACGGTCGGCTTAGCGCCCGCCATCCGCAAGCTCGCCGACGAACGGCTCGGAGTCACGCTGGCGTTGTCGCTGCACGCCCCGGACGACGAACTGCGCGACACCCTCGTGCCGGTGAACAACCGGTGGAAGGTGTCCGAGGCGCTCGACGCTGCGCGCTACTACGCCGACGTGACCGGCCGCCGCGTGTCAATCGAGTACGCGTTGATCCGCGATGTGAACGACCAGCCTTGGCGGGCAGACCTTTTGGGCAAGCGGCTGCACGGCGTGCTCGGCCCGCTCGCGCATGTCAACGTCATCCCGCTGAACCCGACGCCGGGCAGCGAGTGGGATGCCAGCCCCAAACCGGCCGAACGCGAATTCGTCCGGCGGGTCCGCGAGCGCGGCGTGTCCTGCACTGTGCGCGACACGCGAGGGCGCGAAATCGCCGCCGCCTGTGGGCAGTTGGCGGCCCAGAGCTGAGTTCTTCCCGTCGAGACCGACGTAATGGCGGGTTTCGCTCGGACTTTTCCGCCAAAACGTCGGTCTGGGCGTTACTGAGCGGGGGGATTGGTGAACCAGACGTTCTCCTCGACCAGCCGACGGCTGCGCCAACCGTCGGGGGTGCGCACGAGTTCGTGGTGGTAGTACCCGCCGCAGAAGCTGGGCTCGGTCATGCCGGGCAACTGCATCGGGTTGTAGAACATCGCCCTGACCCGTGCGGTGTCACCCTCGGGCCCGGTGCCGATGTCGGCCTCGATGTTGGTGATGTGGTGCAAACTCCACGCGATCACCCCGAAGTTCGCCGCGAACCAGTCCACCACCTCGTCGCGGCTTCCGACCACGGCCCCCGCCGACGAGTAGTCGATGTGGGCGTCGTCGGTGAACACCGAGCGGTACAGTTCCCAGTCCTTGGTGTCGACTGCGCGGGCGTAGCGGTGCAGCAGTGCGGCGATGTCGAGTTCGTCGCGGATCCGCCGATCGTCCATCGTTGCCTGATTCACGGTTCGACCGTGTCGGGCATGCCGATGGTCTTGGCTTCCAGGTATTCCTTGTAGCCCTCTTCGCCGTTGCGGTAACCCAGCCCGGACTGTTTGGTGCCGCCGAACGGGCTGTTGATGCCGAAGTGGCTCTTGCTGTTGATCGTCACGTTGCCGGTGCGCATGCGGCAGGCCACCGCGAACGCGCGATCGAGGTCGGCGCCGGACACCTCACCGGAGAGCCCGTAGATCGTGTTGTTGGCGATCGCGACCGCCTCGTCGTCGGTGTCGTACGGGGTGACCGTCAGCACAGGGCCGAAGATCTCTTCCTGAGCCACTTCGGAATTCGGGTCGACATCGGCCAACAGCGTCGGCTGGGTGTAGTAGCCGGTCGGCAGGTTCTCCGGGATTCCGCCGCCGGTGACCAGCCGCGCACCGGAGTCGATACCGCTCTTGATCAGGCCAAGCACCTTCTGGCGCTGGGTCTCGCTGATCTGCGGGCCCTGCATGTTGCCCGGTGTCCACGGGTCGCCGACCGGGAAGCCCTCCATCATCGTCTTGAGGATCTCGATGCCCTCGTCGTAGCGACTGCGCGGCAACAGGATCCGGCTCGGCAGGATGCAGGACTGCCCGCTCATCACGCACGCCATCATCGCCGCCATCGACAACGCCGAGTTGAAGTCGGCATCGTCGAGCACGATGTGGGCCGACTTGCCGCCCAACTCGAGCAGCGTCTTCTTCACCGTCGGCGCGCCTGCGGCCAGGATGGCCCGCCCGGTGGCCGTCGATCCGGTGAACGTGATCATGTCGACCCTCGGATCGGCCGACAGCGCGGCGCCGACCTCGTTGGCGTTGGACACCACCACGTTGAACACGCCGGCCGGGATGTCGGTCTCCTCAGCGACGATGCGGCCGTACTCGCTGCCCGACCACGGCGTCAGCTGCGCGGGTTTGAGGACGACGGTGTTACCGGCCATCAGCGCGGGCACGGTCTCGGCGACGTTGAGGTAGAACGGCACGTTCCACGGGGTGATCGCGCCGACTACACCGACCGGCTCGTAGTGGATCTTGCGGCGGGCCGGCCCCAACGGTGTCTCGTGCACACCGTTGTCGACCAGGTAGTCGAAGTTCTTCCCGTGCTCGGCCCAGTGCTTGACTTCGTCGATCGGGCTCTCGATCTGGCTGCCGCTCACCGACACCGGGCAGCCGACCTCGGTGATCAGGATCCGGCGCAGCCGTTCCTTGTTGCGTTCGAAGGCCTCGTGCAGCTGCGTCAGGCAGTGGTAGCGGAAGTCCAGATCACGCGACCAGTCTGTTTCGTCGAAGGCGCGGCGCGCCGCGCCGACCGCGCGGGCCATGTCCTCGACGGTGCCGTCGGTCGCCCGGCCTGCGACCTGTTCACTGGCGGGGTGGATGACATCGAACGTCGCGCCACTGGCCGTGGTCAGCATTTCGCCGTCGATCAACATCCGCTCGTCGCCGGCCAGCACGCCGGTGTCAGTCTCAACCTGGGTCATGCGGACAGCTTTACAAATTTTTGCGCGAGTGTCAGCTTTTCGCGAGAGCCGGACGGCTAACCCTGTGGCTTGATCCCGGTGGCGTGCCGCAGTTGTGCCAGGAACTGGTCGTCGTCGTCACTGCGGACGATGTAGTGCGAGATGGCCACGCGAATTGCGGTGGCCGCCTTGACCGCTGCGTTCGGGCCGCTCAGCAGTTTCTGCAGCCGCGCCCGCATGACCGGGATGATCTTCGTGAGCTGCGGGATGACGACCTCGGGTTCGATGTCGACCACGCGAACACCGGAGTACGAGTGCTGGTATTCGACGATGAACTGGAGCGCGGCGTCGAGCTTCTCGGTGCCCCGCAGGCCGGCCGTCGCCTTGCTGATGCCGTTGTCGAACAGGTCGCGCTCGAAGATGCCGAACGCGTCGAGCAGTTCACCTTTGGAGGCGAACCAGCGGTAGAGCGTCGGGCGGGACACGCCGGCCTGCAGCGCGACCTCCGAGAGGCTGAGCTTGGTCTGACCGCTTCGGGCCAGGACCTCCGAGGTCGCGACGAGAATCCGGTGCCGCGTCGAGATGTCCTCGGGTCCGAGTGCGTCGCGCAGCGCTTCGTTCACGGGGCAAGCCTAGATCGTTCTTCACATCGACTTCTGGAGTACGGCGACAGTGTCGAGATCTTCTAGCGCCGCGATGCCGCGGCGCAGGCCCTCCAGGGCGATGCCCTCGGCCTGCATGCCTCCCATCCCGGCGGTGATCAGCGCGGCGACGTAGGCATACAGGGCGCCCTGGCGGTACCGCTCCCACAGCTCGTCGCGGTCCAACTCCGGTCCGCCGCATGCGGTGAGCGCTTGGCGGTAGACGTCGAGCAGGTCGCGTTGATGCGCCTGGCGATCGGCGGGCGTCATGCTGGTGACCAGCGTGTACGCCAGCTCACGGTTGGGATGCCCTCGCCGGACGGCTTGCCAGTCCAGTAGCCCGGCCTCGCCGTTGCGGAAGTACACGTTGCCCGGATGCGCGTCGCCGTGCATCACGGTGTGGGGCGGCTCGTCGATGAGCCGGGCCACGGCACGGTAGTTCTCGTCGATGAAGCGGCCGGCGCCGACCGCGATATCGGTGCGCTCGGCAATGCGGCGCGCCGACATCTTCAGCAGCGGTCCGGTGAGCAAGGACGCGGTATCGCCCGATGCGGTGTAGAGCCAGTCGGGCACCCGGTTCCAGAAGGTCGCGTGCAGCCTGGCGAGCAGCTCTACGATCTTGCCGGTCCGGTCGGCGCTGATCGGATGCAAGGTGTCGGGAAACTCGCATTCGTCGGCCGACAGATCCTCCAGCACGAGAAGGTAGCGACCCGTCACCGAGTCGAACGCCGAGCCGTGACACGTCGGGACGCCGGTGAGCCGCGGGGACAGTTCGCGGTAGAAGCGGGTTTCGGTCGCGCCCAGCCGCCCCATCTCGCCCATCAGGCGGGTGGCGACGGTCTCGGCCGCCAGCTTGACGAACACAGTCGGCGGGACGTCGTCGCCGCTCAGGGCGAGGCGTGCGCGCGACGAGGTGCCGGCGTCGCCGCCCAGCACCGACACCGCGGCCACAGGGCGGCCGATGATCCGCGACATGGCGGGCGCGTCCAGTTCGGACACGGACCGCGGAAGTGGGCGGAGACGGCCGAACGCGGCGTCGGTGGCGATACGTTGTATCCCGCGGCCCACATGTGCGGCCAGGCCGAGCACCGGCGCAGCGTGCTTCACCACGCTAGTTTACAAATTCGGGAATACATGTAAAGAAGGTGTCGATGGCGGGTCCGCTCGAGGGAGTACGGGTGGTCGAACTCGGCGTGTGGGTCGCCGGGCCGGCGGCTGCCGGGATACTCGCCGATTGGGGCGCCGACGTCGTCAAGATCGAACCGCCGACCGGCGATCCGGCGCGGTTGTTCGGCAAGATGCTCGGTGTCGACGGCGACGTGAGCCCGCCGTTCGAGATGGACAACCGCGGTAAGCGCAGCATCGTGCTCGACATGACGACCGCCGACGGCCGCGCTACGGCCCGCGAATTGATCGAGGGCGCAGACGTTTTCGTGACCAATGTCCGGCCCGGCGCGCTCGCGCGCATGGGACTGGACTTCGCGGCTCTCGCCGCGCACAATCCGCAACTTGTCTACGGGTTGATCGCCGGCTACGGCGAGAACGGGCCGGACGCGGACCGGGCGGCCTACGACGTCGCCGCGTTCTGGGCGCGAGCGGGCCTGGCGCACCTGCTGACCCGTCCCGGCCAGACCCCGCCGTTCCAACGCGGCGGCATGGGCGACCACGCGGCGGGGATGACGCTGGCCGCCGGGGTCTGCGCCGCGTTGGTGGCGCGGGGCCGCACCGGGAAGGGGCAGTTGGTCAGCACCTCGCTGTACCGCCAGGGGGCCTACACGGTGAGCTTCGACCTCAATACCTTTCTGCTGACCGGGAATTCGATCGCGATCGGGCAGCGGGAGACGATGGGCAACCCCTGCATGAACAACTACGCGGCCGGTGACGGGCGCCGCTTTTGGATCGTCGGACTGGAGGCCGGCAGGCACTGGCCGCCGTTGTGTCGCGCGGTCGGGCGCCCACAGTGGCTGACCGATCCCCGGTTCGACACCCCGCGGGCGCGCGCCGTCAACGCGGTCGAACTCGTCGCCGAACTCGACGAGATCTTCGCCTCGAAAACCCTCGCCGAATGGGGGGAGGTCTTCGCCGCCGAACCGGACTTCTTCTGGTCGCCGATCAACTCGCTGGAGGACATCGTGGCCGACGAGCAGTTTCACGCCGCCGGCGGCATCGTCTACGTGCCCGACGGCGAAGGCGCAGCGCCGATGGTCGCCTCGCCGGCCGACTTCTCGGGCACGCCGTGGGAGCCCCGTTGGGCCGCACCGCGCTTGGGCCAGCACACCGACGAGATCGTCGCTGAGCTCAAGACGTCGGGTGCTTGACCCGCACCGCGTGGCGTAGCTGCGCGAGGAAGTCGGCGTCGTCGTCGCTGCGCACCAGATAGTGCGACACCGCGACCCGCACCGCCGTCGCCACGGCAAGACCGGGATCGGGTCCGGTGGCCAGCCGTTCCAGGCGCTGGCGCATCAACGGAATCACCCGGGAGAGCCGTTTGATCACCTGCTCGGGTTCGATGTCGATCATCCGCAGACCCGGATATGACTGCTGGTAGTCGACGATCACCCGCAGCGCCGCGTCGAGCCGTTCGCTGGGAGGCAGGCCCGCCGTCGCCTCGGCCACCGCACGTTCGTAGTACTGGCGTTCCCACACCACGAACGCGTCGAGCAGGTCACGCTTGGAGGCGAACCAACGGTAGAGAGTGGGACGGGAGACCTGCGCCTGCAGTGCGACCTCGGAGAGGCTGAGCTTGGTCATGCCGTGGCGGCCCAGTACTTCCGCGGTCGCGGCGAGGATGCGTTCGCGCGTCGAAGAGTCTGCGTCGGCTACCGGCACCGTCATAGCTTTACAAACTTTTGACGAAGTGTCACGCTGAATCGGTGACATCAGCCCGCGAATACAGCGCTGTCGACATCACGTCGGAAAAGTTCTGGAGTCGGCCCTTCGCCGTGCGCGACGAGACGTTCGCGCGGCTGCGAGCCGCCGACGGGCTGTCCTGGCATCCTCCGCTGCCTTCCATGTTCGGAATCGAGGAGCCCGGCTTCTGGGCGCTGACGCGGCGCGCCGACATCGCCTACGTCAGCCAGCATCCCGAACTGTTCACCTCGGCTCAGGGCGTCGCGCTGAACCCGATGCCCGCCGAGATTCAGCGGTTCGCCTCGTTCTTCTTGACCATGGACCCGCCGCAGCACACCGTGTACCGCCGGCTGATCAGCTCGGCGTTCACGCCCCGCAACGTGCGGCTGATCGAGGAACAGATCCACAAGAACGCGGTCACCATCGTCGAAAACCTGGTCGGCGCAGGCGAAGTCGAGTTCGTGTCGGCATGCTCGGCGCAACTGCCGATGCTGACGATCATGGACATGCTCGGCGTGGCCAGCGCCGACCAGCCCGCCGTCGCCTACGCCGCGGAGAAATTGTTCGGCATGAGCGACGACGAGTACGCCACCGAGGATGAGCGCGTCGCCGACCCGGTCGCACAGATCGCGCTGTTGTCGAACACCGGCGTCGAGCTGGCCAAGTTCCGGCGCACCCACCCCGGCGACGACCTGATGACGAGCATCGTCAACGCCGAGGTCGACGGCCACCGGCTGACCGACGAGGAGATCGGGGCCTTCCTGATCCTGCTCGCCTCGGCCGGCAACGACACCACCAAGCAGGCGACGACGCACGCGATGATGGCGCTGGTCGACAACCCGGACCAGCGCGACTGGTTGATGGCGGACTTCGACGGCCGGATCGGTTTGGCGATCGAGGAATTCGTCCGCTGGTCCTCGCCGGTCCTGCAGTTCGCGCGCTTCGTCACCGAGGACACCGAGATCAACGGCCAGCCGGTCAAGGCCGGGGACAAGGTCGCGCTGTTCTACTGCTCGGCCAACCGCGACGAGGCCGCCTTCGCCGACCCCGCCGCATTCGACCTTTCCCGTTCGCCCAACCCGCACCTCGGGTTCGGCGGCGGAGGCCCGCATTTCTGCCTGGGAAGCCAGCTGGCCAAAGCCGAGTTGCGAAACCTGTTCCGAGAGTTGCTGACTCGGTTGACGACGATCGAGTTCGGCGAACCCGACCTGCTGTACAGCAGTTTCGTGCACGGCGTCAAACGGCTGCCCGCCGTCGTTCGCTAGGAGTGCGCATGCGCGTCGAAGTCGATCTGGACCGGTGCACCGGACACGGGATCTGCGAGTCGATCGCCGAGGAGTTGTTCGAGGTGCGTGACGACGGTATCGTGCTGATCCACGAGCCCGAACGTCCGGAGTCCGACAGGGACCGGATGCTGCAGGCTGTGACGCAGTGCCCGGCCGCGGCGTTGCGCTTGATCGACTAGCTCAACCGGCTCGACTGGCTGGGCGAGCTTGGCCTCCGATTCGCCTCCCGCGGAGTTATCGTTTCGGCAATGAGGTCGAGATTGCTTGCGGTGTGCCTGGTCGCGATCGGCGTGACCGGCTGCGGCGCGATCAGGGGATCGTTCGACCTCGTCGCCGAGGAGCCCACTCCGATCGCGATCACTACGCTCGCCGCACCCGATGCCACGCTGGCCGACAGCGCTGTCGTCGCAGAGGCGGCGCGCAGCGTCGTGAAGATCCACACGGAGGCCCTGCAGTGCGCGAGGACGGTGGACGGCAGCGGGGTCGTCGTCGCACCGAACCGGGTGATGTCGGCCGCACACACCGTGGCGGGCGCGGACGTCGTCAGAGTCTGGGCGGGCGACCGGGAGATACCGGCCACCGTCGTGGTTTTCGACCCGGCGATGGACGTCGCCGTGCTCGACGTGCCCGACCTGCAAGCCCCCACGCTGGCGATGGACCAGCACACCGCCGTCATCGGCGCCGATGCCCTCGTGCTCGGATATCCGGGGGGAGGGCCGTTCGTGGCCACCCCTGCGCGAATCCGCAGGGTCATGGAGCTTCTCGGGCCGGACATCTACCGCACCACGACGGTGAACCGCGAGGTCTACGTCATCAGGGGCCCGATCCGGCGCGGCGGTTCCGGTGGACCGCTCATCGACCTGAACGGCCACGTGCTCGGCATCAGCTTCGGGGCGGCCATCGACGACCCCGAGACCGGTTTCGTGCTCACCGCCAAGCAGGTCTCGGCGACGGTGACCGACGGGGCGCGCGCGAACATCCCGGTCGCGACCGGCGCCTGCACGCCCTGATCAGCGCTGGGGCATCGGCCGGACGAGCACGGACTGCTGGATCGCGCCGACCGCGCCGGTCTCGTCGAACAGCGTGCCGAGCGTCGTACCGATGCCGTCGGGCCCGTAGCTGGTCTCGGCGCGGATACCGATCCACTCGCCCTCCGGGATCCGGTGCACGTGCACGACGAGATCGGTGTTCATGAACGTCCAGCGGCGGATGTCCAGCTTGGTCCCGATGCCGTTGGCGTCGTCGGCCACCGCGAACAACCGCTCCAGCGGGGTCATGGCCTCGCCTTTGACCAAGTCGACCTCCGGGCGGATCCACGACTCGCCGGGCCCCTCGCACAGCGGTTCGGTCAGCCACCGCCAGTCGAGGCTGTGCACGTAGTTGCGATCCCAGTCCTTCTTCATGTCACGGCTTTTCGCCTCGGACAGCGGACGCAGAGGAGGTTGCGGCGCATGCTGTACGGCGTGGGTGTCGACGGTCTTCAACCGCCACCCGCTGGCCCGCGCGACGGGCCGCGGGTCCCCGTCCGGCCTCGCAGCCAGCAGTTCGGAGCTGACGAGTTCGATCTGCTTGCCCGAGCGCTCGATTCGCGACCGCACCCACAGATCACCCTCGGCGGGAACACCGCCGAGCAGGTCGATCAGCACCCGGCTCAAGCGGGTGTCGTCGCGGGCCTCGCAGCGTTTGAGCGCGCGAACCAGGATGGCAGACACCGGCGCTCCGTGCTGGATCGCGGCCGACCAGGTGCTGCGGACCAGGTCGGTCGCGCGGAACTTCTCGCCGAGCGGATCGGCGTCGTCGATGAGCTCGTAATAGGAATCGCTCACGGTAGCCCGGCTCCCGGTATGTCGACGGTGGTCGCATCGAGGCGCGACAGCTTGGTGCCTTTGAGCCGCTGTGGATACGCGTCGGTGCTGGACAACAGAAAAAGGGTGCGACGCTCGGGACCGCCGAGCGCGCAGGCGATCGCGATGCGCTCGCCGATGTCGATGCGGTCGGTGACGCCGCCGCCTTCGGTGATCCGCTCGAACTGACCGGCCAGCGTCATCGCGGCCCACACGGCGCCCTCGGCGTCGAGGCAGATGCCGTCCGGTGGTCCGTCGAGCTTGTCGGCGAAGATGCGGCGATCGGACAGTGCGCCGTCACCTGCAAGGGAGTACGCGGTCAGTCGGCGTCCGGTCGACTCGGCGACGATCAGCGTTGTGCCGTCGGTGGTGATGACCATCCCGTTCGGGAAGTCGAGGCCGTCGGCGACGACGGTGAACGTGTCGTCGGGATCGAGCCGCACGATCACTCCCTGTTCGCGGGCCGGGGAGCCGACGTAAGCGCGCCCGGTGCGGTCGACGACCATGTCGCCGAGTGGGGCCGGGACGATCGCGGACAGGTCGGCGATCGCCGTGACGTTCTCGCCGTCGTAGCGCAGCACCTGGCGCGCCTCGGTGGAGGAGATCAGCAACGACCCGTCGGGGCGAAATCCGAGGCCGGCGGGCGCATGTCCCGGAAGGGGCAGCGTCGTCAGATCACCGTTGAGGTCGACGGTGTGCACCGCTTCGCCAAGCATGTCGGAGAACCAGAGCAGACCTTCGAACCAGCGCGGGCCCTCGCCGAAGCAGAACCCCTTCGCCAGCGGCGTCGGAGTCATCCCGACACACCTTTACAAAACACGCGATAAGTGTCACGCTCGCAAGGTGTCGCTGTCAAATGGGTGCAGGTCATGAAGAAGTACTACGGTCACACGCTGCTCTATCTCCACGAGACCATCGCGCTCGGTTCCGGCCGGTCCGGCGGGTTCAGTGAGGTTTTTGGCGACGTGTACCAGCCGATGATGGCCGACCTCGGCGCGCGGCTGTTCGCGATCTGGGAGACGACGCCGTACAACGGCCACTGGCCGCAGGTGACGATCATCTGGGAGATCGACACGTTCGCCGACTATGCGCGCATCGGCAAGGCGCAGGCCAGGGGCGGCAGCCATGAGGAAGCCGCAGCGAAGTGGTCGACATACCTCGCCGAGATCGGCGCCTCGGGTGAGGGCCGCATCATGTACGCGGGTAAATACAATCGGACACTCGCGCAGCTGCAGGAGGCGAACTTCGGTGCCGGGCTGGTGATCCAGGAGATCATGCAGACCAAACCCGGCCGCCAGGACGACTACATCCGCGAACTGGAACGCCTCTACGTGCCGTGGTCGGAACGTACCGGAAAGCGTTGGCTCGGTTCGTTCATCACGACCTTCCGCTTCAACGAGGTCATCCATTACTGGGCGCTCGACGACGACTGGGACTGCTTCGCCAACCACTACCCGTCGTGGAAGGACAGCCCGCCCGTCGAGATCGTCACCTGGATGAGCGTCGCGCCCGCGCTGCGCGACGGCTGGGAAGACTCCATCCTGGCCGCCCTCCCACCGTCACCGCTGCGATGAACATGACTGTTCTCGAGACGTTCTCCTATGATCCGTTCGACCCGGCGGTGATGGCCGACCCGCTGCCGTTCTATCGGGCGCTGCGCGATCGGCACCCGGTGTACTTCGTCGAGAAATGGGACACCTACGCCCTTTCGCGTTTCGAGGACATCTGGCGGGTGTTGGAGGTCAACGACGGCACGTTCGTTTCCTCCGAGGGAACCCTGCCCGCGGCAACGGTTCTCGCGAAGCACAACGACGGGCCCGTGCCCGACCCGGCGCTGCATCCGATGCCCTTCCACGCGAACTTCGACGCGCCGATCTACGACACCGTGCGACGCTGCACATCGCCCCCGTTCCGGCCGAGGTCGGCCGGCAAGTTGGCCGACCGCATCCGTCAACTGGCCAACGAGCGCCTCGACGAGTTGCTGCCGCGCGGCGCCTTCGACCTGACCCAGGACTACGGCGGCATCGTCGCCGCGTCCATGGTCTGCGAATTGCTCGGATTGCCGGTGGATCTCGCGGCCGACGTGCTGGCGACCGTCAACGCGGGCAGCCTCGCGCAGCCGGGCAGCGGGGTCGAGGTGGCCAATGCACGGCCGGGTTACCTGGAGTACCTGATTCCGATCATCCAGCGCAGCAGGACCACGCCCGGCGAGAACCCGATCGCCGACAACCTGATCGAGTACCGGCTGCCGGACGGCTCGGCGTTCACCGATGTCGAGGCCGCCACCCAGTTGCTCGGGATCTTCATCGGCGGAACCGAAACGGTGCCGAAGATCGTCGCACACGGCCTCTGGGAGCTGGGCCTTCGGCCCGATCAGCTGTCCGCCGTGCGCAGCGACGTCGACAACCATGTTCTCGTCGCGCGCGAGGAGATGATCCGCTATTGCGCGCCCGCGCAATGGTTTGCACGCACCGTGCGTAAGCCGTTCACCATGCACGGCACCACAATTCGACCAGGGCAACGGATCATTTCACTGCTGGCGTCGGCCAACCGTGACGAACGCGAATACTCCGATCCGGACACGTTCATCTGGGACCGTCCCATCGAGCGCCTGCTGGCCTTCGGTCGCGGACAACACTTCTGCCTCGGGGTGCACCTGGCGCGGTTGGAGATCGGCATCATGGTGACCGAATGGCTCAAGCGGGTCGGAGACTGGCGCATCGACGGTGAGGCCGCGTCCCGGCCGCCGTCGAGTTTTCAGTGGGGCTGGAGCAGTGTTCCTGTCGAGGTCCACGCGGAGGGTGTGTGAGATGTGGTCCTATCGACTGGTCGCGCCGTACACCTTCGAGCGCCAAGACATTCCGGAGACAACGCCGGAGTCGTTGGCAGATCAGCAGGTGCTGCTGCGCTTTCGCGCGGCGGGGGTCTGCGGTAGCGACCTGCCGCCGTTCCGGGGTGTTCGCGGCAAGATCGCAGGCGATCGGGGGGTGAGCGCGGCCGAGATGCCGGGCTTCCCGATCCACGAGGTCGTCGGCGAGGTGATCGCCAGTAGGCATCGCAGCCACGGTGTGGGGGACTGGGTCGTCGGCTGGGCGTCCGGCTTCGACGGCCTGATGCAACATGTCGTCGCCGACGGCGACGGGCTGGCCTACTACGACCATAATCTGAGCCCGCAGCATGCCGTTGCCCTGCAGCCGCTGGCGTGTGTGCTGTATGCGGTCGAACAGTTGCCCAAACTCAGAGGCCTGCACGTCGCGGTGATCGGGCAGGGCTCGATCGGTCTGCTGTTCTCCTATGCGGCAAAGGCGTTCGGCGCACGTCGCGTCACCGGCGTCGACCCGGTCGACCGCGACGTGGTGGGCAAGGAGTTCGGCGTGGACACGATCGTGCGCGCCACCAGCGACCGGTGGGTGAGCCACCTCGAGCCCGGCGACCGGCCCGATGTGGTCATCGAAGCCGTCGGGCACCAGGTCGCCACCCTCGGTCACGCGATCGAGGCGGCCGCGCCGGGTGGGACCGTGTTCTATTTCGGTGTGCCCGACGACGACAGCTATCCGATCAGCATGCGCACCATGCTGCGCAACAACTTGACGCTGAAGTCCGGTGTGACCCTGGACCGGCGACGGATGCTGGCCGCTGCCAACGAGTTCGTCCGGCACCACCCCGATCTGCTGCCGACTTATGTGACACACACATTCGGCGTCGACGATGCCCAGGCCGCGTTCGAACTCGCGTGCCGCCCGGCGCCGGACCGCATCAAGATCGCGATCGTCGAATGACCAGCAGAATTCAGCAGGCCCTCGCCACCCGTGAGCACGTGTGGGGAGGATGGGTGGTCGGGCCGACCATCATGGGCCCCGAAGAATTCGCCCAGGCCGGCTACGACTATGTCGGATTCGACGTGCAGCACGGGTATCTGGGCGACGCCGATGTCGCGCTGTTGTTGCGTCGCCTCGAACACGTCCGGATCGCGACGGCGGTGCGGTTACCCTCTGCCGACCCCGCACCTATCGGCCGTGTGCTCGACGCGGGCGCCGACGCCGTCATCATCGCGATGGTGGAATCGCCGGAGCAGGCCGCCGCGGCCGTCGCGGCGACCCGGTACCCACCCGCGGGGGTGCGCAGCTACGGGCCGCTGCGCGCCGACGTCGGGCGCGATCCGGCCGAACACGAAGCCCGCGCGGGGGTGTTCGCGATGATCGAGAGCGTGCGGGGACTGGCCGCGGTCGACGAGATCTGCGCGGTGCCCGGGGTGACGGGGGTGTACGTCGGCCCCAACGATCTGGCGATCGCGCTCGGGCACGCCCCGGCCGCGGCCTGGACCGCGACGCCCGTCACGGACGCGCTCGCTCGTATCCAGTCCAGCGCCGCCGCGTCGGGCGTGATCGCCGGCATCCACGCCGGCAAGAATGGAAGGGCCATGGCCGACATGGGGTATCGCATGCTCACGGTCGCGTCGGAGTCTCAGGCGTTGCGGCGCGGCGCCGAGGAGATCCTCAAGGATTCCCAGTGACGGGCGATCGCGTCGCGCTGGTGACCGGCGCCGCACGCGGGCAGGGCGCGGCGATCACGAAACGCCTGCTCCAGGACGGATTCCGGGTCGCGGCATGTGACGTGCGGATGGACGAATTGCGGGCGACGATCGCCGACCTCGGCGACGAGGTGATCCCGGTCGAACTCGACGTCACCTCGCCCGAGCAGTGGCAAGCCGCCGTGAGCCAGGTGGTCGACCGGTTCGGGGGGTTGTCGACGCTGATCAACAACGCCGGGGTGCTGCATCGTTGCTCCCTCGACGACGAAACACCCGAGGCGTTCGAAAGCAGTTGGCGGTTCAACTGTCTGGGCCCGTTCCTCGGAATCAAGGCAGCACTGGAGCATCTCCGGCGGGCAGCGGGGCCCGTGATCGTCAACACCGTCAGCACCGGTGCCATCCGGCCCTTCCCGAACCACGCCGCGTACGGATCGTCGAAGTGGGCGTTGCGCGGGCTGACCCAGGCCGTCGCCGCTGAACTCGCCGGGGCCGGCATTCGGGTCAATGCGGTGTTCCCGGGCCCGATCGAAACCCCGATGCTCGACCCCGCCACACAGCAGCGGCTGACCGCGACGCTCGGCCGGATCGGGAAACCCGACGAGGTCGCGAACGTGGTCGCCTTTCTGGTCTCCGAGCAGGCGTCCTTCATGACGGGAGCCGAAGTCGTCGTGGATGGAGGGCAATGCCTTCGAATCGGGTGAGGTATCCGAGCCTCTCGGTTGGGATCATCGGCGCCGGCCCCGGTGGCCTGGCGCTGGGGATCTTCCTGCGCAAGGCCGGTTTTCGCGACTTCACGATCTTCGATCGTGAGGGCGGCGTCGGCGGCACCTGGCGGATCAACACCTATCCCGGCCTGGCCTGCGATGTGAAGTCGCACCTGTACTCCTACTCGTTCGACCTGAACCCCGACTGGTCTCGGCTGTGGTCCGGGCAGAAGGAGATCCTCGAATACTTCGAACGTTGCGCGCTACGCTACGAACTCACGCCGCACCTGCGGCTCAACACCGAGATCATTTCGGCGCGATGGGCGGGCGACCGATGGCAGCTGACCTCGGCGAGCGGTGAACGGTTTGATTTCGACGTGGTGGTCTCGGCGGTCGGCCTGTTCACCCGGCCCGTCATGCCCGACCTGGTGGAGGAGGAACCGTTCACCGGCACGTTGATGCACACCGCGCGGTGGGACCACGACGTCGACCTCTCCGGCAAGCGAGTGGCGGTGCTGGGTACGGGATCGACAGCGGCGCAACTGGTTCCGGAGGTCGCCACGGTGGCCGAGCGCGTCTACTCGGTGCAGCGCTCACCGACGTGGGTGCTGCCCAAACCCGATCGGGCCTACAGCGGGCGGGAGAAGTGGGTGTTTCGCAACATCCCGCTGGCGAAGAAGATCTACCGGACCCGGCTGTGGTTGCGCAGCGAGTCGAATATCTCGGTCATCGAGAACGGCAGCGACAAGACACTGGAGTTCAAGGGCATTGCGCTCAAGGTGCTCGAGGCGACGATCCCCGACGACGAGTTACGTCGCAAGCTGACCCCCGACCATCCCTTCGGCTGTAAGCGGTTGGTGTTCGCCACCGATTACCTGCAGGCCCTGACGCAGCCGCACGTCGAGGTCATCGCGAGCCCAGCGCGAGCGTTGCGGGCGCGTTCGCTGGTGACCGAGGACGGCACGGAACTCGAGGTCGACGTGGTGCTCTGCGCGACCGGTTACGCCGCCGCCGACTACCTGGGCCAGATCGACGTCGTCGGCGCGGGCGGGGTCTCGCTGCGTGAGACCTGGAGTGACGGAGCCTACGCCTACCTGGGGATGGCGGTGCCGCGCTTTCCCAACTTCTTCATGCTCTACGGCCCCAACACCAACGTCGGGTCCAACAGCGTGATCTTCATGCTCGAGGCGCAGGCGCATTACATCGTGCGGGCGCTGAAACACCTTCGGCGCCGGGGTAAGTCGTACATCGAGGTACGTCCGCGCACGATGGCGGCGTTCCTGGCCAAGGTCGACCGCTGGATGGCGGGCACCGTCTGGCTGACCCGCTGCAGCAACTACTTTCGCGCCGCCAACGGCCGGGTCGTCACGCAGTGGCCGCGCAGTGCCCGCGCGTTCTGGGGGATGACGCGGCGGTTCAAGCCGTCCGATTACACGTTCGACGCGCCACTGCGGGACCGGGCGGCGACGGCGCAGACCCCGACCGCTGCGAGGCGCTGACGTCGTGACCATCACCGAGCGGCTCGACCCCGCGCTGCGCCACCTGGCGGAGGCCCGCACCGACCTGTCGCCAGGACTGCTCGGCGTCGTGCGCGATTCGCTCAACCAGCGCCGCGCCGAAACGGCCAGGGCGGTCAACGACATCGTCGTCGAGATCGAAGAGCGGGTGGCGCACTCGGTTCCGGTGCGGATATACCGCGGCGCGGCCGCACCGTCGCCGGCGGTGATCTACTGTCACGCCGGGGCGTTCGTATTGGGCAATCTCGACACCGACCACCTGCAGTGCGTCGAGCTGGCCAGGCGCGCCGGTTGTACGGTGCTTTCGGTCGACTACCGGCTGGCGCCTGAGAATCCCTTCCCTGCGGCGCTCGAGGACGTGCTGGCCGTGCTGAACTGGACGGTCGAGTGCGCGACCGAACTCGGACTCGACGCCACCAGGTTGGCGGTCGCGGGAAGCAGCGCAGGCGGCGCGCTGGCGGCAGGACTCGCGCAACGTTCGGCGGACTCGTCGGCGCCGCCGGTGGTGTTTCAGCTGCTGCACCAACCGGTGCTCGACGACCGGCCCACCGAATCGAAGACGGAGTTCACTACGACGCCGGGCTTCGACGGGCCCGCCACCGAGATGATGTGGCGGCACTACCTGGGCGATACGGCCGCCGATGCATCCGCGGTTCCGGCCCGCTCGGCCGACTTGTCCGGTGTGGCAGACGCTTTCATCAGTTGCTCAGAGCTCGACCCGTTGCGTGACGAAGCGGTGGAGTATGCGCTGCGGCTGATGCGCGCCGGCGTTGCGACCGAACTGCACGTGTTTCCGGGCACCTGTCACGGGTTCGACTCGCTGCTTCCCGAGTGGGACACCAGCATCCGGCTGTTCGAACTGCAGGGCGCGGCGTTGCGGCGCGCGTTGCACGGCAGCTGAGTACGGACGCTCACCGGCGGCGAGTGTCCACAAATTGTCGTGACATGGCGGCGTGTCGTGTGCAGACACGGTCGCTCGCGGGGGGTTTTTTACGAGGTGAGTTCGCGGGCGATCGCGGAGTGGTAGGCGTCGATGTGTGCCGGGTTGACCGCCCGGAAGAAACCGTCGGGCATCGGGGCGTGCTTGGGGGCCTCGACCGTCATCGTCCGGGTGAACAGTGTGATGTCCTCGCCCGGCCGGGTGAAGTGGTACTCGACGGTGATGCGGCCCTCCATGCCGCCGTTGCCGTCGCTGTCATGACCGAGCCGGCCGACCGAGGTGAAGACCCATATCGTCGGGCGCGCGGCGACGGCCAGGTGCCAGGTGAAGATGCGGTTCCCGTCGGGACCGGTCTCGGTCCAGGTGTCGCCGACGCGCAACGGCAGGTGCTCAGGCAGTCCGCCGATGTGGGCGCTGGTGGGATACGTCTTGGGCCAGTTCGTCGGGTTGGTCACGAAGTCATAGATCGTCTCCGCCGGGTGTCGAAAGGCGGTCTCCGAACTGGTGGTGACGATGCCCAATGTGCTGCCTTCCGTGGATGAACCGCTCAAGACTTTACAACTAACCGCAATAGTGTCACGGTGTCCAGGTGGACTTCTCCCGCGTGCAGCTGAGCGAGGACGACAGGGCGTTTCAGGACGAGCTCCGGGACTTCCTGCGCTCCGTCGTCACCGACGAGGTCATCCAGCGGGACCGCGAAACCGGCGAGAACTTCGACGAGGGTGTCCATCTGGCGCTCGCCGCGCGCGGATACCTCGCCGCGGACTTCAACTCCGAGGCCGAAGGCGGGTTCAACGCCATTCGCCGACGGATCTGGGAGCTGGAGATCGGGCGCTCGCACGCACCGTGGTTCCACTGGCCGACGACGATGATGGTGGCACGAAGCCTGCAGCAGTTCGGCTCCGAGGAACTGAAGCAGGAGATACTCCAGAAGGTACTCTCGGGGCACTACCGGCTCTGCTTGGGCTACACCGAACCCGAGGGCGGCTCGGACGTCGCGACCTGCAAGACCCGGGCGGTACGCGACGGCAACGCCTGGGTGGTCAACGGCTCCAAGATGTTCACATCGAACGCTCACAACGCGCACTACGTCTTCCTGATCACCAATACCGACCCCGCCGCGCCGAAACACCAGAGCCTGACGATGTTCCTGGTGCCGCTCTCCTCGCCGGGCATTGAGATCCAGCCGATCCGCACCGTCGACGGCGACCGCACCAACATCACCTACTACAGCGACGTCCGCGTCGACGACAAGTACCGCGTCGGCGCCGTCAACGGCGGCTGGTCGGTGTTGCGCGAGGCGCTCAACGCCGAGCACGGCACCATCGAACGCGACGACCAGGGTCTGCAGAAACTGGCGACGATGACCGAGCACCTGCTACTGCTCGCCGAGGCGGTCGACCACATCGCCGCCGTTGTCGGCGAGGAGGATTCGGCGCGGTATCGCCTCGGCCGCGCTATCGCCAGGATCGAGGCGGCGATGAGCACGCCGGAAATGTTCGGCCGGGTGGCCAACGCGCAGACGATGCGCGACGTCGCACCGGATCTGATGGATCTGGTAGGCGCCGCAGGAAGCTTGCCGACCGGCGCCGAGGGCGCGGCGGGGGACGGGGGAGTCGAGTACGCCTTCCGCCTGGCCGGACCCGCCGGTATCTACGGCGGCACGCTGGAAGTGTTCCGCAACATGATCGCCCAGCACGCACTCGGGCTCGGCAGGCCGAACTACTCGCCACCGGCGAAGCGGCCCGCTTAGAGCCGTGCGATCACCTCGCCGGCCAGCAGGTCCAACGTCTGGTCGGACGCGCGATCGTGGGTGAACAGCACAATCTGGCCGAAACCGAGTTCGTGCAGTTCGTGCAGCCGGTCGACGACGGCGGACGGCGTCCCCATCAGGCCGCCTTCGGTGAGCCCGAATGCCGGTGCGCCGAAACGCTTCTCGGCTAGCCGCTTCACATCCGGCAGCGACGCGTCGTCGGGTGCCAGTGCCATCACCGCCTCGACCGACAGCACGATGCTCGACGCATCCCGGCCGACGTCCTCACAGATGGCACGCAGCACCGACACCTTGTGCTGCAGTTCCCCCAGTGCGTACGTCGGCACGTTCCAGACGTCGGCGTAGCGCGCGACCAACGGCAGCGTGTACTTCTCGCCGACACCGCCGACCACGATGGGCGGCCTCTGCTGCACAGGACCGGGCTTGACGGGGAAGTCCGTGACGGTGAAGTGGCTGCCGCTGAAGTCGATTCGCTCCTCGGCGAAGGCCTGGGTCAGGATCTCCAGCGTCTCGCCGAGGCGTTCGGAACGCTCGCGAAACGACCCCCACGGCAGCCCCACCCGGTTGTGCTCGTCCTCGATCGACCCGCTGCCGAGCCCGAGTTGCAGGCGGCCGGCCGAGATCTGGTCGAGTGTGGTGACCATCTTGGCCAGCACCGCGGGATGGCGAAACTGGTTGCACAGCACCATGTGTCCGACGCGGATGCGTTCGGTGTTGCTGAGCAGCGCGGTGGCCAGCGTCCACGCCTCCAGCGACGGATAGTCCGGAACGCCCGGGCCGTAGAGATGGTCGTAGAGCCACAGCGAGTCGATGCCGAGTTGCTCGCAGCGCCGGGTGCGATCCAGCATCTGCCCGTAGGTGAAGCCCATCTGAGGCAGGTACACGCCGATCTCGGGCTTGCCCATGTCCGCAGTTCCCCTCGCTGTGGAAGCTGTACTTTCCGCGGTTCGCATGGTAACGACATTCTCGGAAAACGAGAAGAATGTTCTAGACGGGACACAAAGACATGCGGTTCACCTTCACCCACCCGATGCACACCCATCCGTACAACCCGGAGTTGGTCACCGGCAGGGGAATCGCGACGGTCGCAGCCGCCGCCGAGGCCGCGGGGTTTCACGGCTTCGGTTTCACCGACCACCCTGCGCCGACTGAGCGCTGGCTGAACGCCGGCGGCCACGACGCGGTGGACCCGTTCGTGGCCATGGGTTATGCGGCCGCGACCACGACCACGCTGCGGCTCATCCCCAACATCGTCGTGCTGCCGTACCGCAATCCGTTCGTGGTCGCCAAGGCCGGTGCCACCCTGGACCTGTTGTCGGAGGGACGGTTCACGCTCGGTGTGGGGGTCGGCTACCTGAAACGCGAATTCGCCGCGCTCGGGGTCGATTTCGAAGAGCGCGCCGCCCTGTTCGAGGAGGCGCTGGAGGTGATCCGCGGCATCTGGACCACCGACGACTTCTCGTACTCGGGCCGCCACTTCACCGCCAGTGGGATCACCGCGCACCCGCGGCCCGTCACCGATCCCCACCCCCCCATCTGGATCGGCGGCAACACCGGCGCCGCCCGCAAACGCGTCGTCGCCTACGGCGACGGGTGGTGCCCGTTCCCCGCACCGGCCGTACTGGCCCAGACCGCGCGCACGGCACCGATGGACGTGGACGCACTGACCTCCGGCGTCGAGGACCTTCGCCGACGCTTCGACGAGGCGGGACGCGACTGGGCGCGCATCGACGTCACGTTCACTAACCCCGACGGCGGCAGCCCCGGCGGCGATGACTTCAACGCCGATGCGTACCTGTCCGGCTTGGAGAAGCTGGCCGGGATCGGGGTGACATGGGTTCAGGTCGGTCTTCCCGGCGACAGCCTCGCGCACGTGCTCGACACCATCGAGCGGTTCGGGGAGTCGGTGATCGCCAAAGCCTAGCTACGGTCGCCGAATCTGAACTTCTGTGCGAAATTTCGGCGGAATATCGAGCACAGATTCAGTTTCGGCGCGGGGGTTATCGGTCGGGTGAGGGCAGTTCGGCCGACATCTCGACGCGCTCCGGGTCGAAGCTCAAGAAACCCGCAATCGGCAGCGTCTCGGGCGGCGGTTCCGGATAACTCCACGCGACGTCCTCGACCACCGTGTCGCCGACGACGGCCGACCAGTACGACGCGTAGCCCTTGTAGTTGCAGTAGGTGGTGGTCGGCGACGGCCGCAGCAGGTCGGTTCGCACGTGCGACGGGTCGACGTAGAGGCGCGGCTCCAGCGACGTCTCGAACACGATCACCGTCTCGGCCGTGTCGACCAGTGCCTGACCCGCCACCGTCACCCGCAGCGCGCGGTGCGTCGGACGGCAGTCCACGCGGTGGTAAGGGTTGGGCGGATAGTGCACGAGCGTGCGGCCTTCCTCGAGCCAGGTGTCGACGGCGTCCCACGGCACGCGGACGTATCCGGGCGCCTCGACCACCGGCTCACTCGGAAGGTCGCCGACCTCGTCGACGGGAAAGGCGTAGCTGAGCGGATGGTCGCGCCGATGCACCATCAACGCCCGCTCGGTGTCGAGCACCGTGCGACCGCCGCGCAGGGCCTGCACGCGGCGCGGATGAGGTTCGACGAACACCACGTCGTCGGGCAGCGGGGGCGTGAACCAGCCGGCCGGATCGTTGCTCAGCGGTCCGCGGGCGGCGACGAGGGTCATGCCGTCAGCCTGACAAATTTCGGGCAGATCGTCACCTCTTGACCGAACGCGCTTGAGAAGGAGCACGATTGGGAAACCGGTAGGCGTCGGCTGGGCGAGGGGGATGCGGGGAGGTATGAAGCGACTCAACGGCGTGGACGCGTTGATGCTGTACAGCGAGACGCCCGAGGTCCACATGCACACCCTCAAGATCGGCATCCTCGACGTGTCGGGCGTCGAGAACTACAGCTTCGACATGCTGCGGGAGGTCGCCTATCCGCGCCTGCTCGCGCTGTCGGCACTGCGCTACCAACTCGTCGACATCCCGCTGCGGCTGCACCATCCGATGTGGTGGGAGAACCATGACATCGACCTCGACTACCACCTGCGGCGAGCACACGTCGCGCCGCCGGGTGGACGGCGCGAACTCGACGACCTGATCGGCCAGATCGCCAGCACGCCGCTGGACCGCAGCCGGCCATTGTGGGAGATGTACGTCGCCGAGGGGCTGGCCGACGGGCGCGTCGCGATCATCCACAAGGTTCATCACGTGCTGGCCGACGGCGTGGCCTCGGCCAACCAATTGGCCAAGGCCTTGGAGGACGAGACGCCGACGCCCGTTCGCGCCGTCGCCGATCCCGCGATGCGCAGCACCGCGCAGCTGGTCAAGGCCGCGGGCCGCGACCACGCGCACCTCATCCGCCGACTCCCCAGGCTCGTCAACGAGACGGCCGCGGGTGTCGCCCGGGTGCGCAAGCGCGCCAAGGAGCGCGGCCGCCATCCCGACCTGGCCCGCAGCTTCGCCCCGCCGCAGACCTTCATCAACCACGTCGTGTCCCCTGGACGCCGCTTCGCGACGGCCCCGCTGTCGTTGGCCGAAGTCAAGGAGACCGGCAGGCATCTGGGTGTGACGCTCAACGACATCGTGCTGGCCACCGCGGCCGGGGCGCTGCGCACGCTGCTGCTGCGCTACGACGGGCACGCCGACGCACCGCTGATCGCCGGCGTCCCGGTCAGCACCAATCCCTCGCCAGATCGGTTGACGGGCAACGAGTTCACCTACATGATGCCGTCGCTGCCGGTGCACATCGCCGACCCGCTCGAACGGGTCCGGCTCACCGCAGTGGCGACCAGGATCGCCAAGGAGAGCCACCAGCTGCTCGGGCCGGCGGTGCTGCCGGCGTGGATGTCGTACCTGCCGCCGGCGTTGGCACCCAGATTCTTTCGGCTACAGGCGCGTCGGATGGAGTCCGGCGCGGTGATGAACCTGACCATCTCCAACGTGGCGGGGCCCCGCGACCGCGGGCACATCGCTGGCGGTGTGCTCAGCGAGATCTACTCGGTGGGCCCGGTGGTCACCGGCAGCGGGATGAACATCACCGTGTGGAGCTACGTCGACCAACTCGCCATCTCGGTGCTGACCGACGATCGCACACTCGATGACCCGCATGAGGCCACCGACGCGCTGCTGGAGTCCTTCGCCGAGATCCGCCGCGCGGCCGGGCTCCCCGGCGAGTTGGCCACCGTGGCATCGGCCCTCCCGCTGGCCGCAGCATCGCATTGACCTACACCGCAGCCTCGGACCTTTACAGATCGCCACAATAGTGTCACGCTCTAGGGGCGCCGCGACAGCCCCTCGACCGGCGCCGCTGACCGATCGGATAGGAACTATGGCAACTCGAACCTTTCCCGACGACGTCGTGTCGGTGGACGGTGCTTCGGCCGCCGACGGCCCGGCCAACCGCCATCACCTGACGGTGCTGGCGGCGGACCTGGCCGACGTGATCGGGCCCGCCGGCGGCTGGCTGTTCGACCGGGCGCAGGCGGGATGGGATGTCGACGTCTGGGTCGAGCACTGCGCTGACGAGCGGCCGCTGACGATCCTGGGTGCTGCCACCGTCGACGAGACCTCGGAGGCCGTCCTGCGCGACGTGCCCCGCAACGGTGTGCTGGCGGTCAGCACGGCGTTGCTGCGCGACGATCCGCAGGTCCGCACCCGCGTCGTTGAGCTGGCGAAGCGCGGCGTGGAGGTGATGGCCTGGGGTCAGGACCGGCCGGGTGACGGTGATCGCATCGACACGATCGAGCACCGGCTGAGTGTCGCGGCCCGCGCGTTCAAGGCACACGCCCTGGCCGCGGCCGGATTGACGCGTGGTGTGGACGTCACGGAGACGTTGTTCGACCTGGGGGTCGATTCCCTGCGGCCGCTGAATCCGGTCTAGCGGATCCAGCCCCGTTTACGCAGCCACCAGTCGCGCGCGACCGCGCCGAGGATCAGCACGGCGAATCCGACCAGGAAGATGTCCTCGACGCGCCCGGTGTGGTTGCCGTGGATGAGCGAGAGCAGGAACAGCGCCGCGATGATGCCGCCGATGTGGAAGAACTTGGGGTTTTCCTTCGACCAGCCCCATTCGGCGGACGGCACGTCTTCGACGTCCACCCCGGTGTGTCGCTGCACCTCGGTGTTGGCCACGGCTGCTCCTCATGGTCGGGCTCGGTACTGCCGACATTCTGGCATATGCCCAACACAGGGGACCTACTAAGCCCAGCCGTAGGGTGATGCGTCATGACACCGCGGACGCAAGGAGTGCAACGGATGCAGTTCGAGGGCAAAGTCGCGTTCATCACCGGCGCTGCGCGAGGCCAGGGCCGGGCGCACGCCGTGCGGTTCGCCGAGGAGGGCGCCGACATCATCGCCGTCGACCTGTGCGAGCAGATCGACAGCGTCGCCTACCCCATGGCGACGCAGGAGGACCTCGACGAGACCGTCAACCTGGTGGAGAAGACCGGCCGCAGGATCATCGCCGAACGCGGGGACGTGCGCGACCTGGAGCGGATGCAGGAGATCGCGGCCAAGGGCGCCCAAGAGTTCGGCCGTATCGACTTCGTGCTCGCCAATGCGGGGATCCTGCCCGCCGCGGGCGAGCAGGGCCGCGGGATCTCCGCGTTCGTCGACGCGGTGAACGTCATGCTCAACGGCGTCTACTACACGATCACCGCGACGTTGCCGGCCCTGCTCGCCCACGGCGACGGCGGCGCGATCGTGATCACCAGTTCGGCGGCCGCGTTCAAACCCGTCACCGTCGACTTCGGCACCATGAACCATGGCGCGGCGGGCTACACGGTCGCCAAGCACGGAGTCATCGGCGTGATGCGCCACTTCGCGCGGGCATTGGCGGAGAAGAACATTCGCGTCAACTCGGTTCACCCCGGCGGGGTGGCCACCCCGATGATCTACAACGAGGCGTTGGCGCAGTGGTCAGGTGAGCATCCGGCGTTCAGTGTCAGCCAGCAGCCGCTGCTCAACGTTCCACCGGTCGAGCCGGAGGCGATCAGCGACGCGATGGTGTACCTGTGCGGCGCAACCGGCAGATACCTGACCGGGGTTGCGCTGCCGGTCGACGGGGGCCAGATCATCAAGTGATCTCGGAGTACCGCCGCAGCGCCTCCTTGCGTTCGGCGGCGTGGTCGACGATCGGCTCCGGATAACTGTCGTCGTCGAGGTCGGGCACCCAGCGCCGCACGTAACTGCCGTCGGGATCGAACTTCTCACCCTGGGTGGTCGGGTTGAAGACGCGGAAGAACGGTGCGGCGTCCGTCCCGGTGCCTGCGGCCCACTGCCAGCCGTGCTGGTTGTTGGCCATGTCGCCGTCGACCAGCTGCTCGAGGAACCAGCGCGCACCCCATTGCCACGGCAGATGCAGGTCCTTGACCAGGAAGGAGGCGACGATCATGCGGACCCGGTTGTGCATCCAGCCGGTCTCGGCGAGCTGGCGCATGCCGGCGTCGACGATGGGGTAGCCCGTCCTGCCCTCTTTCCAGGCCTCGTACCGCTTCTGTGCGTCGGGACCGTCGTCGACCTCCATGTCGTCGAACGACGAATTCCAGTTCCACCAGGCGCTGCGGGGCCATTCGGCGAGCACCGCGGCGTAGAAGTCGCGAAACGCCAACTCCCGCAGGTACGCCTGCGCGCCCTCGCCCCGGCCGAGATCGGCGGCCATGGTGCGCGGATGGATGGTGCCGAACTTCAGATGCGTCGACATGCGGCTGGTGCCGCTGCGGTCGGGGCGGTTCCGGTCGTCGGCATACGTATCGAGTCCGTTGGCCACGAACGACTTCCACTGCTTGCGGGCCGCCGTCTCACCGGCGGGCATGTCGAGGGCGACCCCCGCATCCGGGATGTCCACCGCGCCCGCGACTTCCGAGGGGTCGAGCCAGCGCGCCGATTTCAGGCCGGACGCGGCGGGCGCGCGCCAGCCGTGTTCGCGCCAAGCCCGGTGAAACGGGGTGAACACCTTGTACGGGCCGCCGTCGGGTTTGGTCACCCGCCCGGGGGAGACGAGGTACGGCGAACCCGACGCCTCGAGGGGGATATCGCCCAGTGCGGCCTCCACGGCGTCGTCGCGCCGCCGACCGAACGGCGTGTAGTCCGCCGAGATGTGCACCGCCGGCGCGCCAATCGCCTTGGCGACAACGGGTATTCGTTTTTCAGGCCGGCCTCGCGTGACGTACAGCCTGCCGCCGAGGCCGTCGCGCAGATCGCGCAGCGCGTCGTAGAGGTACTGCAGTCGACGGGCTCCCGCCGACGCTTCGAGCCGGGGATCGAGGACGTAGCAGGCGAGCACCTCGCCGTCGCCGGCGGCCGCGGCCAGCAGCGAGGGCAGATCGCTCAGGCGCAGATCGCGACGAAACCACAACAATGTGGGCATGGCATTGATGCTGCCCTGAAATCGCGGTAGAGAAACAGGATGGAGTTCTGGTCGGGCACCGCGTTCATGAAAACGTCAGAGATCCTCGGGCTCGCCCGCGCCTTCGACGAGGCCGGTTACGACGGGATGGTGTGCTCGGACCACATGATCTATCCGCGCGAACTCAGTTCGCCGTATCCGGATTCGCCGACCGGAAAGCCGATGTGGGCACCGGAAACCGCCTGGCCTGACTGCTGGGTGCAGATCGGTGCGATGGCGGCGGTGACGACGCGGCTGCGGTTCTCCAACGCCGTGTACATCGCGCCGGCGCGACCGCTGCTGGAGGTGGCCAAGCAGGTCGCGACCGCATCGGTGCTGTCCGACGGCCGGGTGTCGCTGGCCGCGGGCGTCGGCTGGATGCGCGAGGAGTACGAGTTGATGGGCCAGGATTTCCGCACCCGCGGCAAGCGGCTCGACGAGATGATCCCCGCCCTGCGCGAACTGTGGCGCGGCGGCTGGGTGTCGTGGAGCGGCGAGTACTACCAGGTGCCGGAGCTGATGATCGAACCCCATCCGGTTGGCCCGGTGCCGATCCTGTGCGGCGGGGAGTCCGACGCCGCGCTGCGCCGCGCCGCACGGCTGTGTGACGGGTGGGTCGGCTACGCCTACCGGTGGGACGATGCCGTGGGCTACGCCCAGACGTTGCGCGCGCTGCTTCGCGAGTACGGCCGCGAGAACGAACCGTTCGGCATCATGCTGGCGCTGCTCGAGCCGCCGTCACCGGATTTGTACAAGCGGGCCGAGGACGCAGGCATCACCGCGGTGATGTGCAGTCCGTGGATGGGTTTGGACCTCGAACCCGGTGGGGTGGAGCGGTATCGGGAGCCCATCGAGCGATTCGCCGAGACCATCATCGCCAAGGTGCGGCCATGACCTTCTCCGAGGACGAGATCCGCGAACTGGTCGAGTGCCTCTACACCTCGATCGACCGCAGGGACTGGGCGACGGTCGAGAGCCTGGTCTCGCCACGGCTGGTCGTCGAGGTCGACGGACCACCGGCCCTCGGGTGGCAGGAGTGGCAGTCGCACCTCGAGGAGTTCACCCGGGGTTTCTCCGACGGACGGCACGCGATCGAGGAGATACTGGTCGACGGTTCGCACGGCATCACGCGGTTCACGTTCACCGGCACCCACGACGGCGAGTTCCGCGGCATCCCGCCGACTGGGACCAAGGTCGAGGTCACCGGAATCCACATCGACCGGTTTCAGGGCGACACGCTGGTCGCCCACCGCGGCCAACTCGACCTGCACGGGCTGCTGCGGCAACTCGGGGCGGGCTGAGACGGGGCTGACGCCGGCAGGAGAGGGCAGCCCGGTTCGGGGGTACCGGGCTGCCCTCGGATCCTGCTGTGGCGCAAATCAGTTCATCGGGGGCATCAGCACCGTGTCGATGAGGTAGACGGTGGCGTTGGCCGTCTGCACGCCGCCGCACACCACCGAGGCGTCGTTGACCCGCAGGTCAGACCCGTGACCGGTCACGGTGACATCGGCGCCCTGCACTGTCTTGTGCGTGCCGACGACCTGAGCCGGAGCGGCCTGGCCGGGCACCACGTGGTAGGTCAGGATGCTGGTCAGCAACTCCGAGTCGGTCTTGAGCGTCTCGATGGTGGCCGGGTCGATCTTGGCGAACGCATCGTCGGTCGGCGCGAACACCGTGAACTGGCCGCCGTCGAGCGTCTCGACGAGGTTGACATTCGGGTTCAGCTGTCCGGAAACAGCTTTCGTCAACGTGGTCAGCAGCGGGTTGTTCGAAGCCGCAACCGTGACCGGATCCTGGGCCATGCCCGTCACCGAGCCCGGACCGGCAGGCACCTGTTGTGCGTATGCCGTGCAGCCGGGTCCGACCATCTCGGCTTGGGCCGTGGCGGTGGTGCCCAACATCAGGGCGGTGGCTCCCAACGCGGCCAACCCTGCGCCGGCCAATCTCTTCCTTGCGTTCATCACTCGTGCTCCATTCGGGACGGGACGGCTTGTGCCGTCGGATCTTTGCTTCGATCTCTATTCGGTGCCGACGACGTGTCGGATGGGTGGCAATTTCCGATCGGGGTTGCGACGGGCCCGGAACCGCGCATGTGGAGTCGAAAGCGATTCCGGGCCCGCCCCGCCCGGGAGCGGCCTAGGAGGCGGCCGGCGGCATCAGGACGGTGTCGATCATGTACACCGTCGCGTTGGCAGTGCGCACTCCGCCGCACACCAGGCCCGCGTCGTTGACCTTCAGGTTGTCGCCCTCACCGGTCACCGTGACGGTCGCGCCCTGCACGGTCTTGTGGTCGCCGGCGACCTGAGCCGGGCTGGCCTGGCCCGGCACCACGTGGTAGGTCAGGATGCTGGTCAGCAACTCCGAGTCGGTCTTGAGCGTCTCGATGGTGGCCGGGTCGATCTTGGCGAACGCGTCGTCAGTCGGTGCGAACACCGTGAACTCACCGCTGTCGAGCGTCTCGACGAGGTTGACGTTCGGATTCAGCTGTCCGGAAAGCGCCTGTGTCAGGGTGGTGAGCATCGGGTTGTTCGAGGCGGCGACGGTCACCGGGGACGGCGCCATTCCGTTGACCGAACCCGGGCCCGACGGCACCTGCTCGGCGTACGCCGCACACCCGGCGCCCACCAGGCTGCCGGCCGGGTCCATGGATTGCTCCATCGGGGCCGGCGCGACGCTGGTCGATGCCGACTCCGCCGTGGCCGACGGCGCCGCGGAGGTGGCGTCGTTCGAACACGCCGAGAGGGTCAGGATCGCGGCCGCGGCCACACCCGCCGCGGATACGGACTTGCCGAACTTGATCTTCATGCGCTGCTCCCTTGTCGTGGACGGGCGGTGCCGTCCTCTGCTGTGACACCGGGGATTCGGACCGGAGCGGCCAACGGATGGATCCCGTCAGATTCACGTCACATCTGCGAAACGGGTGTGCCTGCGCTCGGCGGGCTGACGAGTGGGCACCGGCAGGCGGCACAATGGTTCGGTGAGTATTTCCGGCGGGGCCGAGCGCGGCGACGCGGCATCAGGCCGGCGACGCGTGCTGATCCTCGGCAGCACCGGATCGATCGGGACGCAGGCGCTCGACGTCATCGCCGCCAACCCCGACCGCTTCGAGGTCGTCGGCCTGGCCGCAGGCGGCGGTAATCCTGACCTGCTGGCGCGGCAGCGCGCCGCGACGGGTGTGACCAATATCGCCGTCGCCGACAAGGCGGCCGCCGCTCGCGTCGGCGACGTCACGTATGCGGGGCCTGATGCCGTCACCGAGCTCGTCGAGAACACCGATGCCGACGTGGTGCTCAACGCGCTCGTCGGCGCGCTCGGGCTGCAACCGACGCTGGCCGCGCTCGCGACCGGCGCTCGCCTGGCGCTGGCGAACAAGGAGTCGCTGGTCGCCGGTGGCCCCCTGGTTCAAAAGGCGGCCCGACCAGGCCAGATCGTGCCCGTGGACTCCGAGCACTCGGCGATGGCGCAGTGCCTGCGCGGCGGCAGCCCCGACGAGGTCGCCAAGATCGTGTTGACCGCATCGGGCGGCCCGTTCCGCGGGTGGAGCGCCGAGCGGCTGGAGTCGGTCACGCCCGAACAGGCCGGCGCCCACCCCACCTGGTCGATGGGGCCGATGAACACCCTCAACTCGGCCTCGCTGGTCAACAAGGGGCTCGAGCTGATCGAGACGCACCTGCTGTTCGGCGTGCCCTACGACCGCATCGAGGTGGTGGTGCACCCGCAGTCGATCGTGCACTCGATGGTCACGTTCACCGACGGTTCCACGCTGGCTCAGGCCAGCCCGCCGGATATGAAGCTGCCGATCGCGCTGGCGCTCGGCTGGCCCGAACGGGTGCCCGCGGCGGTGTCAGCCTGCGACTTCACCACCGCGTCGACCTGGGATTTCGAGCCGCTCGACGACGAGGTGTTTCCCGCCGTGATGCTGGCCCGGCGGGCCGGAGAAGGGGGCGGCTGCCTGACGGCGGTCTACAACGCCGCCAACGAGGAGGCGGCGGCGGCGTTCCTCGACGGGCGCATCCGCTTCCCGGCGATCGTGCGCACGATCGACGACGTGCTGCGCGCTGCCGACCAGTGGGCCGCCGAACCAGCTACCGTGGATGACGTACTTGACGCCCAGCAGTGGGCGCGTGACCGTGCCGCGCGCGCGGTCGAGCGGAAGGTAATCACCACCAGATGATGTGGCTCACCGGTGTCGTGCTGTTCGCACTGGCCATCTTGGTCTCGGTGGCCCTGCATGAATGCGGCCACATGTGGGTGGCGCGCGCCACCGGAATGAAGGTGCGCCGCTACTTCGTGGGCTTCGGCCCGACGCTGTGGGCGACCTGGCGGGCGAACAAGCTCGGCGACCGCACCGAGTACGGCGTCAAGGCGGTCCCGCTCGGCGGATTCTGCGACATCGCGGGCATGACGTCGGTGGAGGAGCTCGCGCCCGACGAGCAGGACCGCGCGATGTACAAGCAGAAGACGTGGAAGCGCGTCGCGGTGCTGGCCGCCGGCCCCGGCATGAATTTCGTCATCGGCCTGGTGCTGATCTACGGCATCGCCGTGGTGTGGGGGCTCCCCAACCTGCACGCGCCGACCACCGCGATCGTCGGTGAGACGTCGTGTGTGAAGGCCGAAGTCAACAGGGGTCAGCTCGGCGACTGCCTGGCACCCTCTCCCGCCGCGGCCGCGGGCATCCAAGCCGGGGACACGGTGGTCAAGATCGGCGATACGCCCGTGGCGAACTTCGACGAGTTGGTCACCGCCGTCCGCGCGCTCGACGGCCCGACCGAGTTCACCGTGCAGCGCGACGGCGAGGAGTTCACCACCCTGGTCGACGTCGTGCCCGCCCAGCGCTGGGTCGCCAAGGGTGATCTCGCCGAACCTGTTCCGGTCGGCACGGTCGGCATCACCGCGGCGCAGTTCGGGCCCACGCAGTACAACGCGCTGTCGGCGGCGCCCGCGACGATCGCGTTCACCGGCGACCTCGCCGTGGAGATCGGCAAGTCGTTGGCCAAGCTGCCGACCAAGATGGGCGCGCTGGTGCGCTCCATCGGCGGTGAGGAGCGCGATCCCGAAACCCCGATCAGCGTCGTCGGCGCCAGCATCATCGGCGGCGACGCCGTGGATCAGGGGCTGTGGGTGGCGTTCTGGTTCTTCCTGGCGCAGTTGAACTTCGTGCTCGGCGCGATCAACCTCGTACCGCTGCTGCCGTTCGACGGCGGCCACATCGCGATCGCGTTCTACGAGAAAATCCGCAACTCGATCCGGTCGGCACGCGGCAAGGTGGCCGCGGCTCCGGTCAACTACCTGAGGTTGATGCCCGCCACGTACGTGATCCTCGTCGTGGTGGCCGGCTACATGCTGTTGACCGTGACCGCCGACTTCGTCAACCCCATCAGAATCTTCCAGTAAGCAGTAGGAGAGTAAATGGCCTCCGGCCAACAGAGCGGACCTCAACAAATAGGACTGGGCATGCCGGCGCCCCCGGCACCGGTTCTGGCGCCGCGACGCAAAACCCGTCAGTTCATGGTCGGCGATGTCGGCATCGGCAGCGACCACCCGATTGCGGTGCAGTCCATGTGCACCACCAAGACTCACGACGTCAACTCCACGCTGCAGCAGATCGCCGAACTGACGGCGTCGGGCTGCGACATCGTGCGGGTGGCGTGCCCGCGGCAGGAGGACGCCGACGCGCTCGCCGAGATCGCCCGCCACAGCCAGATCCCGGTGATCGCCGACATCCACTTTCAGCCGAAGTACATCTTCGCCGCCATCGACGCCGGCTGCGCGGCCGTGCGCGTCAACCCCGGCAACATCAAGGAGTTCGACGGCCGCGTCGGCGAAGTTGCCAAGGCCGCTGGCGCAGCGGGCATCCCGATCCGCATCGGCGTCAACGCGGGGTCGTTGGACAAGCGCTTCATGGAGAAGTACGGCAAGGCCACACCCGAGGCGCTGGTCGAGTCCGCGCTGTGGGAGGCCTCGCTGTTCGAGGAGCACGGCTTCGGCGACATCAAGATCAGCGTCAAGCACAACGACCCCGTCGTCATGGTGGCCGCCTACGAGCAGTTGGCCGCGCAGTGCGACTACCCGCTGCATCTGGGCGTCACCGAGGCGGGTCCGGCGTTTCAGGGCACGATCAAGTCGGCGGTCGCGTTCGGCGCGCTGCTGTCCAAGGGCATCGGCGACACCATCCGCGTCTCGCTGTCGGCGCCGCCCGCCGAAGAGGTCAAGGTGGGCAACCAGATCCTCGAATCGCTGAACCTGCGTCCGCGGTCGCTGGAGATCGTGTCGTGCCCGTCGTGTGGGCGCGCCCAGGTCGACGTCTACTCGTTGGCCAACGAGGTCACCGCCGGGCTGGAAGGCATGGACGTCCCGTTGCGCGTGGCCGTGATGGGTTGTGTCGTCAACGGTCCCGGCGAGGCGCGCGAAGCCGACCTCGGGGTGGCGTCCGGCAACGGTAAGGGCCAGATCTTCGTCAAGGGTGAGGTCATCAAGACCGTCCCCGAAGCCCAGATCGTCGAGACGCTGATCGAAGAGGCCATGCGAATCGCTGAAGAGCGTGGAACAGATGCCAGCGGTTCGCCGGTCGTGACCGTAAGCTGAATGTGATCCCAAACACCGGGTAGAGCCGCCCGGTGTCGGTTAGAAAGAGATCCCATGTCGGCACCGCCGCTGTTTCGTCACGTCGACGAACGACGGGTCTCGGTGGTGCGTGACGTCGGCGCCGTGATGCGGGTGCTCGACGAGGATCCGGTCGGCTCGTGCATGGTCGCCTGCCGGGTGGCCGAGTACGGTGTGGAGCCTTCGGCGATCGGCGGGGAACTGTGGACGCGGCGCAGGCCCACCGAATCGCTGTGCTACGCCGGTGCGAACCTGATTCCGTTGCGCGGGGACATGATTGACCTGCACGCGTTCGCCGAGAAGGCGATGAGCACCGCACGCCGCTGCTCCTCGCTGGTCGGTCGGGCCGAGTTGGTGCTGCCGATGTGGCGTCGCCTCGAAAACGCCTGGGGCGCCGCGCGCGACGTGCGCGAGCATCAGCCGCTGCTGGCGCTGAGCACGCCGCCGTCGTGTGCGACCGATCCGGCTGTGCGTCAGGTGCGTGCCGACGAGCTCGACGCCTATCTCGTCGCCTCGATCGACATGTTCATCGGTGAGGTCGGCATCGACCCGCGGCTCGGCGACGGGGGCAGGGGATACCGCAGGCGGGTCGCCGGTCTGATCGCCGCGGGCCGGGCCTGGGCCCGCTTCGAGCGCGGCGAGGTGGTCTTCAAGGCCGAGGTCGGTTCGCAGTCGCCCACCGTCGGGCAGATCCAGGGCGTGTGGGTGCACCCCGATTGGCGCGGGCACGGTCTGGGCACCACGGGCACCGCCACGCTGGCCGAAGCGGTGGTGCGCTCTGGGCGCACGGCCAGCCTGTACGTCAACGACTTCAATACCGTCGCGCGCGCCACCTATGACCGCGTCGGCTTCCGACGGGTGGGAACGTTCGCCACCGTTCTGCTCGACTGACGATCCGACTGATTTACGCTCACGGCATGGCTGACGACGACCGCACAATCGCGCGCAGAGAGATCGCCGACACGATGGTGCGCGCCCTGGAACGGCGCCACGAACTGCTCGACGTCATCGTCGATTCCGAGGACTACGACGCCGCGATCGAGTCGATCGCGAGCATGCTCGGCGCATCGCACACGGCCGCCGAGGCGGTGCTGCGGCTGTCCTTCGATCGGCTGACCAAGGTGTCACGGCGCCGGATCGCCGCCGAACTCGAGGACCTCAACAACCAGCTCAGCTTCACCATGGGTGAGCCCGCCCGCAGCGCCGACAGCATGGCGCTGCGCCCGTTCATCGCCGATGCTGATCGCGACATCTTCGCCGCGCGCACCCAGGACGTGCGCGAGGCGGGCGACGGGTCGCGCGCTCCCGCGGGCGATCTCGACGACGAGATCCGCGCGGGCCTGCGGCGCGTCGACGCCGAGGAGGCGGCTTGGCTGGTCGCGGTGCACGGCGCCGAGAAGATCGGCATGGTGTTCGGCGACCTGGTCTCCGGCGAGGTCAACGTGCGAATCTGGATCCACCCCGACCATCGCAAGCAGGGCTACGGCACCGCGGCGCTGCGCAAGTCGCGCTCGGAGATGGCCGCCTACTTCCCGGGAGTGCCGTTGGTGGTGCGGGCGCCGGCCGCGGGCTGAGCACACCCGACGCTGCCTGGGCGCCGCTCGACGCTGCGCCCCGCCGGCGTGCGCTGCGGGCTCTAACGGGTTGATCCCACCCACTGGGTGCATGCGATCAACCGGCTAAGCCCCTCCAACCCGAGAACCGGCTCCGCAATGCGGTGCGCCTCCCGGGATTGCAGGTCTCGACTTCGTAACATCTGTCCCAATGGCATCTTCAGTCACACGCATAGTGAGCCTCGCCGCGGTCGGCATCCTGATCGTCGGCCTCAACAGCGCTTGTACGCCCAAGCCCGCCGGACCCGAGACCGCCGCCGAGAAGTTTTTCGCGGCCCTCGCGACCGGTGACACCGCGGGCGCGGCCGAACTCAGCGACCGGCCCGCCGATGCGCGCGAAGACCTCAACGAAGCGTGGGCCGGGCTGCAGGCCACCCACCTGGACACGCAGATCCTGGGCTCCAAGTACGCGATGGACACCGGCAGCGTCACCTACCGCTACACGTGGCATCTGCCCAAAGACCGCACCTGGACCTACGACGGACAGCTGAACATGGTCCGCGACGAGGGCCGGTGGATGGTGCGGTGGAGCGCCACCGGCCTGCACCCGCGGCTCGGCGAGAACCAGACCTTCGCGCTGCGCGCCGACGCGCCCCCGCGGGCGTCGGTGATCGAGCGGGGCGGTACCGAGGTGCTGGTGCCGGGATACCTGTACAGCTACTCGCTGGACGCGCGCGAGGCCGGCGGGTCGCTGATGCAGACCGCGCGGGCCGTCGTCGACGCATTGCGGCCCTTCGACAACACACTCGATGCGCAGCGGCTCGCCGAGCAGGCCAGCTCGTCCAAACAGCCGCTGAACCTGATCACGCTGCGCAAGGCCGACCACGACCGGGTGGCCGCCGCGATCGGTGCGCAACCCGGTGTGGTCATCACGCCGCTGGCCGAAATGCTGCCTACCGACGAGACTTTCGCGCCGGCGATCGTCGGTGAGGTCAAGAGGGCGGTCGCGGGTGAACTGGCCGGCGACGCGGGGTGGCGGGTGGTCACCGTCAACCAGAACGGCGTCGACGTCGACGTACTCAACGAGGTGCCGGGGGATCCCGCACCCTCGATCCGGATCAGCCTCGACCGGTCGGTCCAGGTCGCCGCGCAGAACGCGGTCAACTTCACCGGCAAGAAGGCGATGATCGTCGTGATCAAACCGTCGACCGGTGAGATCCTGGCCGTCGCGCAGAACGCCGCCGCCGACACCGAGGGCCTCATCGCCACCACCGGCCTGTATCCGCCCGGGTCGACGTTCAAGATGGTGACCGCCGGAGCTGCCATCGAACGCGATATGGCCACTCCGAACACGATGCTTCCGTGCCCCGGCACCATGGACATCGGCCACCGGACCGTGCCCAACTACGGCGGCTTCGACCTCGGCACCGTGCCGATGTCGCGGGCGTTCGCCAGTTCCTGCAACACCACCTTCGCCGAGCTGGCCAGCCGGATGCCGCCGCGCGGGTTGACGATGGCCGCGGCCAAATACGGCATCGGCGCCGACTACGACATCCCCGGGCTGAGGACCGTGACCGGCTCCGTACCGCCCACCGTCGACCTCGCCGAGCGCACCGAGGACGGCTTCGGTCAGGGCAAGGTGTTGGCCAGCCCGTTCGGTATGGCGTTGGCCGCGGCGACCGTTGCCGCCGGCAAAACCCCTGTCCCGCAACTGATCCAGGGTAAAGAGACCGAGGTCGCCGAGAGCCCGGCACCGATGGACCCGAAGATCGTCGAGGGGCTGCGGCCGATGATGCGACTGGTGGTGACCAACGGCACCGCCGAGGACCTGCAGGGCGCGGGCGACGTGCGCGGCAAGACCGGTGAGGCGGAGTTCGCGGGCGGTTCGCACTCCTGGTTCGCCGGATACCGCGGCGACATGGCGTTCGCGGCGATGATCGTCGGGGGCGGTTCCTCGGAGTACGCGGTGCGCATGCTCAAGGGCATGCTCGACGGACTGCCGCCGGACTACCTGGCCTGATCGGGCGTCATCGCCGTACCGTGGAGCGTGCGATGACCGAGACCAACCACGACGCCATGCGCGTCTCCGACGCCGACCGCAACGGCACGCTGCGGCGACTGCACAACGCCGTCGCGCTGGGCCTGATCGACATCGAGGAGTTCGAGGAGCGCTCGGCGGCGGTGGCGCGGGCGCGGCTGCACTCGGATCTGGACACGCTGGTGGGCGACCTGCCCGGACCGGGTGCGATCGTCACCTCGGCCGCCGACCGCATTGAGTTGCGCGGCGTGCTCGGCTCCCTCAAGCGGCACGGCGAATGGACGGTGCCCAGCCGGCTGGCCCTGCACCGGCGGATGGGCTCGGTGGACCTGGACCTGACCCGGGCGCGCTTCGCCGGGCCGATGGTCGTGATCGAGCTCGACCTGAAGCTCGGCGGGCTCGAACTGCGGCTGCCCGACGGGGCCAGCGCCTCCATCGACGACGTCGAGGTCAACGTGGGCAGCGCCCGCGACCATCGCAGGGACGCGCCTGCCGAAGGCAACCCGCACGTGATCCTGACCGGCAAGGTGGTCTTCGGCTCGGTCGACATCCGTGGGCCCCGCCGATCCTGGCGGTTGAGCCCATTCGACCGGCGCTAGCCTCGTCTACCCTGTTGACATGCCCGTTCGTACCGCCCTCCGCCCCGGCGTGGTTTCCCCGACGCTGCCGGTACCCCCGTCGATCCCGCGGCCGGAGTACGCCTGGAAGCCGACCGTCGATGAGGGCAGCGAACCGTGGGTGCAGACACCTGAGGTGATCGAGAAGATGCGTGTCGCGGGCCGGATCGCGGCGGGCGCGCTGGCCGAGGCGGGCAAAGCCGTCGCGCCCGGGGTTACGACCGACGAGCTGGACCGCATCGCGCACGAGTTCATGGTCGACAACGGCGCCTATCCGTCCACGCTGGGCTACAAGGGTTTTCCGAAGTCCTGCTGCACCTCGCTCAACGAGATCATCTGCCACGGCATCCCGGACTCGACGGTCATCGAGGACGGCGACATCGTCAACATCGACGTGACCGCCTACCTCGACGGTGTGCACGGCGACACCAACGCGACATTCCTTGCGGGTGACGTCTCCGAGGAACACCGGCTGCTCGTCGAGCGGACGCGGGAAGCGACCCTGCGCGCGATCAAGGTCGTCAAACCCGGACGGCAGCTGTCCGTCGTCGGCAGGGTCATCGAGTCGTATGCGAACCGGTTCGGCTACAACGTGGTTCGCGACTTCACCGGCCACGGCATCGGCACCACGTTCCACAACGGCCTAGTCGTCCTGCACTACGACCAGCCCGCGGTGGAGACCGTGCTGGAGCCGGGGATGACGTTCACCATCGAGCCGATGATCAACCTCGGCGGCCTGGACTACGAGATCTGGGACGACGGTTGGACCGTGGCCACCACAGACAAGAAGTGGACCGCGCAGTTCGAGCACACGCTGGTGGTCACCGACGACGGCGCCGAGATCCTGACAGTCGCCGACTAGGGCGCTCGATTGTGAATCCGACGACGCCCAGACACGGATTTCGGTCGCCAGATTCACAAACGGGGGGTCGCGTACTGACCGCGGGGGATGATCGATGAGCGGCGCACTCCTGGTGGCCGGAACCACCTCGGATGCCGGCAAGTCGATGGTGGTGGCCGGGCTGTGTCGACTCCTGGCGCGCAAGGGTATTGGCGTCGCGCCGTTCAAGGCGCAGAACATGTCGAACAACTCCGCGGTCACCGTCGACGGCGGCGAGATCGGCCGCGCCCAGGCGATGCAGGCCCGCGCCGCCGGTCTGGCGCCGCACACGCGGTTCAACCCGATCCTGCTCAAACCCGGCAGCGACCGCACCTCGCAGCTGGTGGTGCGCGGTCGGGTGGTCGACACCGTCAGCGCACGCGACTACATCGGGCACCGTGAGCACCTTAGAGCGGTGGTCGCCGACGAACTGAAGCAACTGCGGGACGAGTTCGACGCCGTCATCTGCGAGGGTGCCGGTTCCCCTGCCGAAATCAATCTGCGGGCAACCGATCTGGCGAACATGGGGTTGGCCCGCGCGGCGGACCTCCCGGTGATCGTCGTCGGCGACATCGACCGCGGCGGCGTGCTCGCGCACCTCTACGGCACCGTCGCGGTGCTCGAACCTGAGGACCAACGCTTGATCGCTGGCTTCGTGGTCAACAAGTTCCGCGGTGACCCGTCGCTGCTCGACCCCGGTCTGGCGCAGCTGCAGGAACTGTCGGGACGGCCGACCTACGGCGTCATCCCGTATGCCGAGGGTTTGTGGCTGGACACCGAGGACTCGGTCTCGGTGGTGGCCCGTCGCGTGGTCGGCGAACCGCAGCCCCCTCGTGGTGAGCAGTGGTTGCGGGTGGCCGCGATCCGGCTGCCGCGCATCTCCAACTCGACCGACATCGAGGCCCTGGCCTGCGAGCCGGGCGTGCTGGTGCGCTGGGTCGGCGAACCAGCCGATCTCGTCGACATCGACGTTGTCGTCATCCCCGGCAGCAAGGCCACCGTCGCCGACCTTGCTTGGCTGCGCCGCAGCGGGCTTGCCGACGCGCTGAGCGCACACGCCGCCCGCGGCCTGCCCGTGCTGGGGGTGTGCGGCGGCTTTCAGATGCTGTGCGCGCGCATCGACGATGACGTGGAATCCGGCGCAGGCGTCGTGCCCGGTCTGGACCTGCTCGACGGCGACATCGTCTTCGCGCCCGAGAAGACCCTGTTGCGTCACGAAGAACCGTTGTCCGGCTACGAGATTCATCACGGTCAGATCGGTCGCTCGGCCGAGGAACAGTGGCTCGGGGTGGGCTTGCGGCGCGGGGCGGTGTACGGCACCCACTGGCACGGCGTGCTCGACAACGACGACGTGCGGCGCGCGTGGCTGGTCGAGGTCGCGCAGGCGGCCGGCCGCGACGGGTTCGTCGTGGCCGACGATGTCGACGTCAGTGCCCGGCGCGACGCGCAACTCGAGCTGATGGCCGACCTGCTGACCAGTCACCTCGACGTGGACGCGGTGCTCACCCTGCTCTCCGACGGCGCCCCGGCCCGGCCCGACATCGTGACGGGACTGCGGCGATGATCCGGCGACTCGCCGTGGCGGCCGCCCTGACCGCGGTGACGTTGACGGGTTGCGCGCACTCGACCGAGGGCTCGCCGACCTGGCCAGGCGCCCGCCTGGACCGAGCGCTGCTGACCGCGGCCGACTTCCCGCAGGGGGTGCAGTTCGACCACGTCGTCCGCGAACCCGGCGAGGGTGGCGACGGTGCTGGTGCCCCTCCGGCCATGCTGTCCCGACCGGCGGGGTGTTCGGAGGGACTCACCCGGGTGATCGCCGAGACGGGGGAGCGCGGGCCGGGCAGCGCCGCGGAGTACGTCGTGGGCTACGACGGCGCCCGCATCGTGATGACGGTGCTGACATGGCGTCTGGATCTCGACAAGCTGGCGGCCACGGCCGAACGGTGTGCGCACTTCGAGACGTTCTTCGACGAGTCCTCGCCGGGCATCCCGATGACGACGACCAGGATGGATCCATCTCGCGCCGACGCGCTCCTCTATGAGCAGACCATGCAACTCGGCGGAGTCGACAGCAGCGTCTACTTCACCTTCGAGAACATTGGGACCATGGCGGTGTACGGTGTCGCGTTCCCGACTCCGAACCCGACGATTCCGGTCAAAGCCACGCTGCCGCAAACCTTTCTGGACATCGCGGCCGAGCAGGCCGAGCGCGTCGCCGCGCTCTGAATCGCCCCGTTCACTCCCGGCGAAATGACCGCGTCGCACCTTCGACCGCTGTAGCGTGGCCCAATGCCATCCACCACGGTCACCGTCGAGGGGTTCAGCGTGCCCGTCGACGTCGCCGGTCCCGAGAAGGGGTCGGTCGTGGTGGTGCTCGGGGCAGGCCATCAGCCGGCCGCCGCCTATGACGCCGTGTGTCAGCGGCTGCACACCGCGTCGCTGCGGACCGTCGTCGTGCCTCCCGATCCCCGGCTGACCGCGAAGTCGGTGGTCGGCATCCTCGACGCCCTCGACGTGAAATGGGCGCTGCTGGTGGGGGACCGCGTCGGCGGCGAGCTGGCGTGGGAACTGGCCGCCACTCGGCTCGACCGATTCATCGGGTTGGTCGTCATCGACCGCGGGCATCCGCGCGTCGCGGACGCCGCGGGCGTGATTCGCGACGAGCACTGCCCGCCGGTGGAGATGAACACCACGGCACTGGTCAGCACCCCCGCGGCGCGTGCGGTCGCCAAGGCCAGCCAGCGCTATGTGTACGGCGACTACCGGATGGTCGACCTGCTCGGCAGGCGCAACGCCGCCGAATCCACCGCGCAGCTGGCCGCCGAGATCGTGATGCGCACCAGCACCTGGTGACTCAGGCGGGCGACTCCTCGGGCGTCCACGCCTGAGGCAGCGCCGGGCTGCCCGGGAACAGGAAGTCGACGAAAGCCTTTGCGGTGGGCTGTGGTTCGTGATTGGCCAGCCCGGGCCGCTCGTTGGCCTCGATGAAGACGTACTCCGGCTCGGTGACATCGGGCACCAGCAGGTCGATGCCGGTGACGGGGATTCCGATCGCGTGGGCGGCCCTGACCCCGACGTCGCACAGGTGGGGGTGGACCTTGGCGGTCACGTCGTGAATGGTGCCGCCCTGATGCAGGTTCGCGGTGCGGCGCACCCGCAGCCGCTCGCCTTCGGGAAGCACATCGTCGAACGACCAACCCGCCTCGGTGACCGTCGACTCGGTGACCGCGTCGATCGGGATGCGCGATTCACCGCCCGTGGCCGCCGCCCGGCGCCGGCTCTGCGCCTCGATCAGCTCGCGCACCGTGTGGTGTCCGGTCCCGACGACCTCGGCGGGCTTGCGCAGCGCCGCGGCCACCACCTTGCCGTCGATGACCACCAGCCGAAGATCGTCGCCGGGTGCCCGCTGTTCGATCAGCACGTGCGGATGTTCTTGGCGGGCGCGGGCCAGCGCGGCGTCCAAGTCCTCGGCGCTGCTGATACCGACGGTGATGCCCTTGCCCTGCTCACCCCGCGTCGGCTTGACCACGACGTCGCCGACCTCCTCGAGAAACTCGTGGTCCTTCTCGTCAAAGGTCGCCAGTCTGCCCTTGGGCACCGCGATCCCGTTCTCGGCCACCAGCCGCCGGGTGAGGCGCTTGTCGTCGCAGCGCGCCATCGCGACCGCGGAGGTGAACTCCGACAACGACTCCCGGGTGATGACGGTGCGGCCCCCGTGAGACAGGCGCATCTCACCGGCCTCGGCGTCGAGCACCTCGACCCAGATCCCGCGGCGCATGGCCTCATCGGCGATGATCCGCGCGTACGGATTGAGGTCCTCGACGGTTTCGGGCGGGTGGGTGAACAGCGGTTCGTTGATCGCGTTCTTGCGCTTGACCGCCATGACCGGCACGCGGTGGAAGCCGAGCTTTTCGTAGAGCGAGATCGCAGCCGCGTTGTCGTGGCTGACCGACAGATCCATGTAGGCGCGGCCGCGTTCGCGGTAGATCGCGGCCAGCGCCCGGGTGAGCGCCGCGCCGACACCGGGCAGGCTCGTCCCCGGGTCGACAGCCAGCGTCCACAGGCTCGAACCGTTCTCCGGATCGGAGAACAGCCGTTTGTGGTCGACACCGGTCACGGTGCCCAGCACGGACCCGTCGTCGTCACGCACCGCGACCAGGTAATCGAGGGCGTCCTGAGTCCGGTGGTTGTTCCACAGCACTTCGACGGGCGCGGGCACCATGCCGCAGCGCACGTACACGCGGTTCATCTCGTCGGCGTCGTCGGCGCTCTGCAGCGCACGCACCGAGAACCCGTTCGGCGTCTTGTCGGGCTCGGGATCCTCGGTGAACCGCAGCCGGTAGGTGTGGCTCGGATCGATGAAGAGTTCGGCGGGCGCCATCGACACCAGGACGTGGGGTTCGCGCGCGTAGATGCAGATGTCGCGTCGTCCGTGTCCCTCATGCCTGAGCACTTCGGCCAGCTTGGCGGGGTCGGCGAACGTCTGACCGAAAATCAATCGGCCCCAACCCATCTCGATGACGACATCGTCGGCCATCGCATCGACGAGATGCTGCGGTGACGCGTCGTGCAAGCCGAGGGTGATCGCTTCGGTCTGCTCCGCGTCGGGCCCGAGCGCCGTCATGCCGCGGGCCCGGTGATGCCGTGTCGCTGCAACCAAAGCTCGAGCAGCGCCAGTTGCCACAGTTCGTTGCCGCGCAGCGGCGTCAGGCGTCCGTTCGGGTCGGCGAGCAACCGGTCGATCGCGGCGGGCCGGAACAAGTCACGTTCCTTGGCCGCGGGCGCATACAACGCGTCGCGCACCATGTCCAGGTACGGACCCTCCAGATGGGTGAGCGCAGGCACCGGGAAATAGCCCTTCGGCCGGTCGATGACGTCGGACGGAATCACCTGGCGCGCGGCCTGCTTCAACACGCCCTTGCCTTCGTGGGCGATCTTCAGCTCGGGCGGGCAGGTCGCGGCGAGCTCGACGAGTTCGTGGTCGAGGAACGGCACGCGACCCTCCAGGCCCCACGCCATCGTCATGTTGTCGACGCGCTTGACCGGGTCGTCCACGAGCATGACGGTGGTGTCCAGTCGCAGACCGCGGTCGATGCCGGTCTCGGCCCCCGCCCGCGCGAAGTGCTCGGTGACGAAGTCCAGGCTCGGGTCGCCGTCGACGGCGAACGCCGGTGTCACCAGAGCGTCGTAGCCCGCGCGGTCGCGGTCGAAGAACGCCTTGCGGTAGCTGGCCACCGCCCCGTCGATCGACGCCGCGTCCGGTCCGCCCAGCGGGGGATACCAGTGGTATCCGGCGAACACCTCGTCGGCGCCCTGACCCGACTGCACGACCTTGACGTGCTTGGCCACCTCCTGGCTGAGCAGGTAGAAGGCGACGCAGTCGTGGCTGACCATCGGTTCACTCATGGCGCCGATCGCGCCGTCGAGCGCGGGCAACATGCGGTCGGTGCCGATGCGGATCTGGTGATGGTCGGTGCCGAAGTGCTCGGCGATGATGTCGGAGTACTTGAATTCGTCGCCGGCCACACCGCCGACCGATTCGAAGCCGATCGAGAACGTCTTGAGCCCGTGCTGTCCCGCCTCGGCGAGAAGCCCGACGATCAGGCTGGAGTCGACGCCGCCCGAGAGCAGGCAGCCGACGGGCACGTCGGCGACAAGGCGTCGCTCCACGGCCACGCGCAGAGCGTCGAGAACCGCGTTCTCCCAGTCCCGTTCGGACCAGTCGGCCCGGTCGGCCCTGCGGGTGAAGTCGGGCTCCCAGTACGTCGTCGTCGTGCGGCGGCCGTCGGGCTCGATCGCCACCAGCGACCCCGGCGGCACCTTGGCCACCCCGCGCAGGATGGTGCGCGGCGCGGGCACCACCGAGTGGAACGACATGTAGTGGTGCAGCGCGACCGGATCGATGCGGGTGTCCACCGACCCGTCCCTGGCGGCACCGGCCAGCAGTGCGGGCAGCGACGACGCGAACCGGACGCGGGCGGAATTCTCGCTGATATACAGCGGTTTGATGCCGAGTCGGTCGCGACCGAGCAGGACCCGGCCGCTGTCACGTTCGACGATCGCGAACGCGAACATGCCATGGAGGTGGTCGACGAACCGATCGCCCCAGTGGTGATACGCCTTGAGTAGCACCTCGGTGTCGCTGTGCGAGAAGAACCGGTAGCCATGGCCGCTGAGCTCGCGGCGCAGCTGCTTGTAGTTGTAGATGCAGCCGTTCCACGCGATCGCCAACCCCAGCTCGGGGTCGAGCATGGGCTGACCGCCCGCTTCGGAGAGATCGATGATCTTCAGGCGACGGTGACCCAGCGCGACCCTGCCCTGAGACCAGGCGCCCGCCGAGTCCGGGCCCCTCGGTGTCATCGCCTCGGCCATCGCCGAGACAGCTGCTACATCAGGTATCCGGCCGTCGAGACGCACCTCGCCGGTGGCTCCACACACGCCCTCGACATTACCCCTGTTGACGGTAGCGAAACCTGTTACGGGTGTGACGTAGGTCTAGTCAGTGCTGGTGGGACCGCAAAACCGCCCACGCGGGGCTCCCCACGGGCAACGTGTGGCGCCGCGGCGGCTCAGTCGGTGCGGCCCTTGAGGATCTCGTCCTCGATGGTGCCGCCGAGCCCCTCGGCGCTCGGGTCGTAGCCGTGCAGGCCGCCGGTGACGGCGTACTCCTCCTCGGGCGACAGCACCAGGCGGTGCCTGCCATAGAGGCCGAACACCAGCAGCCCCAGGATGTAGAAGATGACGATCGCGATGACCGCCGGCCGGTAGTCCGGGTTGACGAGGATGCCGACGAACGTCACCGCCGCGATGACCAGCGCGACGACCGCACCCGAGTTGCCGGTGGGGCTCACCCACGGTCGTCGCGCGTTGGGGAACTTTCGCCGCAGCAGGATGAACGAGACCATCTGCAACCCGTATGCCAGCACCGCGCCCCACACCGCGATGTTGAGGACCACCGCACCGGCGCCCTCGTTGTAGTTGACGATGAGCAGCGCCACGAATCCGATGACCGCGCCCGCCAGCAGCGCGACGTACGGTGTCTGCCGAGAACCGGTCAGCGACAACGTCTTCGGGTAGTAGCCGGCGCGGCTCAGCGAGTACATGTTGCGGCCGTAGGCGTACATGATGCCCTGCAGGCTGGCCAGCAGGCCGATCAGCGCGAACGCCGACAACACCGCGGCGAGGTTGGCGGGCAGGAAGGCGCGGAAGCCGTCGAGCAGCGGTTCGTCCGAACTGCCCAGCGCCTCGGACCCGGTCACCGCCGGGTTGAGGAAGAACACGATCGCACCGCAGCCGATCAGCGAGAGCAGTCCCCAGATGCCGGCGCGGGGAATGTCGCGGGCGGGGTCGTGTGCCTCCTCGGCCGCCAGCGGAAGTTCCTCGATGCCCAGGAAGAACCACATCGCGAACGGCATCGCGTACAGGATCGCCACCCAGCCGAACGGCAGGAACGTCGACGAACCGGCGGCGGCCGGATCGGGCGCGATATCGAAAAGCTTGCTGAAGTCCACGGCGCCGTTGGCGATGGCCAGGATGCCGAACAGCACCAGGATGCCGATCGACAGGATCGCGACGACGAGGGCGAACTTGAACGAGATCTCCGCACCCCACGAGTTCAGCCCGACGAAGAGCGCATACAGGACGACCCACCACACCCACATCGGCAGGGAGAGGTTGAACAGGTCGGTCGTCACGGCGTTGGCGTAGGAAGCCGAGAAGTAGACGATCACCGCGGTGGTGAACACGTACTCGATGGTCTCGGCGAACCCGGTGACGAAGCCGCCCCACGGGCCCATCGCGGCGCGCGCGAATGAGTACGCGCCGCCGGTATGTGGCATGGCCGCCGACATCTCCCCGATCGAGAAGAGCATGCCGAAGTACATGATCACGATGACGACCGAAGCGATCGCCAAGCCGCCCCATCCGGCCGCGCCGATGCCGAAGTTCCAGCCCGAGAAGTCGCCGGAGATCACCGCGGCGACGCCGATGCCCCACAGGCCCCAGAAGCCGGCGGTGCGTTTGAGTTGCCGCTTCTCGAAGTAGCCCTCGCCCGCTTGGCTGTACGTGACCCCGCCCGAGCGCTTCATCTTGTCCCGTGCCTGATCCTGGGCCACGTGGTCGCTCCGTTCTTGCGGTGATGGGGCATAGGGAGAATAAACTTGCAAAGGTCTGGTGTCCTACCTTTGGAAGTGACCTTTCTGTAAAGCCTTGGGCGAAGGCCGGAGCGAGCCACATCCAATGGTTGACTACCCGCAATCTCGCGCTGTCGAAGGAAAGGCCCACCACGGATGAGCGTCACATCGGGCATGTTGTCGCAGGCCGACCTCGAGCGCATGGTCGGCGACGGCGAGATCGACACGGTGATCGTCGGGTTCTGCGACATGCAGGGCAGGCTCACCGGGAAGCGGGTGTCGGCGCGGCTGTTCGTCGAGGAGGTCGCCGAACACGGCGCAGAGTGCTGCAACTATCTGCTGGCGGTCGACGTCGACATGAACACCGTTGACGGCTATGCGATGTCGAGTTGGGAGACCGGCTACGGGGACATGGTGATGAGGCCGGACTTCTCGACGCTGCGCCTCATTCCGTGGCTGCCGGGCACCGCGATGGTGATGGCCGACCTGGGTTGGCACGACGGCAGTCCGGTCGAGCAGGCCCCGAGGAGCATCCTCAACCGTCAGATCGACCGGCTCGCCGAACGCGGTCTGGTGCCCTACGTCGGGACCGAACTCGAGTTCATGGTGTTCGACGACGGCTTCCGCGAGGCGTGGGCCAAGGGTTATCGCGGATTGAGGGCGGCCTCCGACTACAACGTCGACTACGCGATGCTCGGCTCGACCCGGATGGAGCCGCTGCTGCGCGACATCCGGCTGGGCATGACCGGCGCGGGCATGTACTGCGAGGGCGTCAAGGGGGAGTGCAATCTCGGACAGCAGGAGATCGCATTCCGCTTCGACCATGCCCGGGTCACCTGTGACAACCACACGATCTACAAGAACGGCGCCAAGGAGATCGCCGACCAGCACGGCAAGAGCCTGACGTTCATGGCGAAATTCGATGAGCGCGAAGGAAACAGCTGCCATGTGCACATCTCGCTGCGAGGCGACGATGGCAGTCCTGATGGCACGGCGGTGTTCGCCGACGACACCGACCCGCTCGGAATGTCGCCGATGTTCCGCAGCTTCGTGGCCGGCCAACTGGCCACGATGCGGGAGCTGACGCTGTTCTACGCACCGAACATCAACTCCTACAAGCGGTTCGTCGACGGCAGTTTCGCCCCGACTACGATCGCGTGGGGTCTGGACAACCGGACCTGCGCGCTGCGCGTCGTCGGCCACGGCCACGGCATGCGGATGGAGAACCGGGCCCCCGGCGGTGACGTCAACCAGTACCTCGCGGTGTCGGCGTTGATCGCCAGCGGTCTGTACGGCATCGAACGCGAACTCGAGTTGCCCGAGCCGATGGAGGGTAACGCCTACACCAGTGGTGTGGAACGGCTTCCGGCCACGCTCACCGAGGCCGCGGCGCTGTTCGAGAAGTCCGAGGTGGCGCGGGAGGCGTTCGGCGACGAGGTGGTCGAGCACTACCTCAACAACGCCCGCGTCGAATTGGACGCGTTCAACGCCGCCGTCACGGACTGGGAAAGGATCCGCGGTTTTGAGCGGCTCTGATGTTTCGGCGGGCGGGCAGAAGCGCAGACCCGTACTCGGGCTGACCACCTACCTGCAGCAGGCACAGACCGGGGTGTGGGATGTGCGGGCGAGCTTCCTGCCCGCGATCTACTTCGAGGGTGTCGAACTGGCCGGCGGAATCTCGGTTCTGCTTCCCCCGCAACCCGTCGACGACCACATCGCCGACCGGGTGCTCGACGGGCTCGACGGCGTCATCATCACCGGTGGCCGCGACGTCGTGCCCGCGCACTACGGCCAGGAACCGCACCCGGCCACCGACGCCGACGTCGAAGACAACCGGCGCCGTGACCAATTCGAGTTCGCGCTGGTGCGCGGCGCGCTGCGGCGCGGCATCCCGGTGCTGGGCATCTGCCGCGGCGCCCAGGTGCTCAACGTGGCGCTGGGCGGCACACTGCACCAGCACCTGGCCGACGTCATCGGGCACAACCGCCATCAGCAGGGCAACGCCGTGTTCACGACGTCGACCATTCGCACCGTTGCGGGCACCCGGTTGGCCGAGCTCATCGGCGAGTCGTCGGACGCGCAGTGCTACCACCACCAGGCCATCGACCGACTCGGCGACGGCCTGGTGATCAGCGCGCAGGACGACGACGGAGTCATCGAGGCGGTCGAAGTCGACAGGGTCGCGCACCCGGACGACTTCGTGCTGGCCGTGCAGTGGCATCCCGAAGAGCGCCTCGACGACCTGCGGCTGTTCGCTGCCGTCGTCGAAGCAGCGGACGCATACGCAACAGAAAGGGCGAACGCTTGAGCACATCCGACGTGATCAACCCGGCGACCGAGGAGCTGCTGCGTACCGTCGAGCAGACCGACGAGGCCGCGGTCGACGATGCGGTGGCCCGGGCGAAAGCGGCGCAACGGGATTGGGCGCGGCAGGCGCCCGCCGAACGGGCGGCCGCGTTGCGCGCATTCGCGGCGACGGTCGACGCGCACGTCGACGAGCTGGCGGCGCTGGAAGTCGCCAACTCCGGGCATCCCATCGGTAGCGCCGAGTGGGAGGCCGGCCACGTCCGCGACGTGCTGCAGTTCTACGCCGCCACACCGGAACGCTTGTCCGGCAAGCAGATTCCGGTCGCGGGCGGTATCGATGTGACGTTCAACGAGCCACTCGGCGTGGTCGGTGTCATCACGCCGTGGAACTTCCCGATGACGATCGCCTCGTGGGGTTTCGCGCCTGCGCTCGCTGCGGGCAACGCGGTGCTCATCAAACCCGCTGAGTGGACGCCGCTCACCACGATCCGGCTGGGGGAGTTGGCCGTCGAAGCGGGAATCCCTGCCGACCTGTTCTGTGTGCTGCCCGGTAAGGGTTCGGTGGTGGGGGAACGATTCGTCTCGCACCCCGACGTGCGCAAGGTGGTGTTCACCGGCTCCACCGAGGTCGGCACCCGCGTCATGGCGGGCGCGGCCAAACAGGTCAAACGCGTCACCCTCGAATTGGGTGGCAAGAGCGCCAACATCGTCTTCGACGACTGTGATCTGGAGCAGGCGGCGGCCACCGCGCCGTACGGGGTATTCGACAATGCGGGCCAGGACTGCTGTGCGCGTAGCCGAATACTGGTGCAGCGCAACGTCTACGACCGATTCATGGAACTGTTCGAGCCCGCGGTCAGGGGTGTGGTGGTCGGCGACCCGCGCGCCAAGGACACCGAGATGGGTCCGCTGGTGTCGAAGGGGCACTGGAACACCGTCGCCTCGTTCGTGCCCGACGACGCGCCCGTCGCGTTCCGCGGCTCGGCTCCCTCAGGGCCGGGGTACTGGTTCCCGCCGACGGTGCTGACGCCGCAGCGCACCGACCGCACGGTGCGCGAGGAGATCTTCGGCCCTGTGGTCACCGTGCTGCCGTTCGACGACGAGGCCGACGCGATCGCGCTGGCCAACGACACCCCCTACGGGTTGTCCGGGTCGATCTGGACGGAGAACCTGTCGCGGGCGGTGCGGATGTCGCGGGCGGTGGAGGCGGGCAACCTGTCGGTCAACTCGCACTCGTCGGTGCGGTACAACACGCCGTTCGGTGGCTTCAAACAGTCCGGCCTCGGACGCGAACTCGGCCCTGACGCGCCGCTGTCGTTCACCGAAACCAAGAACGTGTTCATCGCCGTGCAGGAGGCACCCTAGATGGATCTGACTCAACGACTGGCGGGCAAGGTCGCCGTCATCACCGGTGGCGCCAGCGGCATCGGTCTGGCGAGCGCCAAGCGGATGAAGGCCGAGGGCGCGACCGTCGTCATCGGCGACATCGACCCGGCGGCCGGAAAGACCGTCGCCGACGATCTGAACGGCACCTTCGTCCAGGTCGACGTCTCCGATCAGGTCGCGGTGGACACGCTGTTCGACACCGCCGCCGAGACACACGGATCGGTCGACATCGCGTTCAACAACGCGGGCATCAGCCCACCCGAGGACGGTCTCATCGAGGACACCGGCGTCGACGCCTGGCAGCGGGTTCAGGACGTCAACCTCAAATCGGTGTTCTTCTGCTGTAAGGCGGCGCTGCGGCACATGGTTCCGCAGCAGAAGGGGTCGATCATCAACACCGCGTCGTTCGTCGCGGTGGTCGGCTCGGCGACGTCGCAGATTTCCTACACCGCATCGAAGGGCGGTGTGCTGACCATGTCGCGTGAACTCGGTGTCCAGTACGCGCGGCAGGGGATTCGCGTCAACGCGCTGTGCCCCGGGCCCGTCAACACGCCGCTGCTGCAGGAGTTGTTCGCCAAGGATCCGGAGCGCGCGGCACGACGGTTGGTGCATGTGCCGGTGGGCCGGTTCGCCGAACCGGAGGAACTCGCCGCCGCGGTCGCCTTTTTAGCCAGCGACGACGCGTCGTTCATCACCGCGTCGAGCTTCCTGGTCGACGGCGGTATCGGCGGCCACTACGTCACCCCGCTGTAGTCATGTCGGCCGACTCGGACGCACCAATGGCGCACGTGGGGTTCACCGCGTTGGCGGCCGCCGAAGCGTTGCTGCGTCCGGTGCGTGGGGGTAACGCCTTCGAGGACACCGTCGCCCGGCTCCTGCAGACCATCCGGCTCGGTGTGCTGGCGCCCGGCGAATGCCTGCCGCCCGAACGCGAACTCGCCTCACGTCTCGGCGTCAGCCGCGACACCGTGCGCGAGGCGATCAAGTCGCTGTCCGACGCGGGTTATCTGGTATCTCGGCGCGGACGGTACGGAGGGACGTTTCTCGCCGACGAACTGCCGCGACCTATTGCCAGAACCGACGCCGTGACGCGCGCGGAGATCGACGACGCACTGCGCCTGCGGGAGATCCTCGAAGTCGGCGCCGCGCACATGGCGGCCAGCCGCACGCTGAGCGCATCGGAGCGCGAACAACTGTGGGCCCGGATGGCCGACGTCCGCGCCGCTGCCGCCGACGACTACCGCCGGCTCGACTCGCGCCTGCACCTGGCGATCGCCGAGGCCGCCGGATCGCCGTCGCTGGTCCCGCTGCTGGCCGAGAACAGGATGCGGCTCAACGCCCTGCTCGACCAGATCCCGCTGCTGCCACGCAACATCGCCCATTCCGACGAGCAGCACGAGGCGATCGTGCTCGCGATCCTCGCAGGCGACGGCGACCGAGCGGCATCAGCGATGCGAACTCACGTCGAGGGGTCGGCCGCGCTGCTGCACGGCTTCCTCGACTAGGCCTCACCTTTTTCGCGCGAGCGTGCGTGTTTGGCGACGACACGCCGTCGAATTTCCAACCTTTGCGCACGCTCATGCGCCCGCGAGCGTGCACATCGGCGCTACATTGAGTCCCGTGAACGAGCCAGTCGGCCAGGTGGACGTCGAACGCGCCGCGTCGGCGCTGGCCGACGTCGACACCGCCAGCTGGACGCAGCGATTCGACCTGCTGTCGGACCCGCATCGGCTGGAGATCCTGCTCACGCTGCATCGGGTGCCGGGAATCCGCGTGGGAGACCTCGCAGCGGCGCTGGGCCGCTCGGAAAACGCCGTCTCGCAAGCGCTTCGCGTGCTGCGCCAGCAGGGCTGGGTCAGCGCCACTCGGGTGGGACGGGCCGTCAGCTACCGCCTCGACGACGAGATCGTGCACGACCTGCTGCACTGGATCGGCGCCCGGCACGGCTGACGCCGTTTCCGCCCTACACACGCTGTTCTGGTGGAGGCTGTATGCCGTGGCGGTGGACGACCGGCCTGAGGTTGAACCCACCGCATTGGCGACGGCGGAACATTTGACGAGGACAAGACATGGCAACTACCGGACAGAACACGACGACGGGTGATGGCGATCGCCAGCTCAAGGCCAAACATCGCGCGTTATGGGCCTCGGGTGATTACCCCACCGTCGCATCCGAACTGATCCCCGCACTCGGTCCTGAGTTGGTCCAAGCCTGCGGGGTGCGTCCCGGCGATCGTGTGCTCGACGTCGCGGCCGGCTCGGGCAACGCGGCGATTCCGGCGGCGGAGCTCGGCGCCGTGGTCACGGCGAGCGACCTCACTCCGGAGCTCTTCGACGCCGGGCGTCGGATCGCCGCGGAGCGCGGTGTGAGTCTGGAGTGGGCGGAGGCCGACGCGGAGGCACTGCCGTTCGCCGACAACGGCTTCGACGTCGTGATGTCTTGTGTCGGTGCGATGTTTGCACCGCATCATCAGGAAACCGCCAGCGAACTGATCAGGGTGGCCCGTCCCGGCGGAAGGATCGGGATGATCAACTGGACGCCCGAAGGCTTCATCGGGAAGTTGTTCGCGACCATGAAGCCCTACGCGCCGCCGCCGCCGCCGGGGGCGACCCCGCCGCCGCTGTGGGGCAGTGAGGAGCACGTGCGCGCGCTGTTCGGTGATCGGGTCACCGACCTGACGATGCGCCGCCAGACGGTGCGGATGGACCAGTGCGCCACACCGCTTGAGTTCCGTGAGTACTGGAAACGCAACTACGGTCCCACGATCGCCGCGTACAAGTTCAACGAGAACAACCCCGAGCGCGTCGAAGCGCTGGACGAGGATTTTCTCGCCTTCCTCGAGCGGTCCAATCAGGGCGTCGCCGAAGAGGGGTTCTGGGAGGCCGAGTACCTCCTGGTGACAGCGACCAAGCCGTAACGCCCGGCGCGGACCCCGTCTGAACATGTGTTCAGCTAGACATGTGTTCGTCTGGAGCTCTAGGCTCGCGGGGTGACCTACTCGTACGTCGCGATGCATATGAGCGACGGCATCGTCAACGCCCCGACCTCCGTCGTCTTCGGTCTCATCGCCGTCGCTGTTGTCGCACTGTGCGCGGCCAAGGCCAGAAACGAGCTCGACGAGCGCACGGTGCCTCTCGCAGGCCTCGTCGCCGCGTTCATCTTCGCCGTCCAGATGATCAACTTCCCGATCCTCCCGGGCGTCAGCGGGCACCTGCTCGGCGGGGCGCTCGCCGCGATCCTGGTCGGCCCCTACACCGGGGCGCTGTGCATCGCCATCGTGTTGGTCGTACAGGCGCTGCTGTTCGCCGACGGCGGGGTCACCGCGCTGGGCACCAACATCGTCAACATGGCGGTGATCGGTGTCGCGGCCGGCTATCTGACCGCCGTCCTGCTCTACACCTCGGTCAGGAAGCGCGCCGAAGTACCAGTGGCCAGCTTGGGCGTGATCGCCTTCGTAGCCGCGCTGATCGGAACCATCTGTGCGGCAATGGGCTTCGTCGTCGAATACGCGATCGGTGGAGCGGCCACCACGTCGCTCGGCGCGGTGACGGGCTACATGCTCGGAACCCATGCGCTGATCGGCGTGGGAGAAGGCATCATCACTGCCGTGACCGTGATGGCCGTCGCGCGTTCGCGTCCCGACCTCGTCTACCTGTTGCGCCGCACCCGGCGGGAGGTTGCGGCATGAGGTCGCGCTGGCAGTTCTTGGCGATTTTCGCGGCTGTCACGCTGCTGATCGCCGGGGTGGTGTCCTACTTCGCCAGCTCGAACCCCGACGGGCTCGACTCGACGACGCTGCGCGGGTGCGAGGTCGTCGAGACCGCTGCCGGCGAGGAACTCACCGGCGAGTGCATCGCCCAGCACGCCGAGGAGCACAGCCTGGCGGCCTCCCCGCTCGCCGACTACGCCATCGGCGGACGCGACGGCACCGGCGGCATCGCCGGGATCATCGGCGTGCTCGCGACGCTCTTCGTCGCAGGATCGGTGTTCTGGCTGATCGCGCGGAACCGCAGAGCGACCGACCGCAGCGGATCGGGCTGACCATGGGCGCGGGCGCTCACCCCCTCTACCGGCACGACGACTCCGCCGTGCACCGCGCCCCCGCCGAGGTGAAGGTCGTCTGCCTACTGGTGTTCGTGCTCGCGGTCGTCGCGACGCCGCGGGAGATGTTCTGGCCCTTCGCCGTCTACGCGCTGATCGTCGTCGGCATCTGGCGTCTCGCCCGCATCCCGCTGCGGTGGGTCCTGCCCCGGATGCTGATCGAAGCGCCGTTCCTCGTCCTGGCCGTGCTGCTGCCCTTCGCCGAGGGCGGCGAACGTATCGACGTTGCAGGACTGGCGCTTTCGGTCAGCGGGTTGTGGGCGGCGTGGGGCATCGTCATCAAGGGCACGCTCGGGGTCGCGGCGGCACTGACCGTGGCCGCCACCACGTCGACGACAGAGCTGCCCACCGCGCTGGGCCGGCTCGGTGTGCCCGCGATCGCGACGTCTGTGCTGGTGCTGATGATCCGCTACGTCGATCTGCTGACCGCCGAGGCCGGCCGGATGCGCATGGCACGCATATCGCGTGGCGATTCACCGCGCGTCCTGCATCAGGCCGGTGCGATCGCCAAGGGTATCGGCGCGCTGTTCCTGCGGTCTTACGAACGCGGTGAGCGGGTCTACGTCGCGATGCTGTCGCGCGGGTTCGACGGCAACGCACCGGATCTGGCCGTGATCGGTGCGCCGCCGCGCGCCGTCGCGTCGCAGTGGGTGATCGTCATGGCTCCGGCCGCGGCCGCGGTCGCGGTTTCCGCGTCGGCGTGGGTGCTGCGATGAACGCGATCACGATCGAGGGTCTGCGCCACGTCTACCCCGACGGCCACGTCGCCCTCGACGGTGTCGACCTGACCGTGCGCGGCGGCGAACGCATCGCCGTGCTCGGCCCCAACGGCGCGGGCAAGACCACGCTGATGTTGCACCTCAACGGCGTGCTGACCGCGACGTCGGGTTCGGTGCGCATCGGCGATGTCGCGCTGACCCGCAAGACGCTTCACGACGTGCGCAGACGTGTGGGCCTGGTCTTCCAGGACCCCGACGACCAGTTGTTCATGCCGACCGTCGCCCAGGATGTGGCGTTCGGTCCCGCGAACTTCGGGTTGCGCGGTGACGCGCTGGCCGACCGGGTCCGAGAAGCGCTCCAGACGGTGTCTCTGACCGAGGAGGCCGACCGCAGCCCTACCCACCTGTCGGCGGGCCAGCGTCGCCGTGCGGCGCTGGCGACCGTACTGGCATGCCGGCCCGAAATCCTTGTGCTCGATGAACCGTCGGCGAACCTCGATCCGGTCGCTCGCCGGGAACTGGCCGAGACGTTGTCTGCGCTGGACTCCACGATGTTGATCGTCACGCACGACCTGCCCTATGCCGCTCAGCTGTGCGAGCGGGCGGTCGTGATGGATCGCGGCGTGATCGTCGCCGACGGCCCCATCCGGGAGATCCTCGCCGACACCGAGCTGCTCGCCACGCATCGCCTCGAGCTGCCCTGGGGCTTCGAGGTGCCCACCCGGCCCTGACTTGTGCACATCGAGGAGCGTTGAGCGCTCCCAAACGTGCACAAACCGCCGGCAAGTCAGTGTCGTCGGGACGGCGGCCACGGCGGCTCGCCGCACAGCGCCAGCAATGCGTTCTCGACGACCTCCGGCAGGGCGGGGTGAATCCAGTACTGCCCGCGCGCCATCTCCTGCGCGGGCAGGTCGAACGCCATGCCCTGGACGACAGGCTGGATCAGCGATGACGCCTGATGGCCCATGATGTGCGCACCGAGGAGCAGCCCGGTGTCGTCGTCGACGATGACTTTGGCGATACCGGAGGTGTCCTCCATCGCCCACCCGTAGGCGACGTCGGCGTAATCCTGGATCTTCACCCGGATCCGGAAACCCTGTGCGCGCGCCTCGTTTTCGGTTAACCCGACGCTGGCGATCTGCGGGTCGGTGAACACCGCCGACGGGACATGGCGGTGGTTGGCAGGCATGAGCGCGTCCGTGTCATCCCAGTCCTGCAGAAGATTGTGTTTGACGACGCGCGCTTCGTGGTTGGCCACGTGCTTGAGCTGGAAGTCCGACGACACGTCGCCGAGCGCGAAAATGCCGCGGGCGGTGGTGCGTTGGTATTCGTCGACGACGACCTGTCCGCTCGCGGTCACCTTCACACCGGCATGCACTGCGTCGAGCAGGTCACCGTTGGGGACGCGACCGGTCGCCACCAGCAGGACGTCGCCGCACAGTGTCGAGCCGTCGTGACAGGTGACTTCGACGCCGCCGTCGACCTCGCGGGCGTCGGCGAGCTCGTGATGGTTGCGCACCTCCCACTTCTTGGCGGCGATGTCGGTGAAGCGCATCGCGATGTCGTCGTCGTGGCCGCGCAGCAGAGTGCTGCCGCGGATCAGCAGCGTGATCTTGCTGCCGAGCGACGAGAAGATGTGGGCGAATTCGCAAGCGACATAACCGCCGCCGACGATGATGAGGTGTTCGGGCAGATCGGTGATCCGCATGATCGTGTCGCTGGTGTGGTACGGCGCACCGCATTCGCTGACCGCGTCGGGCACGACCGCGCGAGAACCGGCCGCGATCACCACCTGGTCGGCGGTGAACTCGTCGCCGGCGTCGGTGCGCAGCGCATACCGGCCGTCGGGTCTCGTGGGCGCAAACCTGGTGTGGCTGGAGAACACCTGCACATTCGGTGAGGAGCGACGGTAGTTCTCTCCCGCTACGGCCAACGGGTCGATCCGTCCGAACACCCTCGAGACGACGTCGGGCCACCGCACCGCGTCTATGTGCGCGTCGACACCGTATCGCGCCGCGTCCCTGACGGTGTCGGCGACGCCCGCCGCGTAGACGAACATCTTCGTCGGGATGCAACCGACATTGAGACACGTTCCGCCGAACACACTCTGCTCGCAGATCGCGATCTTCTTGTCGATGTAGCGCTCGTCGAGGATCGAGTTGCCCGAGCCCGCTCCGATGATCGCGATGTCGAAGTGCGTCATGACCAGCCTCCTGGGGATCGGGTGACGGCGGAGCCGCGGGCGGCCGGATCGAGGTACCAGTCCAGCCATCGGTCCAGTTCGCCGTAGGCGGCCCGTCGTGCCTCGGGTACCGACAGGAACACGTCGTGCTTGGCGTCGGCGATCGGCACGATCGTGGTCCGGTTGCCGATGCATCCGGCCCACCGGGCGATCTGTTTGACGTCGAGCACCGCATCGCCCTTCTGAATCGCGTCCGGATCCTTCACCTCGCGCACGCTGCGGTCTGAGCGCAGAACGAGGTTGGGCACGCCGACGTCGAGACCGCGGTGCAGTCTCGCGTGGCCGCGGCGGACGGCGGCGATCCAGCCCGTCGTGACGGGAAAGCCGCCGACGGGCTTCCACTTCAGGTCGTAGTCGAAGTCGCCGTGGTAGTCGCGGTGCAACGACGAGCCGTAGCCACCTTCGCTCGGCGGGCGCACCACCAGCCGCTTGTACACCCGCGAGACGGCCCCCAGTGCGGCGCGCGTCGGTGCGGCCCGAAGGATCGATGGCCCCTGCAGGTCAAGCCACGGGCTGTTCAGCACGAGGCCGCCGATGCGCTTGCGCCCGGTCCGCCCGCGCCGACGCAACCGGTCCAGCCACAGCGACACGATCAGCCCACCGGCCGAGTGCCCGTACACCAGGACCTCGGCCGGGGACACCGAGCCGATGATGTCGAGTGCGCGTTCGAGTTCGACGTCGTAGCGGGCCAGGTCGGTGGTGAAGTGAGGGGTCTGGCCCTCCCGCCACGAACGCCCGCATTTGTGCAGGTCGATGGCGTAGAACGCGAATCCGCGACCGGCGAAGTGGTCGGCGAGCTCGGTGTTGAAGAAGTAGTCGGTGAACCCGTGCACCAACAGCACCGCGCGCGTGGCCGACCGATCCGGTTCACCGCGCCGAACCAGGGTGGCGACGAGCTCGCCCTCCCCGTCCGGGTCCGCGCCGAGGGCCATCGGGTGTTGCCAGTAGCCCGGCAGCACGTCTGCCTTCCAGTCGGGCACGACAGCAACGATAGCCGCGACAGCCGGTACCGCTGGGCGAAGCGGCGCTATGGCGTTCTGCGCGCGGCGATCGCGCGGGGATTGAGAACGCGCTTTGCGGGCTAACCTGATGATCGACCATGGCCGCGGCCGCGCGGAAAACCGAGTCCAGTCGGGGGAACTGAGAGTGTCTGACGAACCGAGGAAGACAGACGTCGTGCTCATCGGGGCCGGCATCATGAGCGGAACGTTGGGCGCGCTGCTGCGACAGCTGGAGCCGGACTGGGACATCACGCTGATCGAGCGCCTCGACGCGGCGGCCGCCGAGAGCAGCGACGCGTGGAACAACGCCGGTACCGGCCACTCGGCGCTGTGCGAGCTGAACTACACCCCGCAGCAGCCCGACGGGTCGATCGACATCTCCAAGGCCGTGCGCGTCAACGAGCAGTTCCAGGTGACGCGCCAGTTCTGGGCGTACGCGGTCGAAAACGGGTTGATCAGCGATCCGCGCAGCTTCCTCAACCCGATCCCGCATGTGAGTTTCGTGCACGGCGCCGAAAGCGTGAAGTATCTGCGGCGCCGCTACGACGCGTTGGTGACCAACCCGCTGTTCGCGCGCATGGAGTACATCGACGACGAGGACGAGTTCACCCGGCGGCTGCCGCTGATGGCCGAAAAGCGCGACTTCTCCGAACCGGTCGCGCTCAACTGGACCGAGCAGGGCACCGACGTCGACTTCGGCGCCCTGTCCCGCCAGCTGCTCGGCTACGTCGCCCAGCGCGGTATGACCACATATTTCGGGCACGAGGTGCGCGATCTGAACCAGGAGTCCGACGGTTCGTGGACCCTGAAGCTGGTCAATCTGCGCACCGGGCGCACCAGCAAGCTCAAGGCCGGCTTCGTGTTCGTCGGCGCGGGCGGCGGGGCGTTGAACCTGTTGCAGAAGGCAGGCATGAAGGAGGCCAAGAACTTCGGCGGCTTCCCGGTCAGCGGCAAGTTCCTGCGCACCGACGTCCCGCGCCTTACTGATGCGCATCAGGCCAAGGTGTACGGCCAGCCACCGGTGGGTGCGCCGCCGATGTCGGTTCCGCACCTGGACACGCGCGTGATCAACGGCCGGTCCTGGTTGCTATTCGGGCCGTTCGCCGGCTGGTCACCGAAATTCCTCAAACAGGGCGACGTCTTGGACCTGCCCGAATCCATCACGCTCAACAACGTCGCGTCGATGGTCAACGTCGCGCTCACCCAGTTCGGACTGCTCAAGTACCTGGTGGGCCAGCTGATGTTGTCGGACGCCGAGCGAATCGAAGCACTCCGCGAATTCGCGCCCAGCGCAAAGGAATCCGACTGGGAGCTCAACGTGGCGGGGCAACGGGTCCAGGTCATCTGCGGTAAGAGCGGCAAGGGTGTGCTCGACTTCGGCACCACCGTGCTCACCTCCGGTGACGGCACCATCGCCGGGCTGCTCGGCGCTTCCCCGGGAGCCTCGACCGCGGTGCCCGCGATGATCGACGTGCTGCAGCGCTGCTTCGCCAAGCGCTATCCGGCGTGGGAGTCCGAGATCAAGGAGATGGTGCCGTCGCTGGGACACGAGTTGTCCTCCGAGCCTGCGCTGTTCGACGAGGTGTGGTCGCACGGAACGCGGGTCCTGCGTCTCGACGAATCCCCGGCGGTGGCCACGGGATGACGGTTGCGCTGCGCCGCAGTTGGTCTCGAGACCTCGACGCCGCAACGCTCTACGAACTGCTCAAGCTGCGGGTCGAGGTCTTCGTCGTGGAGCAGGCCATTCCGTATCCAGAACTCGACGGCCGCGATCTTCTCGCCGAGACGCGGCACTTCTGGCTGGAAACGTCCACCGGTGAGGTGATTTCGACGCTGCGTCTGATGGAGGAGCATCCCGGCGGGCAGAAGGGCTTCCGCATCGGCCGGGTGTGCACCAAGCGTGAGGCGCGCGGGCAGGGGCACAGCACGCGGCTGCTGCAGGCCGCGCTGGCCGAGGTGGGTGACTATCCCTGCCGCATCGACGCCCAGACGTACCTGGCCGATATGTATGCCCGCCTCGGCTTCGTCCGCGACGGAGAGGAGTTCATGCAGGACGGCATTCCGCACGTCCCTATGCTGAAGCCGTGACCTATCCCTTCAGCGCGATCGTCGGGCATGACCGTCTGCGGCTGGCGCTGCTGCTGTGCGCGATCCGCCCCGACATTGGAGGGGTGCTGATTCGCGGAGAGAAGGGCACCGCGAAGTCGACGGCGGTGCGTGGGTTGGCCAAGGTGCTGGAAGCGGCCGCTGCGGCGGACGGGACGACGGGCACCACTGGGCAGCTGGTCGAACTGCCGATAGGCGCGACCGAGGATCGGGTGGTCGGCTCGCTGGATTTGCAGAAGGTGCTGCGCGACGGTGAGCACGCGTTCTCGCCGGGACTGCTCGCCCGCGCGCACGGCGGTGTGCTCTACGTCGACGAGGTGAACCTGCTGCACGACCATCTGGTCGACGTGCTGCTCGACGCCGCGGCGATGGGCCGGGTGCACGTGGAGCGCGACGGGGTGTCGCACAGCCATGAGGCACGCTTCGTGCTGATCGGCACGATGAATCCCGAAGAGGGCGAACTGCGTCCGCAGCTGCTCGACCGGTTCGGGCTCACCGTCGACGTGCGGGCGTCGCGCGACGTCGATGTGCGCGTCGAGGTGATCCGACAACGCATGGCGTATGAGGCCGATCCCGCCGGGTTCGCCCAACGCTACGCCGAAGACGACGATGAGCTCGCGCGCCGTGTCGCGGCGGCCCGCGCTTCGGTCGACTCGGTTTCGTTGCCCGACAGCGAATTACGTCGGATCGCGGCGCTGTGCGCGGCTTTCGACGTCGACGGCATGCGTGCCGACCTGGTCGTCGCCAGGACCGCTGTCGCGCACGCCGCGTGGCGCGGAACCGAGGTGGTGTCCGAGGAGGACATCCGGGTGGCCGCTGAACTCGCGCTACCGCACCGCCGACGCCGCGACCCGTTCGACGACCCGGGCCTGGATCCCGGCCAACTCGACGACGTGATGGCCCAGGCCGACGAGGCCACCGACGAGAACCCCGACCCCGAACCCGATCCCGACCCACCGGGCGGTGGCGCGTCGTCGTCGCCGGAGGGTGACGGCCGCGATAGGCAACCGTCACAACGGAATTCGGGGAGTTCGCGTCCCAGCGCCGCACCCTCGGCGGTGTTTCGCACCCGTTCGCTGGTGGTGCCCGGTGTGGGGGAGGGAGCGCCGGGCCGCCGGTCGCGGGCGCGTAACCGCACCGGCAAGACGATCTCGGCCACGTCTGACGGCCGGACCGGTCACGGTGTGCACATGTTCGGCACCCTGCTGGCCGCCGTGGAGAACCAACGCAGGCCCGGAGCGCCCCGGCCGCAGCCGGGCGATGTGCGGCGCGCGATCCGGGAGGGCCGCGAGGGGAACCTGGTGATCTTCGTGGTCGACGCGTCGGGTTCGATGGCCGCGCGCGACCGGATGTCCGCGGTCGGGGGTGCGGCGCTGTCGCTGTTGCGCGACGCCTACCAGCGCCGCGACAAGGTCGCCGTGATCACGTTTCGCCAAAGCGACGCGAAGGTCCTGCTGCCTCCGACGTCGTCGGTGCATATCGCCAGCCGGCGTCTGGCCCGTTTCGACACCGGCGGCAAGACGCCTCTGGCGGAAGGCTTGTTGGCGGCGCGCGACCTGGTCGTGAGGGAGAAGGCCCGCGACCGCGCCCGGCGCAGCCTCGTGGTGGTGCTGACCGACGGCCGCGCCACCGGCGGTGCCGACCCGTTGGGGCGCACGCGCTCGGCCGCCGCGCGGTTGGTGGCCGAGGGCGCCGCCGCGGTCGTTGTCGACTGCGAAACGTCGTATGTGCGGTTGGGTCTGGCCGCAGAGCTCGCCGAACAACTGGGCGCCCCGGCGGTGCGGTTGGCCCAGCTGCGGGCGGACAGCCTCACCGACGTGATCCGCACCGCCGCCTGAGATGGGCCACAAGGAGTAGGGAGAGGTAGGTATGCCTCAGGGTCAGCCGCTGACGGTTCCCGACGACGGGTTGACCACCCGCGCACGCCGCAACGCCCCGCTGTTCGCCGTGCACACCGGTGCGGGTAAGGGCAAGTCGACCGCCGCGTTCGGCATGGCGCTGCGCGCATGGAATCAAGGCTTTGACATCGCGGTGTTCCAGTTCGTCAAGAGCGCCAAGTGGAAGGTGGGCGAGGAAGCGGCCTTCCGCGAACTCGGCAAACTGTACGACGAGCACGGCGTCGGGGGACCGGTGCAGTGGCACAAGATGGGTTCGGGTTGGTCCTGGTCGCGCAAACACGGCGACGAGGTCGACCACGCCGCGGCGGCGGCCGACGGCTGGGCCGAGATCGCGCGGCGGATCGCCGACGAACGCCACGATTTCTATGTGCTCGACGAGTTCACCTATCCGCTGAAGTGGGGCTGGATCGACGTGGACGAGGTCGTCGCGACTCTCCGCTCGCGACCCGGGATGCAGCACGTCGTCATCACCGGTCGCGACGCCCCGCAGCAGTTGCTCGATGCCGCGGATCTGGTCACCGAGATGACCAAGGTCAAGCACCCGATGGATGTCGGGCGCAAGGGTCAGAAGGGCATCGAGTGGTGACGCTCGATCGGCGCGAGCGACCGCGAAATGACACCATTTGCGGTGTGTCGGCGTGCAAACACGGTCGCTCGCCACGGGTGGGTGGGCCCACGCGGGGGGCGGGGTGAGCAGGGCGACGCCTGCGGTGGTGATCGCCGCGCCCGCCTCGGGTAGCGGAAAGACCACCGTGGCAACGGGTTTGATGGGGGCGCTGCGGCGAGCAGGGCGTGCGGTCGCGCCGTTCAAGGTCGGCCCCGACTACATCGACCCCGGCTATCACGCGCTGGCCTCGCTACGGCCCGGCCGCAACCTCGACCCCGTCCTGACGGGGGAGCACCTGATCGGGCCGCTCTACCGGCACGGCAGCGCCCGAGCCGACATCGCGGTGATCGAAGGCGTGATGGGCCTGTTCGACGGCCGCATCACCGAGGAGTCGCGCGGCAATGCGTTCGGATCCACCGCACATGTCGCCGCTCTGCTGGGCGCACCGGTCGTCATGGTCGTCGACGCCCGCGGACAGAGTCACAGCATCGCCGCACTGCTGCACGGCTTTTCGACGTTCGACTCCTCGGTACGCGTTGCCGGGGTGATCCTCAACCGCGTCGGCTCGCCGCGCCACGAGGAGGTACTGCGCCAAGCCTGCGAACACGCCGGCATCCCGGTCTTGGGTGTGATTCCCCGCTGCGACGAAATGTCTGTCCCCTCACGGCATCTGGGCCTGGTCACCGCGGTCGAACACGGGAACAGGGCGCGCGAGGCGGTGGAGGCGATGACGGCGCTCGTAGGTCGCCACGTCGACCTGGTGGGGATCGCCGCGCTGGCCGAGAGCAGGGTCCTCGACGACCCCTGGGACGCCGAGGAGGTGACCCCCGTCGGCGGAAACGCCACGGTGGCGCTGGCATCGGGCAGGGCGTTCAGCTTCGGCTACGCCGAACACCGCGAAGTGCTCACCGCCGCGGGCGCCGAGGTCGTCGAGTTCGACCCGCTGACCGACGCGCTGCCGTCGGGCGCCGATGCCCTCGTCGTGCCCGGCGGTTTCCCCGAGGAGTTCGTCGCCGAACTCTCCGCCAACGACGTCGCCCGCACGCAGATCAGACAACTGGCGGCGTCGGGGGCCCCGGTGCACGCCGAATGCGCGGGCCTGACCTATCTCGTCGACGACCTCGACGGTCACCCGATGTGTGGGGTGATCTCCGGTTCGGCGACGTTCACCGACCGCCTCACGCTCGGCTACCGCGAAGCCGTCGTGGTGACCGACTCGCCGTTGCACTCGATCGGTGCCCGGATGATGGGACACGAGTTTCACCGCACCGCAGTCACTTTCAAAAACGACTACGCCCCCGCGTGGATCTTCACCGGCGGCGCCATCGGCCGCAGGAGGGACGGCGTGGTGGACGGGGCCGTGCATGCCGGCTACCTGCACACCCACCCCGCCGCGCACCCGCGGGCAATCAGCCGCTTCGTGGCGGTGGCCGCAACCTCTAAGCTCGCGCCGATGAGCTCGCGCGAACAGGATCCGGATCAGTGACCGAGAACGCCTATCTAGTCGGTCTGCGCCTGACCGGCAGGAAGGTCGTCGTCGTCGGCGGCGGCAGTGTGGCGCAGCGCCGCTTGCCGCTTCTGGTGGCCAACGGCGCCGACGTGGTCGTGATCGCGCGCGAGGCCACGCCCGCGGTCGAGGCGATGAGTGGAATCGCGCTGCAGCTGCGCGAGTTTGAACCGGGCGACCTCGAGGGCGCCTGGTACGCGATCGCCGCCACCGACGACCCGGCCGTCAACGCGGCCGTCGTCGCCGAGGCCGAGGATCGCCACATCTTCTGTGTGCGCGCGGACGTGGCCGTCGAGGGCACGGCCGTCACACCGGCATCGTTCGAGTACGAGGGGCTCTCGGTCGGTGTGCTCGCCGGCGGTGAGCACCGCCGGTCGGCGGCGATCAGGTCGGCGATCCACGAGGCCATGCAGCGCGGGCTCATCGCACCGGACAGTTCGGCAACCGCCGACGTCGTACACGGCGGCGTGGCGCTCGTGGGCGGGGGACCGGGCGACCCCGAGTTGATCACCGTTCGCGGGCGCCGGCTGTTGGCGCACGCCGACGTCGTCGTCGCCGATCGACTCGCACCGCAGGAACTGCTGGCCGAGATGCCGCCGCATGTCGAGGTCATCGACGCGTCGAAGATCCCGTACGGCCGGGCCATGGCACAGGACGCGATCAACGGCCTGCTGATCGACCGCGCGAAAGCGGGCAAGTTCGTCGTGCGACTCAAGGGCGGCGACCCGTTCGTGTTCGCGCGCGGATACGAAGAGGTGCTGGCCTGCGCCGAGGCCGGTATCCCCGTCACCGTCGTACCCGGTGTGACCAGTGCCATAGGGGTTCCCGCGCTCGCGGGTGTGCCCGTCACCCACCGGCACGTCACGCACGAATTCGTGGTGGTGAGCGGGCATGTCGCGCCCGGGCATCCCGAATCGTTAGTGAATTGGAATGCCTTGGCCGCGCTCTCGGGCACCATCGTGTTGCTGATGGCCGTCGAACGCATCGAACTGTTCGCCGAGGCGCTGCTGGAAGGCGGACGACCTGCGGATACGCCGGTTCTGGTGGTTCAGCACGGCACCACCGCCGCACAGCGCACTTTGCGCGCGACGCTCGCCGATGTCGCAGAACGGATCCGGGAGGACGGAATTCGGCCTCCTGCGATCATCGTTATCGGGCCCGTGGCCGCCTTCGCCGGTTAAAGGGATCTTAAGATTACTGTAAGGTAACCCCCATGACGGCTCTCAATGACGCAGAGCGTGCTGCCATGCGCCGTGACGCCGAGGGTGGGGCAAATCGAGCATTTCCACCGCACTCCCAGAAGACCGCTATCGGGTCTGCGCGCGGGCAAACCGGCAGGTCCTCGGCGTGGCTGCCATCGCCGAGGTTCATCGCTGCGGTCATCGCGATCGGCGGTATGCAGCTGCTCGCGACCATGGACAGCACGATCGCGATCGTCGCGCTTCCTAAGATCCAGGACGAGCTGAGCCTCTCCGACGCCGGCCGTAGCTGGGTGATCACCGCCTACGTGCTGACGTTCGGCGGGTTGATGCTGCTGGGCGGGCGACTCGGCGACACGATCGGCCGCAAGCGCACCTTCATCGTCGGCGTGGCGCTGTTCACCATCGCTTCGATCCTGTGTGGTCTCGCGTGGAACGAGGCGACGCTGGTGGTCGCCCGACTGCTGCAGGGCGTCGGCGCGGCCATCGCCTCACCGACCGCGCTGGCGTTGATCGCGACGACGTTCCCGAAGGGCCCGGCCCGTAACGCGGCCACCGCCATCTTCGCCGCGATGACCGGTATCGGCTCGGTGGTGGGCCTGATCGTCGGTGGTGCGCTGACCGAGGTGTCGTGGCGCTGGGCGTTCCTGATCAACGTGCCGATCGGCCTGGTGATGATCCACCTGGCCCGCAAGACCCTGCGGGAGACCAACCGCGAGCGGCTCAAGCTGGACGCTGCGGGCGCCCTCCTGGCCACGCTCGCCTGTACCGCAGCGGTGTTCGGGTTCTCGATGGGCCCCGAACAGGGCTGGCTGTCGCCGATCACGCTGGGTTCGGGTCTCACTGCGTGCGCCGCTTTCCTGGCGTTCCTCTACGTCGAGCGCACCGCGGCCAACCCGGTCCTGCCGTTCGACCTGTTCAAGGACCGGAACCGCGTCGCGACCTTCGCCGCGGTGTTCCTGGCCGGCGGCGTGATGTTCACGCTGACCGTGCTGATCGGCCTGTACGTGCAGGACATCATGGGCTACAGCCCGCTGCGCGCAGGCATCGGGTTCATTCCGTTCGTGATCGCGCTCGGGATCGGGCTCGGGCTCTCGTCGCAGCTGGTGCAGATGTTCCCGCCGCGACTACTGGTCATCGCCGGCGGCGTGCTGGTGCTGGGTGCCATGATCTACGGCTCCACGCTCGACGCGAACATCCCGTACTTCCCGAACCTGGTGCTGCCGATCACCGTCGGTGGGCTGGGCATCGGAATGATCGTGGTGCCGCTGATGCTGTCGGCGATCGCCGGCGTCGGCTTCGACCAGATCGGCCCGGTGTCGGCCATCGCGCTGATGCTGCAGAACCTCGGCGGGCCCGTCGTGCTGGCCATCATCCAGGCCGTGATCACGTCGCGCACGCTGTATCTGGGCGGCACCACCGGACCCGTCAACGATATGAGCGCCGCACAGCTGCACGCCCTCGACCAGGGCTACACCTACGGCCTGCTGTGGGTGGCTGCGGTCGCCGTGATGGTCGGGCTCGCCTCGCTGTTCATCGGCTACAGCGCGTCGCAGGTTGCGCATGCGCAGGAAGTCAAGGACGCGATCGACTCCGGAGAGCTTTAGCTCTGACTTCGGTGTAGTCCGTCGCGCCCGGCGCGACCGAATACACCGAAATCGCACTCGGTAGGGTGGCTGACCATGTCTGCCGTCGGTGGTTCCTCCGAGTCGACGGACCGTCCCGTGCCGCTGGCGGCGTTGCCCCTCGCGAAGTCCGTTCTGGGCCCGGCGATCATCGCGATCACCGGCATGCAGCTGATGTCGACCCTCGACGGCACGATCGTGATCGTCGCGCTGCCCAGGATGCAGGCCGACCTCGGCCTCACCGACGCCAGCAAGAGCTGGGTGATCACCGCCTACGTCCTGGCGTTCGGCGGTCTGCTGCTGCTCGGCGGGCGCGTCGGCGACGCGATCGGCCACAAGCGCGCGTTCCTGTCCGGCGTCGGGGTGTTCACCATCGCCTCGCTGGTCTGCGGCCTGGCCACCGACCCCGCCACGCTGATCGTCGCGCGCGCGGTACAGGGCACCGGGGCGGCGGTGGCAGCGCCCACCGGGCTGGCCCTGATCGCGACGACGTACGCGGTCGGCCAGGCGCGCAACCGGGCGTTGGCCATATCGGCGGCCATGCAGGGCATCGGCTCGGTGCTCGGCCTGGTGCTCGGCGGCGCGTTGACGGTGATCTCCTGGCGGCTGGCGTTTCTGATCAACGTGCCGATCGGCATCGCGATCATCACCATCGCGGTCCTCAAGCTCGCCGAAACACACCACGAGCGACTCAAACTCGACATCACCGGTGCGCTGCTGGCGACGCTGGGCTGCTCGTCGGCGGTGCTTGTCTTCACGCAGGGCCCGCCGCGCGGCTGGATCGACCCGCTGGTCATCGGCGCCGCGGTCGCGTCGGCGGTCTTCTTCATCAGCTTCCTGCTCGTCGAACGCACCGCGCAGCACCCGATCGTGCCGTTCTCGGTGTTCGACAACCGCAACCGGGTCATGACGTTCATCGCGCTGTTCCTGGCCGGCGGCGTGCTGCTGACGCTGACGGTGATGATCGGTCTGCTGGTGCAGGACGTCCTGGGCTACTCGGCCCTGGAGGCGGGCATCTGCTTCATCCCGTTCGCGCTGGCCTTCGGGGTGGGCACCGCGGTGGCCGCCCGGCTCGCGCCGCATGTCGCCCCGCGCTGGCTGATCCTCGGCGGCGGCATCTTCGTCCTCGGCGCGATGCTGTACGGGTCGACGCTGGACCGCAGCATCCCCTACTTCCCGGACCTGTTCGCGCCCATCGTGATCGGCGGCTTTGGCATCGGAGCCATCGCGGTGATCCTGCCGCTGTGCGCGATCGCGGGAGTGGGCCCCGGCGAGATCGGCCCGGTGTCGTCGATCACGCTGATGGTGCAGAACCTCGGCGGCCCGGTGGTGCTCGTGGTCATCCAGGCGGTGCAGACGTCGCGCACGCTGTACCTGGGCGGTACGACCGGACCGGTCAAGGACATGACCCCTGCCCAGCTCGACGCGCTCGGCTACGGCTACACGTACTCGCTGCTGTGGGTCGCCGGTGTCGCGGTGATGGTCGGTATCGCCGCGTTCTTCATCGGTTTCTCATCGCGCCAGATCGCCTCCGCGCAGCACACCAAGGAAGCCGTGGAGGCCGGCGAGCTGTAGCTCGGGCTCCGGCGGGGTCAGAGCGTGGCGATCGGGGGATCAACACAGTCAGTAAGGTTGTCGGCTGTGATCACCCGCATGTCGGAGCTGTTCCTGCGCACCCTGCGCGACGACCCAGCCGACGCCGAAGTGCCCAGCCACAAACTGCTGATCCGCGCCGGCTACATCCGACCGGTCGGGCCCGGGCTCTACAGCTGGCTGCCGCTGGGGCTGCGGGTGCTGCGCAACATCGAACGGGTCGTCCGCGACGAGATGACCGCGATCGGCGGCCAGGAGATCCTGTTCCCGGCGCTCCTGCCCCGCGCGCCCTACGAGACCACCAACCGCTGGACCGAGTACGGCGACGGCGTGTTCCGGCTGCAGGACCGCAGGCGCAACGACTACATGCTCGGCCCGACGCACGAAGAGTTCTTCACCATGACGGTGAAGGGGGAGTACAGCAGCTACAAGGACTTTCCGCTGCTGCTGTTCCAGATCCAGACCAAGTACCGCGACGAGGCACGCCCGCGGGCGGGAATCTTGCGCGGCCGCGAGTTCGTCATGAAGGACTCGTACTCGTTCGACGTCGACGACGACGGGCTGCGCGCGCAGTACCTGGCCCACCGCGACGCCTACCGGCGCATCTTCGATCGACTGGGCGTGCGCTACGTGATCGTCTCGGCCGTCTCCGGGGCGATGGGCGGCAGCGCATCCGAGGAGTTCCTGGCCGAAAGCGAGATCGGCGAGGACACGTTCGTGCGGTGCCTGGAGTCCGGTTATGCCGCCAACGTCGAAGCGGTGACCACGGCCGCCCCGGCGCCGCTGCCCGTCGACGGCCAGCCTGAGGCCAAGGTCCACGACACCCTCGACACCCCGACGATCGCGACGCTGGTCGACTGGGCCAACGCGGCGCTCGATCGCACCGTCACCGCCGCCGACACCCTGAAGAACGTGATGCTCAAGACCCGCGTGCCCGGCGGCGAGTGGGAGCTGCTGGGCATCGGCGTGCCCGGCGACCGCGAGGTCGACGACAAACGCCTGGGCGCTGCGCTCGAACCGGCCGAGTACGCGCTGCTCGACGACGCCGACTTCGCCAGGTATCCGTTCCTCGTCAAGGGGTATATCGGCCCGAAAGCCTTGCTGGCCAACGGGATTCGCTATCTGGTCGATCCGCGTGTGGTCGACGGCACGTCGTGGATCACCGGCGCTGACGAGCCCGGTAAGCACGTCGTGGGCCTCGTGGCGGGCCGCGACTTCGTCGCCGACGGCACGATCGAGGCCGCCGAGGTGCGCGACGGTGACCCGTCGCCGGACGGGGCGGGGCCGCTGGTGAGCGCGCGCGGTATCGAGATCGGCCACATCTTCCAGCTGGGCCGTAAGTACACCGACGCGTTCGAGGTCGACGTGCTCGGCGAGAACGGCAAGCCGGTCCGGTTGACCATGGGCTCCTATGGCATCGGGGTGTCGCGACTGGTCGCCGTCATCGCCGAACAACACCACGACGAGCTCGGCCTGCGCTGGCCGGCGGAGGTGTCGCCGTTCGACGTCCACCTCGTCATCGCCAACAAGGACGCCGCCGCGCGCGAAGGGGCCGAGGAACTGGCGAGCGAGCTGGATCGGCGCGGGATCGACGTGCTGCTCGACGACCGCACCGCCTCGCCAGGGGTGAAGTTCAAAGACGCGGAACTGCTCGGCGTGCCGTGGCTCGTCGTGGTCGGCCGTGGTTGGGCCGACGGCGTCGTCGAGCTGCGCAACCGGTTCACCGGCGAGACGCGCGAGATCTCGGTGAGCGGCCAGCACGGCGGTCCGGCGGCGAAGATCGCGGGCGCGCTCACCTCGCCGTAGGCCGAACGTGGGTTACCCGCACGCCAACAGCGGGTGAAGCGTGACGCGAGCCCACACTCGGCGCTGCGGCGTTTACTCGTTTCCGCCGGGGAAGGCGACCGTGACCGGCGTCGTGCCGAGCAGTTGACTCCATCGCGCCGCCATCACCGCGCACTGCGTCAGCGCCTTGACGCCGAAGGCGCGCTCCTGTTCGGTGCCGGCCTGCTCGACGACCGCGCGCCACGCGACGGCCGCGTCCTCTTCCATCCGCACCGCGAGTTTGGCGGCGTCGGCGGGCGTCTTGACCTCCATCGGCAGCTGGTAACCCGCGGCGGGCAGCGGGCCGGCGACCGACCGATCCTCCAGCATCTGCAGCCCGGCCTCGCGGCGTTCGCGGTGCTCGCCCATGGCCTTCGACACCAGCCAGTTGTCACCGGGCGCCGAGCGCGCAGACACGATGCCGTATCCGTAGATGGTCGCGTGTTCGGTGGCGATCGCGTCGTAGAGCGCGCCGTCCGCGGGCTCCGACGGCCGCGTCGGGGTGGGCTCCGCCGATGTCATCGCGGCTTCTCCGGTTCGGCGAGGGCGACCGTGTACGCGGCCGTGCACGCCGCGGCGATCGATGCGAGCAGTCCGGCGCGGTAGCCGGAGAGCTTGGCCGCGAGTTCGGCCGCGCTCGACGCCGAGACCCGCAACGCGTTGGCGGCGTCCTTGGCGGTGCGCGGCTTGGCCGGCTCTGCGGTCGTGCTGGTCGGAGTGGACGTGGGTGCCTGCTCGCCGCGCAGCCGGACCAACTCGTCGGACAGCGCCTGGGCATGGGCGGCGCGTTCGGCGGCCACCGCCGTCAACGCCTCCACGACGGGTCCGCGCTCATTGGCCGCCGCATCGGTGGCCAGCTGACTGTCGGCGCGGGCCCGGTCGAGTTGAGCAGCGAGTTCATCGACCTCGGGCGGCGGCGGCGGTGTGCCGCAGGCCGCCGCGGTCGCCCCCAGCAGCGCCAATGCCGCCGCCGAGGCCAACACGCGTCTCCTGCTGACGGTCGGCGGGGGGCTCGGCACGGACAACATCTTGCCATTGCGCTTCGTTCGCATCGGTGTTCGTTTGGCGTTTACCGCGGCGACGCTGGCGTATCGTGGAGTGTCGGTTCCAAGGTGTGTCGCCGAAGGATCCGAGTCCGGACAACTCAAGACGAGGAGCTCGCCGTGACGGAGCATTCTGCGGGGTTGCCGTCGCAGAACGAGGTGATCGAGCTACTCGACGGCGAGTTCGCGCGTGCGGGTTACGAAATCGAGGACGTGATCGTCGACCCGGCCGCGCGTCCGCCGCGCATCACGGTGGTGGCCGACGGGGACGACGGCCTCGACCTCGCTTCGATCGCCCAACTGTCCCGTACTGCTTCTGCGCTGCTCGACGAGGTCGACGCGTGGTCCGCCCCCTATGTTCTCGAGGTCACCTCACCGGGTGTGGACCGGCCGCTGACCGCCGAGAAGCACTACCGCCGGGCCCGCGGCCGCAAGGTCGAGCTGACGCTGTCCGGCGGCTCGCAGCTCACCGGCAGGCTCGGCGAAATCCGCGACGGCGTGGTGCGTTTGGTCGTGCGGACCGGCCGGCAGGCCACCTTCTCCGTCCGCGAGTTGCCGCTCGACGGTATCGCGAAAGCTGTTGTGCAAGTTGAATTCTCGCCCCCCAATCCGCGAGAGCTGGAGCTGGTCGGCCAATCTGGGAAGGAGGCGTCGGCGTGAACATCGACATGGCCGCGCTACACGCCATCGAGGTCGACCGCGGAATTCCGGTGGGCGAGCTCGTCGAAACCATCAAATCCGCACTGCTGACCGCCTATCGACACACCGAGGGCCATGCCGCCGAGGCGCGCATCGAGATCGACCGCAAGACCGGCGAGGTCAAGGTCATCGCGTCCGAGGTCGACGAGGACGGCAACACGATCACCGAATGGGAAGACACCCCAGAGGGATTCGGTCGCGTCGCGGCGACGACGGCGCGCCAGGTGATGCTGCAGCGGTTCCGCGACGCCGAGAACGAGAAGACGTACGGCGAATTCTCCGCCCGCGAGGGCGACATCGTCGGCGGGGTGATCCAGCGCGATGCGCGGGCCAACGCCCGCGGCCTCGTCGTCGTCCGGATGGGCAGCGAGACCAAGGGTTCCGAAGGCGTCATACCCGCCGCCGAGCAGGTGCCCGGTGAGCGCTACGAACACGGCGACCGGTTGCGCTGCTACGTCGTGGGCGTCAGCCGCGGCGCGCGGGAACCGCTGATCACACTGTCGCGCACGCACCCGAACCTGGTCCGCAAACTGTTCTCGCTGGAGGTGCCCGAGATCGCCGAGGGCTCGGTCGAGATCGTGGCGGTCGCCAGGGAGGCCGGTCATCGCTCGAAGATCGCGGTGGCCTCGCGGGTGCCGGGACTGAACGCCAAAGGCGCCTGCATCGGGCCGATGGGTCAGCGGGTGCGCAACGTGATGAGCGAACTGTCGGGCGAGAAGATCGACATCATCGACTACGACCCCGACCCGGCGAAGTTCGTCGCCAACGCGCTCTCACCGGCCAAGGTCGTCTCGGTGACGGTCATCGACGAGGCCGCCCGCGCGGCCCGCGTCGTCGTACCGGACTTCCAGCTGTCGCTGGCCATCGGCAAGGAGGGGCAGAACGCCCGGCTGGCGGCCCGGCTCACCGGGTGGCGCATCGACATCCGCAGCGACGCGCCTCCTGCGGGCGCCGGCGAGTCCGACCAGGACGCCGCACGCGGTGCCGTGGGGGACCGGTAAGCGCCGGCCGGCGCACGCGTCCACGCCGGGCAGCGCAGCCATTTCAAATACCAGCGGACGTGACGGTAGACTCACCGGTGATCCAGCGCGAGACTTCGGCTTCGGCGCAACGACGCAGCCCCGACGATCCTGTCGGACCGGTGCGGACCTGCGTTGGTTGCCGAAAACGAGAGCTGGCCGTCGAACTGCTTCGGGTGGTCGCTGTCGGCAACGTCGATGGGGCTGGGAATTCTCTCAGCACCGTCACCGTTGACCCGGCGAGAAAGTTGCCGGGGCGGGGTGCGTGGCTGCATCCCTCTCCACAGTGCCTCGAGGCAGCGATTCGGCGGCGAGCGTTCGGTCGAGCGTTGCGCATCACCGGTTCACCGGACCTATCCGCGGTGATCGAGTATGTCGGCACTCGCAGCAGTGCAGACCCGCCCGAGCCCTCGGCAACAGAACAGGTAGCGAAGAACATGAGCACACCGTGAAGTCCCGATGACCATGCGTCATAGCTAACCCGAGGCGCGGCGCCTACCACCGCTGACGCCTCTAGAGATGGAGATGTAGTGGCAGGTAAGGCCCGTGTACACGAGTTGGCCAAGGAACTCGGTGTCACCAGTAAGGAAGTTCTCGCTCGTCTGAGCGAACAGGGCGAATTCGTCAAATCCGCGTCCTCCACCGTGGAGGCCCCGGTCGCGCGCCGGTTGCGCGAATCCTTCGGCGGCGGCAAGAAGGCCGCCGAGAAGGCCAAATCCGAGGGCAATGGTTCGGCGGCCGCGTCGACCGCTGCGCCTGCCAAGAGCGCCGCTCCGGCGGAGCCCGCGAAGGCGCCCGCGCCCAAGCCTGCGGCACCTGCCGCCGAGGCTCCGTCCGCCGCGCCGCCCGCGGCGGCCGCCGCCCCGCCGGCCACACCGGCTGCGCCGCCCACCCGCCCGGGGCCGACACCCGGCCCCCGGCCGGGTCCCACGCCGGGCGCGCCGAAGCCGGCGCCACGCGTTCCCCGCGTCGGCAACAACCCGTTCTCCTCTCAACAGCCGGTCGACCGGCCGATGCCCCGTCCCCAAGGGCCCCGGCCCGGACCGGGTGGTCCGCGTCCCGGTGCCCCACGCCCAGGCGGTGCGACGCCCGGCAACATGCCGCCGCGTCCGCCCGGCGCGCGGCCCGGCGCGATGGGTCGCCCCGGTGGTCCGCGTCCCGGCCCCGGTGGCCGCGGACCCGGTGGCGGCGGTGGTCGTCCCGGTGGTCCCGGCGGTGGTGGCGGTGGCGGTAACTACCGCGGCGGTGGCGGCGGCGCACCCGCCGGCGGAGGTTTCCGGGGCCGTCCCGGTGGTGGCGGCCGCCCCGGCCAGCGCGGCGGTGCGGCCGGTGCGTTCGGTCGTCCCGGCGGCGCGCCCAAGCGCGGACGGAAGTCGAAGAGGGCGAAACGCGCCGAATACGAGAACATGCAGGCGCCGGTCGTCGGTGGCGTCCGCCTGCCGCACGGCAACGGTGAAACGATCCGGTTGGCCCGCGGCGCCTCGCTGAGCGACTTCGCCGAGAAGATCGACGCCAACCCGGCCGCGCTGGTGCAGGCACTGTTCAACCTCGGCGAGATGGTCACCGCGACGCAGTCCGTCGGCGACGACACGCTCGAACTGCTCGGCAGCGAGATGAACTACAAGGTTCAGGTCGTCTCCCCGGAGGACGAGGACCGCGAACTGCTCGAGTCGTTCGACCTCACCTATGGCGAGGACGAAGGCGGCGAGGAGGACCTCGAACAGCGTCCGCCGGTCGTCACCGTCATGGGTCACGTCGACCACGGCAAGACCCGACTGCTGGACACCATCCGTCAGGCCAACGTCCGCGAGGGCGAGGCCGGCGGCATCACCCAGCACATCGGCGCCTACCAGGTCGAGGTCGACCTCGACGGCAACGTCCGCCCGATCACGTTCATCGACACCCCGGGTCACGAGGCGTTCACCGCCATGCGTGCCCGCGGCGCGAAGGCCACCGACATCGCGATCCTGGTGGTCGCCGCCGACGACGGCGTGATGCCGCAGACGGTCGAGGCCATCAACCACGCGCAGGCGGCCGAGGTGCCGATTGTGGTGGCGGTCAACAAGATCGACAAGGAAGGCGCCGATCCGGCCAAGATCCGCGGCCAGCTCACCGAATACGGGCTGATTCCCGAGGACTACGGCGGCGACACGATGTTCGTCGACATCTCGGCCAAACAGGGCACCAACATCGACGCGCTGCTGGAAGCGGTCGTGCTGACCGCCGATGCGGCCCTGGACCTGCGGGCCAACCCGGACATGGAGGCCCAGGGTGTGGCGATCGAGGCGCACCTGGACCGCGGCCGCGGCCCGGTGGCCACGGTGCTGGTGCAGCGCGGCACGCTGCGGGTCGGCGACTCCATCGTGTCGGGCGACGCCTACGGTCGCGTCCGCCGCATGGTCGACGAGCACGGCGAGGATGTCGAGGAGGCGTTGCCGTCGCGGCCCGTGCAGGTCATCGGTTTCACGTCGGTGCCGGGTGCAGGTGACAACCTGCTCGTCGTCGACGAGGACCGCATCGCGCGTCAGATCGCCGACCGGCGCAGCGCCCGCAAGCGCAACGCCCTGGCCGCGCGCAGCCGCAAGCGGATCAGCCTCGAGGACCTGGATTCGGCGCTGAAGGAAACCAGTCAGCTGAACCTGATCCTCAAGGGCGACAACGCCGGTACGGTCGAGGCGCTCGAGGAGGCCCTGCTGGGCATCCAGATCGACGACGAAGTCGAACTGCGCGTCATCGACCGCGGCGTCGGTGGTGTCACCGAGACCAACGTCAACCTGGCGTCGGCCTCGGACGCGATCATCATCGGCTTCAACGTCCGCGCGGAGGGCAAGGCCACCGAGCTGGCCAACCGCGAGGGTGTCGAGATCCGCTACTACTCGATCATCTACCAGGCGATCGACGAGATCGAAGCGGCGCTCAAGGGCATGCTCAAGCCGATCTACGAGGAGCGCGAACTCGGCCGCGCCGAGATCCGCGCGATCTTCCGGTCGTCGAAGGTCGGCAACATCGCCGGCTGCCTCGTGCAGTCGGGGATCATGCGACGCAACGCCAAGGCCCGGCTACTGCGCGACAACGTCGTGGTGGCCGAGAACCTCACCGTGTCGTCGCTGCGCCGCGAGAAGGACGACGTCACCGAGGTCCGCGAGGGTTACGAATGCGGTCTGACGCTGACCTACTCCGACATCAAGGAAGGCGACGTCATCGAGACCTACGAGTTGGTCGAGAAGGAACGGGTGTAGATGGCTGACCCCGCACGGGCGAAGCGACTGGCCAAACGTATTTCCACCATCGTCGCCTCGGCGATCGAGTACGAGATCAAGGATCCGCGGCTGTCGGGTGTGACGATCACCGACGCCAAGGTCACCAACGATCTGCACGACGCGACGCTGTACTACACGGTGCTCGGCGCGTCGCTGTCCGAGGAGCCGGATTACGGCGGGGCAGCGGCGGCGCTCGAGAAGGCCAAAGGTGTGCTGCGGTCCAAGGTGGGCGCGAGCCTGGGTGTGCGTTTCACGCCCACGCTCGCGTTCGAGCGCGACACCGTTCCCGACGCCGCGGTCAAGATGGAGGAACTGCTGGCCCGCGCTCGCGCCGCAGATGAGGATTTGGCGAGAGTTCGGCAAGGTGCCAAGCACGCCGGCGATGCGGACCCGTACCGTGTCAGTGAGGTGGAGGGCGAGGCAGTAGCCGGGGGGCCCGACGACTCCGAGGACAGCGGTGACCGCGATCGACAAGACGACTGACGCCCTGGAAGTGGGCGATCGGGTTGACGCCCACGGCGCAGCCGAACTGTTGTCAGCGGCCGCCTCGGTCGGAGTGGTCTGCCACGTCTATCCCGACGCCGACACCATCGGCGCCGGTCTGGCGCTGGCGCTGGTGCTCGACCAGGTCGGCAAGAGCGTCGAGGTGAGTTTCGCGGCGCCCGAGAAGCTGCCCGAATCGCTGCAGTCGCTGCCCGGCGGGCATCTGCTCGTCCGCCCCGACGCGATGCGCCGCGACCCCGACCTGATCGTCACCGTCGACATCCCCAGCATCAACCGCCTCGGTGCGCTGCGCGGCGTCGTCGACGACGGTCGCGAGGTCCTGGTCATCGACCACCACGCCTCCAACCAGCTGTTCGGCACCGCCAACTACGTCGACGCCTCGGCGGACTCCACCACGATGCTGGTGGCCGACCTGCTCGACGCGTGGGACAAGCCGATCGACATCGGCGTCGCACACTGCCTGTACGCGGGCCTGACCACCGACACCGGTTCGTTCCGGTGGGCCAGCCCGCGCGCGCACCGGCTGGCGGCGCGCCTCGTCGATCTCGGCGTCGACAACGCCGGCATCAGCCGGACCCTGCTCGACACCCATCCCTACGCCTGGCTGCCGATGCTGTCTCGGGTGCTGTCCTCGGCACAGCTGCTCAAAGATGCCGCCGGTGGCCGGGGCCTGGTGTACGCGGTGGTGTCACACGACGAGTGGGTCGACGCCCGACCTGAGGAAGTCGAAAGCATCGTCGACATCGTGCGGACCACCGACGAGGCCGAGGTGGCCGCGGTGTTCAAGGAGATCGAGCCGGGGCACTGGTCGGTGTCGATGCGGGCCAAGTCCTACGACCTGTCGCCGGTCGCGAGCGGGTTCGGCGGCGGCGGTCACCGCCTGGCCGCGGGATATTCGGCCACCGGGTCCGCCGAGGACGTGGTGAAGGCGTTGCACGCGGCCCTTGGCTGAGCCCGAACTGGAGCCGCCGAACGCTCCGGTGACCGGCCGCCGGATCGCCGGGCTGGCAGTTCCGGCACTCGGAGTGCTGGCGGCCGAACCCATCTACCTGTTGTTCGACCTCGCGGTCGTGGGCCGGTTGGGCGCACTGGCACTGGCGGGTCTGGCGATCGGCGGGCTGATACTGACCACGCTGAGCTCGCAGATGACGTTTCTGGCGTACGGGACCACCGCCCGGTCGGCCCGCTTCTACGGCGCAGGCAATCGGGCGGCCGCCGTCGGGGAAGGCGTGCAGGCCACCTGGCTGGCGTTGGGGTTGGGTGCGGTCATCGTCGCCGCGGTGCAGGTGTTCGCGGTCCCGCTGGTGTCGGCGCTGGCGGGGTCGTCCGACGGGGGAGAGATCGCCGACGAGGCGCTGTCGTGGGTGCGCATCGCGATCATCGGCGTACCCGCGATCCTGGTGTCGGCGGCGGGCAACGGGTGGATGCGCGGGGTGCAGGACATCGTGCGGCCGCTCAAGTTCGTGGTGTTCGGGTTCGGGGTCTCAGCGGTGCTGTGCCCGCTGCTGGTCTACGGCTTGCTCGGTATGCCCCGGCTCGGGTTACCCGGCTCGGCCGTCGCGAACGCAGTGGGGCAGTGGGTGGCCGCCGCGTTGTTCTGTCGTGCACTGCTGATCGAACGGGTGCCGCTGCGGCTGCACCCCGGGGTGTTGCGCGCGCAGGTGGTGATGGGCCGTGACCTGGTGTTGCGCACGCTGGCGTTCCAAGCGTGTTTCGTGTCGGCGGGAGCTGTCGCGGCCCGGTTCGGCGCGGCCGCCGTCGCCGCGCACCAGGTCGTGCTGCAGCTGTGGAATTTCCTTGCGCTGGTGTTGGATTCGCTGGCGATCGCCGCGCAGTCGCTGGTCGGTGCGGCCCTGGGCGCGGGTCAGCTCACGCACGCCAAATCGGTGGCGTGGCGGGTGACGATCTTCTCGGCGTTGGCCTCGGCGGTGCTTGCCGTGGTATTCGCGGCCGGTGCGTCGGTGTTTCCCAGCGTGTTCACCGACGACCGCTCGGTGCTCGACGCGATCGGGGTGCCGTGGTGGTTCATGGTGGCCCAATTGCCGGTCGCCGGAATCGTTTTCGCGCTCGACGGGGTCCTGTTGGGCGCCGGTGACGCGAAGTTCATGCGCAATGCGACGCTGGCCAGCGCGCTGGTGGGCTTCCTGCCGTTGATCTGGCTGTCGTTGGCGTTCGGCTGGGGGCTGCTGGGTATCTGGGCGGGGTTGTCGACGTTCATGGTGCTGCGGTTGGTGTTCGTCGGCTGGCGCGCGTTCTCTGGCCGTTGGCTGGTGCCGGGCACGGGTTGATCTGTAATCGGCGCGAGGGACCGCGTTTGCGCACGACACGCCACTGAAAATAGACCAAATGTGGACGCTCGCGGACCGCCAGCGGCCGCGCTATGCGCGGGTCCGGGCTACTGCGGCCCAGCCGAACTCCGTCGTCTTGACCCGGACATCGCCGAATCCCGCTGCCGCCAACCGATCCGGCAGTGTCGCGGGGTCGACGGGGTTGTAGGTGTCGCCTTCGTGCGCGACGGCCAACTCGTCGCTGCCGAGGCTGTCGCTGGCCACCAGCGCGGCCCCGGGTCGCAGCACCCGGGCGACCTCGGCGAAGAGCCGATCCTGAAGTTCGGCGGTGGGGACGTGATGCAGCATCGTGAAACACGCCGCGCCGGTGAAGCGGTCGTCGGCGTAGGTTAGCGCGGTCGCGTCGCCGCGCACGATCTCGACGGTCGGCACATCGGCGAAGCGCGTTATCAACATCGCCGCGAGTTCGTCGTCGATCTCGACTGACGTCAGCCGGCCCACCGACTCGCTCAGCACGTCGGTGGTGGCACCGTAGCCGGGGCCGACCTCGAGCACGTCGTCGCCGAGGTCGACCTCCCCCAACGCCCACGGAAGAATTACCTCGCGGATCAGCTGTCGCCATTCCTCGCTGCCGCAGTACTCATGCGCTTCGTTCACGCTCGCAGCGTACGAGCGACCGCAAACTGCTGTAAATCCGCGGCGTGTCGTGATCAGACGCGGTCGCTCGCGCAAGGGGGCGCGCGTTCGCGCAAGGTGGCGCGCTCGCGCAAGGTGGCGCGCTCGCGCAAGGTGGCGCGCTCGCGCCAGAAACGGTCAGCGGACCTGGGCGCGGCCCCGCTGCAACACGGCGTCGCGGTTGGCGGCGATGTCGTCACCGCTGGTCGTGCGCATCCACTCGCGCGCCGACGCCGCCTCGATCCACAACCCCTCGTTGGTCTGCGCCTCGTCGATGCGGTGATACGACGCCAGCAACGCGCGTACGGCCTGCTGGTTGTTGCCGACGATCGACGCCGCGACCTGCCGGGCGGTCGACATGAGCTCGGCGTGCGGCACCACCTGAGTGACCAACCCGGTCCGCAGGGCCTCCTCGGCCGACAGGTAGTCGCCGGTCAGGCTCATCCGGCGGGCCATCCCGACGCCGACCTTTTGCGGCAACCGCACCGACAGCCCCCACGTCGGCAACAGCCCCACCCGGGCGTGCGTATCGGCGAAGCGCGCCTGTTCGGAGGCGATCAGCACATCGCAGTACAGGGCGATCTCGAGGCCACCGGTGACGGCCGCGCCGTTGATCGCGCCGATCACCGGCTTGGTCATCGGCGGCCACTTCGGCGAGATGTCGGGCAGCTCGGTGGTGTCGCCCAGCTCCTTAAGGTCCAGACCCGCGCAGAACACCGGATCGGCGCCGGTGACGATCACGACGTCGACGTCGTCATCGGCCTGAGCCTCACCGAGGGCCCGGTAGAACCGCCTGCGCAGCTCGGACGACAGCGCGTTGCGCGCCTGCGGCCGGTTGAGGGTCAGGGTGCGCACCCGATCGCGGGTGTTGATGAGCAGGATGTCGTCAGTCACCCGACGAACCTATCGTGGAGCCATGTGCCGAAACATCACCGAGCTACGCGGACTCGAACCGGCGGCGACCGACGAGGAGATCGAGGCCGCCGCGCGTCAGTACATTCGCAAGATCAGCGGAATCACCCGGCCGACCGCGGCCAACGCCGACGCCTTCGAGGCCGCCATCGCGGAGGTCACCGCCACCACCCACCGGCTGCTGGAGTCTCTGCCGGCCCGGCGCCAGCCGCCGAAGACGGTGCCGCCGTTGCGCCGGCCCGAGGTGCGGGCCCGCATGAACAGCAAAGCTGCGGCCGCGACGTAGCACGATGACGACGACGCTGACGCAGCCCGCGCTCAAGGAGTGGAGTGCTGCCATCCACGCGCTGCTGGACGGCAGGCAGACCGTTCTGCTGCGCAAGGGCGGTATTCACGAGAAGCGGTTCGCGGTCGCCGCGTCGCGCTTTCTGCTGTTTCCGACGGTCGCGCACAGCCACGCCGAGCGGGTGCGCCCCGAGCACCGCGATCTGCTCGATGTAGCGACCGCCGACAGCACAGAGGACGCGGTGGTCGTCCGCGCCGGCGCCCGCATCGTCGCCGCAGTGGAGGTGAACCGCCCCGAAGCCCTCGAAGAGATCGCGCCCCTGCATATTTGGACCGACGCATCGGTGCGCGCCGACCGGCTCGATTTTCGGCCCAAGCATCGGCTCACCGCGCTCGTCGTCCAGGCCTGCCCGCTCTTAGCCCCGCTGCGACTCGAACGCACACCCGAGTATGCCGGCTGCACCAGCTGGGTGCAGCTGCCGATCGACCCCGAGTGGGCGGCCCCGGTGCACGACGACGCCGCGCTGCACGAGATCGCCGAGCGGGTGCGCCGTTCGGTGGGCTGACCCCGCGCCTCAGCCGGCGGGCGGCTGCGGCGCGGCGGGCAGCACCAGCCGCGACGCGCCGTCGCCGAGATGCACGGTGTGGGTGGCCGGCGCGAGGCTCTTACCCGTCCCGAGCGGTTCGCCGGTACCGAGGTTGCGGGCGAACCGGGGGTGTGACCCGCCCGCCACGAGCACCCGGATCCGTGAACCCGCACGGAAGCGGTGCGCGATCGGGTCGAGTTCGATGCGTACCGGTCCGGAATCCGGTGCGGCGCTGACGTAGCCGTCGCTCACGTTGTGTGAGCGTCCCTTGGCGTCGACCTCGCTCAGGCGCACGAACACATCGTTGTACGGGTTGTCGCACGAATGCGAGAGCTCCACGACCGGCACCCCCACCACATACTTGTCGGCGGGCAGGCGGTCGCCGGTGAAGCTCAACACGTCGGCACGCTGCGCCAGGCGGGTGTCCTTGCGATATCCGCCTTCCGGCGACAGCAGCCGGCCGCCCACCGTCGGCGTCGGATTCGCCGGGTTGTATGTGAACGTCGACGGGGCCGCGGTCTCCGGCGGGACGGCATCGCCGAGGCGACCGCCCGGCTGCAGGTAGCGCACCACTTCGGGCATGGCCGGCGGCCACTCGGGCAGGTCGATCCAGCCGCTGCCGTTGACGAAGATCCGCACAGGCTGGCGCCGCTTGCTGTCCGCGCCGGTGAGGTGGGCGCCCAACCAGTCGAGCGTCTCGCGGATGGCGGTCGGCGCGGCCTTGGTCATCAGCTGGGTGTGGATCCACGGGCCGACGGTCAGTCCGACCTCGACTCCGCGCGCACGCAGCCGCCGATACTGGGCCATCGTCTGCTCCAGGAACAGGTCCTGCCAGCCGCTGATCAGCAGCACCGGCACGTCGGCGGTGTCCAAGGCCCGACGCAGGTTCAGCGCGGTCCAGAAGGGATCGTCGGCATCGGGATGATCGAGCCAGGACTCCCACCACGGCGCACCCTCGCCCAGCAGCGCGCGGCCCGCCTCGCCGGCGGGCAGCCTGCTCATCGCACGGGCCAGCCGGCGCCGCGACCGCAGCTGTCGCACCAGCGCCCGCGCCCGGTTCGGATCCTCCTGATGGGCCACCAGGTGGCTCCAGCCGAGGAAGTCGCTCAGCGCGAACGAACCGGGACCCCACCGCGGCCCGCTGACGTCGTGCGGACCGACGGTGATCACCGCGGCCCTCATCTCCGGTGGCGGGTCGGTGAGCAGCGCCCACTGGGTGAAACCGAGATACGACAGCCCGATCGTGGCGAACGAGCCGGTGAACCACTCCTGGTTGCGCAGCCACTCGACGGTGTCGGCGCCGTCGGCGATCTCGTTGACCATCGGGTCGAAGTCGCCGCCGGAGCCGTAGGTTCCGCGCACGCTCTGCAGGACGACGTGATAGCCGCGTGCGGCGTAGACGCGTCCGTAGATGGCGGCGAAGGGGAAGTCGCGGCCATAGGGGCAGCGGACCAGCAGCGTGCCGGCGGGGTCCGGTGTGCTGGGCGCATAGTGGTCGGCGCGCAGCTCGACATCGTCGCGCATCGGTACACGGACCTTGTGGACGGTGAAGTCGGTGGTGTGCGGCGGCAGCCGCAGCAGGCGTGACACGGTGCGTCCGGTGAGCTGCTTGACCTTCGAACGGGATGCCGGCGGTGCGGCGACGGAGGATGCGGTCACGTCACGAGGCTACGCAGACTCGATGCCGCCGCGTTCGATCGCCTGTGTCACCTGGGCCATCAACCAGTCGATCGCACCGGTGGCCGCGTCGCCGTCCAGGCCCCACACCGCGACCAGGCGCTCGTAGGTGGGCGGGCTCCACAGCACGTCGAGCAGGCCTGCGATCGCGCGCCGCTGTTCGTCGGGGAGCTGCGGTGAGGCCTCGGTCACCGCTCGCAACAGCGCATCGCGGCGGCGGACGTCGGAGCTGACGAACGCGGGATCGACCGGCGACGGTGTGCTGTGCTTGACCGAGAAGCGTTGCAGCGACGCGAAAACCCGCCCTGTCACCTCACTCAGGTTCGCCAGCGTGACGTCCTCATAGGACACCCCGGCTTCGGTCTCGAGCCGTTGCATCACCGCGTCGTGCAGATGGCGTTCGGTCGGGAAATACCGGTACACCGTCCGCTCGCCGACCCCGGCCCGCGCGGCGACGGCCTTGAACGTCAGCTCGCGCCAGTCCCACGTCTCGAACTCATGCACCAGCGCACTGCCCGCGGCGACGATGCGCTCGCGGGTGTGTGCTGCCTTGCGCCTGCGGACGCTGTTGTCGTACGAGCGCGTTGACGAGCCGGCCATAGTAGTGGCAGTGTACTGTCACCAATTCGGTGGGAGGTGCAGTGTGGCATCCGTCGAGGATCTGATGGCCGCGGCCGTCGAGCGCACCGGACTCGAGGACTTCGGCGAGGACTCGTTCCGCGAGGGCCTCGAGATCCTCGTCCGTGCGCTGAGCGAAGAAGCCCGGCTCAACGCGCGCGGCGAGGACTTCGTCTACAACCGCATCGGGCTGCACCTGTCGCAGCGGCTCCAGGTAGAGGATTGGTACCGCCGCCACCCCGACATCGACGACGAGCAGATCGCCGCGCCGCTGTTCGGGTTGGGCCTGCCGCGGACGGGATCGACCGCGCTGTCGTTCCTGCTCGCGCAGGATCCCGACGTCCGTTACGTGCGCAGCTGGGAGTCCGCTCAGCCGTGCCCGCCACCGTCGACCGTGCGCGGCGACGACCCGCGCATCCCGCCGGATCAGCGGCCCGTCCTCGTGGGCACCCGCCACCACGTGCCCACCGACATCCGCGGACCGATGGAATGCCTGGACCTGATGGCGCTCGACTTCAAGTCCCAGATCTTCCAGGCCTACGCACAGATTCCGACCTACTCGCAATGGCTCTGCGACCGAGCCGATTTCACGTCGACGTACCGCTATGAACGACGGGTCCTCAGATTGCTGCAGTGGGGGGAACCGACGCGCCCATGGCGGCTCAAGTCGCCGGCACATGTGCTTTCGCTGGACTACCTCGACCGCGTGTTCCCCGATGCCCGCTTCGTCATGACGCACCGCGATCCGACCGACGTGCTGCTGTCGGTCGTCGACGTCTACGCCGACATCGTCGGCGGCTTCACCGATCACCTCGACCGGCGCTATCTCGGTGAACTGAACGTCACCCAGTGGTCGACGGGGATCACGCGGGCGATGGCGTTCCGCAATAAGGCTGCAGAGCGGTTCTACGACATCGACTTTCGGGTCATGCAGAACGATCCGATCGGCGAAGTCAAGCGGTTGTACAGCTGGCTCGGCGAGACGGTGACCGAACGGTTCGAGGCCGGTATGCGGGCGTGGTGGACCGAGAACGCCGAGAAGCGCGAGCCGCACCCCAAGGCCGACCCGGTGGCATTCGGATTGGACGACAGCGTAATTCGGCCGTTGTTCGCGGCCTACGTGGACGCCTACGCCGGCGGCTCTGGGCGTTACGGCCAGCAGGAGGAAAGCACCGCATGACCGTCGACGTAACGGGCGGCATCGACCCGGCCCGCGAGCACATGTTCGTCGAGCGACCGCACGACCCCGAGATGCGGGATTCGGTGAGCTTCTGGGTGTTCGACGACCGCGGCGAGGTCGGCCTGCCCAGGATCGGCATCGAGGCGGTCGCGTCCAACTGGGACGCTCACGGACTGCAGGTCAACCTGGCGTTCGCCGACGGACGCGTTTACCGCTTGCGCGCCGACGGGCAGAGCGCGCCGGTCGAGGGCCGCAACGGCGAGCCGACAGTGCTCGGCGCGGGGCCGCTGACGTTCGAGTGCGTGGCGCCGTTCGACACGTGGACGGTGACGTTCGACGGTCAGGCCGTCCAGACGTCCTCGGAGGCGCTCACCACCGGCGACAAGAGCGGCCCGCTTGTCGACGTGCGATTCGAGGTCGAGGCGAGAATGGCGGTGCCACCGTGGATTCAGGGGGCGATGCGCGATGATGCCGCCGACCAACTGAAGACGACGGTGGTCGGGGAGTTGATGGGCGGCGCCCGTTACGAACAGTTGTTCCGCGCCGACGGGATCGTGGAGGTGGCCGGACGTCGGCACCCGTTGTCGGGAAGCGGGCTGCGCATCCGTCGCCAAGGCGTGCGCCGACTGGAGGGGTTCTGGGGGCACTGCTGGCAGTCCGCGCTGTTCGGAAGCGGACGAGCGTTCGGCTACATCGCCTACCCGCCGCGGCCCGACGGCCAGCCGAACTACAACGAGGGTTACCTGTACCTCGGAGACCCGGCCGGCCTGATCCCCGCCCGCGTCGTCGAGGCCCCGTGGCTGCGCCGGTTGCGGCCGCGCGGCGAGGATGTGTCACTGGTGCTCGAAACGGCCCGCGGAACCGTGCACATCGAGGGGGAGACGGTGCTGTCCACCCACGACATCACCGATCCCGCTGAGCTTCCCGCCGAACAACTGGAGAAGATGGCTAATTGGACGTTCCCGGCCCTGCAGCAGGCCGGTGTGCGCTACCGCTGGGACGGCGAGGAGACGATCGGGATGCTAGAGCGGTCCAGCCCGATGGACCGCATCGAACACGACAGCTGAACGCGCGGGCCGATCAGAAGACTCAGAACACGTAGTGCGGAATCAGCTCGTGCGCGCGCTGCAGGTTGGTCTGCATGCAGTCGGGGTCGGGCTCGGAGTAGATCGGCGAGTAGAACAGCGACTGCTGCAGCACGCCGTAGCTGGTGTCGAAGGCGATCATGCAGGTGATCCACCAGCGGTTGTTCCAGTCCGTCGGCTTCATGACCCAGTACTGCGCCGCGCGGTGTCCGTCGATGTCGAGTTGGACTGCATCGGCGGGCAGCGTCTGCTCGTAGGTGCGCCAGACGATGGCCTCCACGGCCATTTGATAGTTGCCCGCGTCGTACCTGCACCGCAGCTGATCCTCCGGTGTCGGCGGGGTGAACGTCAGACCGATCGCCTGCACCGCCTCGAGCGGAATCTGCTTGCACGGGTTGAACGGCGACGGGTCGGTGGTCTCGATGACGGGCCACTTGATCGACGTCGTGACATTCGTCATCGGAATGTCGACGGCGTCCACCCGCGGGGCGCCGGCCGGGTTGGCCTGCCACACCACCATCACCGCAGCGATCAGTGCGCACAGTGCCGAGACCAAGCGCAGCTTGGCGAGCATGTCACCCCTTTGTTCGTCGGTCCGACCCTGCGGGGAGTGTAGCGGGCCGCTGCCAGCACCCGAAGAGGAAACAAGAACCTGTTCTAGTTGCCGGACGAGCCGCGCGCATCCGGTTAAGTACCCTGGTCAGTTGTGACACGCGACGGCCGACGACCCACGCTCTGGGCGATCAGCGACCTCCACACGGGTCACACAGGCAACAAACCCGTGACCGAGTCGCTGCATCCGGCCTCGCCCGACGACTGGCTCATCGTCGCCGGCGACGTCGCCGAACGCACCGACGAGATCCGCTGGGCCCTGGACCTGTTGCGCAAACGGTTCGCCAAGGTGATCTGGATACCGGGCAACCACGAGCTGTGGACTACCAACCGCGACCCGATGCAGATCTTCGGCAAGGCCCGCTACGACTACCTGGTCAACATGTGCGACGAGATGGGCATCATCACCCCCGAGCACCCGTTCCCGGTGTGGACCGAGGAGGGCGGTCCGGCCACGATCGTGCCGATGTTCCTGCTGTACGACTACACCTTCCTGCCCGAAGGCGCCGCTACCAAGGCCGAGGGACTGGCCATTGCGCGCGAGCGCAACGTCGTCGGCACCGACGAGTTCCTGCTGTCCGCCGAGCCCTACGCCACCCGCGACGCGTGGTGCCGCGACCGGGTGTCCTACACCCGCAAGCGACTCGAGGACCTCGACTGGATGACGCCGACGGTGCTCGTCAACCACTTCCCAATGGTTCGCGAACCCTGCGACGCGATGTTCTACCCCGAGTTCTCGCTGTGGTGCGGCACCACCGCCACCGCCGACTGGCACACCCGCTACAACGCGGTGTGCTCCGTCTACGGACACCTGCACATTCCGCGCACGACGTGGTACGACGGTGTGCGGTTCGAGGAGGTGTCTGTCGGATATCCGCGAGAGTGGCGCCGCCGCAAGCCATATCGCTGGATGCGCCAGATCCTGCCCGACCCGCAGTATCCGCCCGGGTACCTCAACGAGTTCGGCGGCCACTTCCAGATCACCCAGGAGATGCGGGAGAACGCGCAGAAGGTGCAGCAGCGGATCCGCGACAGGCAGGTTTCGCGATGACGGTCGCCGCGTCGCTGCTGTCCGGTGTGCTGCCGGCGACGACGCCGGGCCTGGCAGCCGCCGAGGTCTACCGCGACCCGCCGGGCCTGGCGCCGCTGCCCGAGGAGGAGCCTCTGGTCGCGCGGTCGGTCGCCAAGCGGCGCAACGAGTTCGTCACGGTGCGGTACTGCGCGCGACAGGCACTCTCCGAGATCGGTGTCGGACCGGTGCCGATTCTGAAGGGGGAGAAGGGTGAACCCCGGTGGCCCGACGGCATCGTCGGCTCGCTGACGCACTGTGAGGGCTATCGCGGGGCTGTGGTCGGCCGGCAGGCCGAGGTGCGGTCGGTGGGCATCGACGCAGAACCGCACGGTGTGCTGCCCGACGGTGTGCTCGACGCGATCAGCCTGCCCGCCGAGCGAATCGAACTGAAACAGCTGCCGGGCGAACTGCACTGGGACCGAATCCTGTTCTGCGCCAAAGAGGCGACCTATAAGGCGTGGTTCCCGGTGACCCGCCGGTGGCTGGGTTTCGAGGACGCGCACATTGTCTTCGACGTCGACGACAGCGGCACCTCCGGCAGTTTCGTCTCGCGAATCCTGATCGACCCGGCGGCGATGCACGGAACCCCGCTGGAATCCCTGGCCGGTCGGTGGTCGGTCCGCGACGGTCTGGCGCTGACCGCGATCGTGCTATGACACAGGCGGGTCTGGTCATCGTCGACAAACCCGTGGGCATGACGAGCCATGACGTCGTCGGCCGCTGCCGTCGCTTCTTCGGCACCCGCAAGGTCGGCCACGCCGGGACCCTTGACCCGATGGCCACCGGCGTTCTCGTCGTCGGGATCGAGCGCGCCACCAAGATACTTGGACTGCTGACGGCGACGGACAAGGCGTACTCCGCGACCATCCGGCTCGGGCAAACCACCTCGACCGACGACGCCGAAGGCGAGGTGCTGCAGCAGGTTTCGGCCGACGTCGTTACCGACGAGTGCATCGAGCGCGCGGTCGCGGACCTTCGCGGCGAGATCGACCAGGTCCCGTCGGCGGTGAGCGCGATCAAAGTCGGCGGACAGCGCGCCTACAAACTCGCGCGCGAAGGGCAGGCCGTCGAGTTGGCACCCCGCCGGGTGTGTATCGAGCGGTTCACGGTGCTAGACGTCCGCCGCGAACCCGGCGTCGTCGACGTCGACGTCGAGGTGGAGTGCTCCAGCGGCACCTACATTCGTGCACTGGCCCGCGACGTCGGCGCCGCGCTGGGAGTCGGTGGGCATCTCACCGCGTTGCGTCGCACCAGAGTCGGCGGTTTCGGGTTGAGTGAGGCGCGCGCGCTCGACGAGCTCGCCGAAACCCCACGACTGTCGTACAGCCTCGACACCGCATGTCTTTTGGCCTTCCCGCGGCGGGAACTGACCTCAGACGAGGCCGAGGACGTGCGGCACGGCCGACCGCTCGAACCGGCGGGCATCGACGGGATTTACGCCGCGACGGCTCAGGACGGTCAGGTCATCGCGCTGCTGGAAGACCGGTCGGAACGCACGAAGTCGGTCGTCGTGCTGCGTCCGGCGACCTTGTAGGCCGGCGCATCCGGGCGCATACTGACGCCGTCCTAGAGATGGGAGCCGAAAATGGCGTCTCCGTACAAAGCTCTTCAGGTCGCATTGGGCGTGTTCGGCGTGGTTTCCCTCTGCCTGTATCCGCTTGCCGCGGTGTGGCCGTCAGGTTGGGCGTGGCATCCGGGACCGCCGCATCACTCCGACTACTTCATGATGATCGTCGGGCTGTATGCGACCCTCGGGGTCTTTCTGGTGTGGGCGGCGCGTAATCCGCGCGCTCATCTGAGCCTGATCTGGTTCACGGTGTGGTCCAGCGTCGTGCACGCCGTCATCATGGCGGTGCAGTCGGTGCGCGGTGAGCACCAGACCGGGCATCTGGTGGGCGATGTGCCCGCACTGCTGTTGGTCGCGATCGTGTTGGCGGTGCTCGTGCGGGCTTCCGGCCTCACGATGTCCGAGGAACAACCGGCCGCCGTCGAACGAAGCTGAGGGGACACCCCGCGGATGTGGAGCCATGGCGAAAATCCGGCGGCCGGTTATCGCCGCCGACCATTCGGGAAGGCGCCCGCCTTGCAGCGAAAAATTCGCTGATAGGCGGGCACTCGTCGCAGTGGTCGGCAGCCCGCCACAGCCACCATCGCGCTAGCTCGCGACCACCCAGATCGCTTCTGCGGCAGGGCTTCCCAGCTCGACGGTGGTGTCGTCGCCGTCTGTCGACTCGATGGCCACCGAGATCATGCCGGCGAAGTCGCGCCGGGCCACCACACGAAGGCGCGAGTCCAGGCTGATGCCGACACTGTCGAAGTACCGCAGCATCTCAGGATCGGCGTCCGAGATGCGCGCTATCGTGCCGCGGTCGCCGTCGTTGCAGGCCGACAACTGGCGCGCGTCCGGGGCGGGCACGCGTCCGTCGGCGGCCGGAATCGGATCGCCGTGTGGATCGCGCGTCGGATGCCCGAGCTTGGCGTCGATCCGGTCGAGCATCCGGTCCGACACCGCGTGCTCGAGGACCTCGGCTTCGTCGTGCACCTCGTCCCAGCTGTAGCCCAGCTCGCGCACGAGGAACGTCTCCATCAGCCGGTGCCTGCGCACCATCGCCAGGGCGGCGGCCCGGCCGGCCTCGGTCAGCGTCACCGCGCCGTACTTCTCGTGGTCGACCAGGCCCTGGTCGGCGAGCTTGCGGATCGACTCCGAGGCGGTGCTGGCCGACACGCCGAGACGCTCGGCCAGCAACTTGGTGCTCACCTTCTCCTGCGACCACTCCTGAACGGTCCAGATGACTTTCAGGTAGTCCTGGGCAACCGTCGTCAGGTCACGCGCATCGCCGGCAGGATTCACAATGACAAAGTTTAGGCAATACTCACCTCATCTGGGGGATCCGGCGACGCGGAGGACCCCTGTCGCGCCGTAGGCTTGCCCTCGTGCAGCGCTGGCGGGGACAAGACGAGATCCCGACGGACTGGGGCCGATGCGTGGTCACCATCGGGGTTTTCGACGGTGTGCATCGCGGACACCAGGAGCTGATCAACCACGCGGTCAAGGCCGGCCGGTCCCGCGGCGTGCCCACGGTGCTGATGACCTTCGACCCGCACCCGATGGAGGTTGTCTTCCCGGGCAGCCATCCCGCCCAGCTGACCACGCTGACCCGGCGCGCCGAACTGGTCGAGGAACTCGGCGTCGACGTCTTCCTGGTAATGCCGTTCACCGCCGACTTCATGAAGCTGACCCCGGAGCGCTACATCCACGAACTCCTGGTCGAACACCTGCACGTGGTCGAGGTCGTTGTGGGGGAGAACTTCACGTTCGGCAAGAAGGCGGCGGGCAACGTCGAGTTGCTGCGCCAGGCCGGCGAGCGGTTCGGCTTCGCCGTGGAGAGCATGACCCTGGTCTCCGAAGTGGCCGACACCGACCGGGCCGTCACGTTCTCCTCGACTTACATCCGGTCCTGCGTCGACGCGGGCGACGTCGTCGCCGCGGCCGAGGCGTTGGGGCGCCCGCACCGCGTCGAGGGGGTCGTGGTGCGCGGCGACGGACGGGGCAAGGTGCTGGGCTTTCCGACCGCCAACGTGGCGCCGCCCATGTACTCGGCGATTCCCGCCGACGGCGTCTACGCGGCGTGGTTCACCGTGCTGGGCCACGGTCCGGTCGCGGGCAGCGTCATCCCCGGCGAGCGGTACCAGGCCGCGGTCTCGGTGGGGACCAATCCGACGTTCTCCGGACGCACCCGCACCGTCGAGGCATTCGTGCTCGACACCACCGCCGACCTGTACGGTCAGCACGTCGCCGTCGATTTCGTGGCCCGGTTGCGCGGCCAGGAGAAGTTCGTCAACGTCGACGACCTGGTGGAGCAGATGGGCCGCGACACCGAACACGCCCGCACAGTCCTGGCTCGGTGACACCGGCACCGTTGAGCTGCGATTTCGCCGCTCACCTCGGCCGCTGCTAGACTGCCTGCCGACCGGGCGTGCGCTGCAGTTCGCGGCGGCCGCGCCTTCCCGGGGCCCACCCCTCCCCTTCCCGCGGACTGAAAAAGATGGAGTTGTTTCGTGGCGCTTACCGCCGAAGAGAAAAAGTCGATCCTGAGCGACTACGGCCTGCATGACACCGATACCGGCTCGCCGGAGGCGCAGGTCGCCCTGCTGACCAAGCGGATCATCGACCTCACCGAGCACCTGAAGGTGCACAAGCACGATCACCACTCTCGGCGTGGTCTGCTGCTGCTCGTCGGCCGCAGGCGCCGGCTGCTCAAGTACGTGGCCCAGGTCGACGTCCAGCGGTACCGCACGCTGATCGAACGACTCGGCCTGCGTCGCTGACCTCGTACCGGCGCGCGAACGCGCGACGGGATTCGGCCGGGTACTCCTCGCAGAGTACGATGGCCTCGTTCGACTGCCATTGAGGCGCGAACGACCTGGGTGCGGTTTTCGCAGCTCCGCGAGCACCGTTCCCGCGTGTCATAACCAGGACCTGCTCGATCGCGCGGTCTTCGGTAGTGGCTGCCGGAAGAACTGCCGGCAGCTTCGATCGATGGCCGTAGCCGCATCGAGGCCGGTGGTTCAAGCGCTGTGACGACGCGAAAACAGCTAAACAGTGGAGACACTGAACCAGAGAGGCCATACGGACACCTATGTCTGTAGTTGAAATTGAAGACGGCGTGTACGAAGCGACCGCCGTGATCGACAACGGGAGCTTCGGCACCCGCACCATCCGTTTCGAGACCGGCCGGCTGGCCCAGCAGGCCGCCGGCGCCGTCGTCGCCTACCTCGACGACGAGACGATGTTGCTCTCGGCGACATCGGCCAGCAAGACCCCTAAAGACCATTTCGACTTCTTCCCGTTGACCATCGACGTCGAAGAGCGCATGTATGCCGCGGGTCGCATCCCCGGTTCGTTCTTCCGCCGCGAGGGCCGCCCGTCGACCGACGCGATCCTGACCTGCCGGCTGATCGACCGCCCGCTGCGGCCGACGTTCGTGGCCGGCCTGCGCAACGAGATCCAGGTCGTGGTCACCGTCATGAGCCTGGATCCCAAGGATCTGTACGACGTGGTCGCGATCAACGCCGCGTCGGCGTCCACGCAGATCGCGGGCCTGCCGTTCTCCGGGCCGGTCGGCGGCGTGCGTGTCGCGCTGATCGACGGGACCTGGGTCGCCTTCCCGACCGTCGAGCAGCTCGAGCGGGCGGTGTTCGACATGGTCGTCGCCGGTCGTGCCATCGAGGGCGGCGACGTGGCGATCATGATGGTCGAGGCCGAGGCCACCGACAACGTCGTCGAGTTGATCGCCGGCGGTGCGCAGGCGCCCACCGAGAGCGTCGTAGCCGAGGGCCTGGAGGCCGCCAAACCGTTCATCGCGAGCCTGTGCGCAGCGCAGCAGGAGTTGGCCGAGCGCGCCGCCAAGCCGACCGCCGACTACCCGGTGTTCCCGGAGTACGGCGAAGACGTCTACTACGCCGTCGCCTCGGTGGCCACCGACGCATTGTCGGAGGCGCTGACCATCGCCGGTAAGGCCGAGCGCAACGACCGCACCGACGAGATCAAGGCCGAGGTGCTCGAGCGGCTGGCCGAGCAGTACGCGGGCCGCGAGAAGGAGGTCGGCGCCGCGTTCCGCTCGCTGACTAAAAAGCTTGTGCGCCAACGCATCCTGACCGATCACTTCCGCATCGACGGCCGCGGTATCACCGACATTCGCGCGCTGAGTGCCGAGGTCGCCGTCGTCCCGCGGGCGCACGGCAGCGCGCTGTTCGAGCGTGGCGAGACCCAGATTCTGGGCGTCACCACACTCGACATGATGAAGCTGGCCCAGCAGATCGACTCGCTGGGGCCCGAAACCTCCAAGCGCTACATGCATCACTACAACTTCCCGCCCTACTCGACCGGTGAGACCGGCCGTGTCGGTTCGCCGAAGCGCCGCGAGATCGGCCACGGTGCGCTGGCGGAGCGGGCGCTGATGCCGGTGCTGCCCAGCGTCGAGGAGTTCCCGTACGCGATCCGCCAGGTGTCGGAGGCGTTGAGCTCCAACGGTTCGACGTCGATGGGCTCGGTGTGCGCATCGACGCTCGCGCTGCTCAACGCCGGTGTGCCGCTCAAGGCTCCGGTCGCGGGCATCGCGATGGGCCTGGTGTCCGACGACATCGAGGTTGATGGCAAGACTGAGCGCCGGTTCGTCGCGCTCACCGACATCCTCGGTGCCGAGGATGCGTTCGGCGACATGGACTTCAAGGTCGCGGGCACCAAGGAGTTCGTCACCGCGCTGCAGTTGGACACCAAGCTCGACGGCATTCCGTCGCAGGTGCTCGCCGGCGCGCTGTCGCAGGCCAAGGACGCCCGGCTGACGATCCTCGAGGTGATGGCCGAGGCCATCGACGGGCCCGACGAGATGAGCCCGTACGCCCCGCGGATCACCACCATCAAGGTGCCCGTCGACAAGATCGGCGAGGTGATCGGGCCCAAAGGCAAGATCATCAACCAGATCACCGAGGAGACCGGCGCGTCGATCTCCATCGAGGACGACGGCACGGTGTTCGTCGGCGCGACCGACGGACCGTCGGCGCAGGCGGCGATCGACAAGATCAACGCGATCGCCAATCCGCAGCTGCCCAAGGTCGGCGAGCGGTTCCTCGGAACCGTCGTCAAGACAACGGATTTCGGCGCCTTCGTGTCGCTGCTTCCGGGTCGCGACGGGCTTGTCCACATCTCGAAGCTGGGACGTGGCAAACGCATCGCCAAGGTCGAGGACGTCGTCAAGGTCGGCGACAAGCTGCGTGTGGAGATCGCCGACATCGACAACCGCGGGAAGATCTCGCTGATCCTCGTCGACGAACAGGAAGATGGAGCCGCGTCCAATTCCGACGCCGCGCCGGCAGATGCCGCAGCGGCCAGCAGTTAGGGCGTTGCGCCACACCGAACGTGGCGACAGATCAGCGGAGGCAGTGCGTCGCACGGTGTTACCCGGTGGCCTGCGTGTGGTCACCGAGTACCTCCCGTCGGTGCATTCGGCGTCGGTCGGGCTATGGGTCAACGTCGGTTCGCGCGACGAGGGCCCGAGTGTCGCGGGTGCGGCGCACTTCCTCGAGCACTTGCTGTTCAAGTCGACGCCGACCCGGTCGGCGGTGAGCATCGCGCAGGCCGTCGACGCGGTCGGCGGCGAGCTCAACGCCTTCACCGCCCGCGAGCACACCTGCTACTACGCGCACGTGCTCGACTCCGATCTGGAGTTGGCCGTCGACCTCGTCGCCGACGTCGTCTTGCGCGGACAGTGCGCGGCCGAGGACGTCGAGGTCGAACGCGACGTGGTGCTCGAGGAGATCGCGATGCGCGACGACGATCCCGAGGACACCCTCGGCGACGAGTTCCTCGCCGCGATGTTCGGCTCGCATCCGGTTGGACGCCCGGTGATCGGCAGCGTGGACTCGATCTCCTCGATGACCCGCGCCCAACTGCACTCCTTCCACGTCCGCCGCTACACCCCCGAGCGGATGGTGCTCGCGGTGGCGGGCAACGTCGATCACGACGACGTGGTGTCGCTGGCGCGCGAGTACTTCGGCGCGCGTCTGATGCGTGGCCGCACACCGGTGCCGCCCCGCAAAGGTGCCGGCCGGGTGGGTGGACGCCCGAGCCTGGAACTGGTCAACCGGGACTCCGAACAGACGCACCTTTCGCTGGGTGTGCGCACACCGGGACGGCACTGGGAGCACCGCTGGGCGCTGTCGGTGCTGAACACCGCGCTCGGCGGGGGCCTGAGTTCGCGGCTGTTCCAGGAGATTCGGGAGGCTCGTGGGTTGGCGTACTCGGTGTACTCGACGATCGACACCTTTTCCGACAGCGGCGCGCTGTCGGTGTACGCGGGTTGCCTGCCGGACCGCTTCGACGAGGTTGCCCGCGTGACCACCGATGTGCTCGAGGCCGTCGCAAGCGACGGGATCACCGAAGACGAGTGCCGGATCGCGAAGGGTTCCCTGCGCGGCGGACTGGTGCTCGGCCTGGAGGATTCGGGATCGCGAATGAACCGCATCGGCCGCAGCGAACTGCATTTCGGTGAGCACCGCACCATCGACGAGACGTTGGCGAAGATCGACGCGGTCACGCTCGACGAGGTCAACGCCGTCGCGCGCCGGCTTCTGCGGCGTCCCTACGGCGGCGCTGTGTTGGGTCCGCTTCAATCGAAACGGTCACTGCCTCAGCCGCTTCGGGCCATCGCCGGCTGATCACCTACGCTGGGGCCCCATGACTGGGTTACCGCGTCGTCACGTTCTGATCGGTGGATTGACACTCGCGGCGCTCGCCGCTTCACCGCACAAGGCCGCCATGGCCGACCCCAACCGTCCCTTACAGCCGATCGAGGACCGGCTCGGCGAGATGGAGCGTCGGCAGAACGCGTTGATCGGGGTGTTCGCAACCAATCTCGGCACCGGGCGCACCATCGCGCATCGCGCTCAGGACCCGTTCGCGATGTGCTCGACGTTCAAGACCTACGCCGCCGCGCGGGTGCTGCAGAAGGCCGAGCGCGGTGAGCTCGCGCTCACCGATCGCATCACCATCGAGCCGGGCGATATCGTGCCCAACTCGCCGGTGACCGAAGCGCACGTCGGGCAGACGATGACGCTGGCGCAGCTGTGTCAGGCCGCCCTGCAGCGAAGCGACAACGCCGCGGGCAACTGGCTGCTACGGGTGATCGGTGGTCCGTCCGGCGTGACCGACTTCGCCCGCAGCATCGGCGACGAACGGTCCCGACTCGACCGCTGGGAGATCGAGCTGAACGCGGCGGTCCCCGGAGATCCGCGCGACACCACCACACCCGAGGCCGTCGGAAACGGTTACCGGGCGATACTCACAGGCAACGAGCTCGCCGAGCCGCAACGCCGGCAGCTCGAGGACTGGATGCGGGCCAATCAGACATCGAGCGTGCGACCGGTGCTGCCGCCGGGCTGGGCAACGGCCGACAAGACCGGCAGCGGTGACTTCGCGAGCACGAACGACGTCGGTATCGCGTTCGGCCCGGCCGGTGAGCGATTGCTGCTGGCGATCATGACCAGGACCGCGGCAAACGACCCCGACGTCCCGAACGACCGGCAGCTGGTCGGTGAAGTGGCGTCTGTGCTGGTCGCCGGCCTTCTGGCCTGATATTGGACGAAGGCGCCAGCTTTGCCCGGTCACCCCTCGGGACCGGGTCAAGCTGGCTTGTCAGCGGCTGTCCCCCCACGCTCTTCGCCCCCCTGCACCGAGCGCCAGCCGCTGGACTAAACGGTATGGCATGGAGCGCGACGGAGGAATCGGGCGAATCCCTATCTTTTTGCACCGGCACGTTTAAGGGTGCCCGGCAAACACGCTGAGCGTGGGCTCAGAGCAGCATCGACGGATCCGTGTACGGCAGGTCGAGGTCGGCGGCGACCTGTGCGGACAGCAGGGCGCCTTCGTGGGAGGACAGACCCCTCGCGAGCGAGGCATCGGCCCGGCACGCCGCCCGCCAGCCCTGGTCGGCCAGCTCGAGCACGTACGGCATGGTCGCGTTGGTCAGCGCGAAGGTCGAGCTGCGGGGCACCGCGCCGGGCATATTGGCTACGCAGTAGAAGAGCGTGTCGTGCACGGCATACGTCGGGTCGTCGTGCGTGGTCGGATGCGAATCCCCGAAGCACCCGCCCTGGTCGATGGCGATGTCGACCAGCACCGCGCCCGGCCTCATGTGGGCGACAGTCGAATTCGTCACCAATTTCGGCGCTTTGGCGCCCGGCACCAGGACCGCGCCGACGACGAGGTCGGCGTCCTTCACCGCGTCCTCGAGCTCCAGGACCGACGAGTACCGGGTTCCGACGCGCCCGCCGAACTCCGCATCCACGTCGCGCAGCTTGTCGAGGCTGACGTCGAACACGGTGACGTTCGCGCCCATGCCCGCGGCCACCCGCGCGGCATTGCGGCCGGCGGTGCCGCCGCCGATCACGACGACGTCGGCGGGAGCCACGCCCGGCACGCCGCCCATCAGGACGCCGCGGCCACCGTGGCTGCGCATCAAGTGGTAGGCCCCGACCTGGGCCGCCAACCGTCCGGCAACCTCGCTCATCGGGGCCAGCAGCGGAAGGGCGCCGTCGGCGGTCTGGACGGTTTCGTAGGCGATCGACGTCGATCCCGAGGCCAGCAACGCTTCGGTGCACGTCCGCGACGCGGCGAGGTGCAGGTAGGTGAACAGCGTCTGGCCCCGACGCATCCGGTGGTATTCGGCTTCGATCGGCTCCTTGACCTTGAGCAGGAGTTCGGCCTCGGCCCACACCTGGTCGGCGCTGGTGATGAGCTGAGCGCCTGCGCGTTTGAAATCGGCGTCCGAGATTGCCGAACCGTCGCCGGCACCGGCTTCGATGATCACCTCGTGGCCGCAGTGCACCAACTCGGCGACTCCGGCCGGGGTGATCGCGACCCGGTATTCGTTGTTCTTGATCTCGGTCGGGATGCCGACACGCATGATCGCTCCTCTGCTGGTTTCTGCCTCCAGTGTGAAGAAGCTTCATTTGATCAGCAATTACTGCGCTTGAAATTCTGTAGGGTCGGCGTATGAGCGAAACATCTTCATTCTCACGGGTCTCGGGGGGCGTCGGCCCGAAGGATGTTCGCCCGGTTCCCCTCGACGACGTCGACCGCCGGATTCTCACCGCGCTGCACCGTGACGCGCGAATCTCGAACAACGCACTGGCCGAGGCGGTCGGGATTGCGCCGTCGACATGCCACGGCCGGGTCCGCCGACTGCAGGAGTCGGGGGTGATACGCGGTTTCTACACCGACATCGATCCAGCCGCGATCGGTCTGCCGCTACAGGCGATGATCTCGGTGAGCCTGCAGTCCAGCGCTCGCGGGCGGATCCACAGCTTCATCCAGCAGATCCGGCGCAGGCCGCAGGTGATGGACGTGTATTTCCTCGCGGGTGCCGACGACTTCATCCTCCACGTCGCCGCACGTGACACCGACGACCTACGGTCGTTCGTGGTGGAGAACCTCAACGCCGACGCCGACGTGGCCGGTACGCAGACGTCGCTGATCTTCGAACACCTGCGAGGGGCGTCGCCGCTCTAGCGGCCGGAAGCATTGCCGCTCAGGGCATTTGGGTGTAACGCGCCGCGTCGGCGGCGTACTGCGGCGGCACGCACACCTCGTAGCGCCGGGCTTCGAGTGTCTCGACGCTGGAGAAGTCCCGCTCGCCTCTGGTCGCCACATGCGCGACGAACCCGAACACCGCGCCCCAGAACGCGCCGATCGCCAGCGCGATTAGCATGGTCACGATCCACACCGGACCCACCGTGAAAATCGCGAACAGCAGCCCGATGAACAACCCGAACCAGGCGCCGCTCGCTGCGCCGGCGAACGCCGCCCGCCCCTTGGTCATACGTCCGGTGACGCGTTCGACCGTGCGCAGATCGTCGCCGATGATGCGCACGTGCTCGACGGGGAAGCCGCCGTCGGACATGCGGTCCACCAGCCGTTGCGCGTCGGGATAGTTGTCGAACGTCGCGATGACCTGGCGTGCGGGCCGCTGATCGCCCACCTGATGCTCGGGCCGTCCACTCATATCCGTCACTTCGAACTCCATCTGCTGTCGTTCCGGTGTCGTCATGCATGGTTACCCGCTTTCAGGGAGTGCCGCCACCGAATGCGCCGATCCGGTCGCGTCGATCAAGCTGGGCCCCGGGTGGATAAGGTGACGCCATGCGAGTCGGAGTGCTGGGGGCAAAGGGCAAGGTCGGCGCGACGATGGTGGAGGCCGTGCAAGCCGCCGAAGACCTGACCTTCACCGCGGGTGTCGACGCGGGCGACCCATTGAGCCTGCTGACCGACGGCCAGACCGAGGTCGTCATCGACTTCACCCACCCCGACGTCGTGATGGACAACCTCGAGTTCCTCATCGGCAACGGGATACACGCCGTCGTCGGCACCACCGGGTTCACCGACGAGCGGTTGGCCACCGTCCGGGATTGGCTGGGCGCCAAACCGGAGGCAGCGGTCCTGATCGCGCCGAACTTCGCGATCGGCGCGGTGCTGTCCATGCATTTCGCGCAGCAGGCCGCGCGGCACTTCGAATCGGTCGAAGTCATCGAGCTGCATCATCCGCACAAGGCCGACGCCCCGTCCGGCACCGCGGCGCGCACCGCGCGACTCATCGCCGAGGCGCGAAAAGACATGCCGCCCAACCCCGATGCCACGAGCACCGGTCTTGACGGTGCGCGGGGTGCTGACGTCGACGGGGTTCCGGTGCATTCGGTGCGCCTGGCGGGGCTGGTCGCTCATCAGGAGGTGCTGTTCGGCACGCAGGGGGAGACGCTGACCATCCGGCACGACAGCCTGGACCGGACCTCCTTTGTGCCCGGAGTCCTGCTCGCGGTGCGGCGGGTGGCCGAACGGCCGGGGCTCACCGTGGGTATCGAGCCGCTCCTCGACCTCTGATGGCCGAAGGCGGGCGCGTCCTGCGCATCCAACTGCTGATCGGCTTCATGTGTGTGGCACTGGTCGTGTACTTCGTGCTGCTCGGCCGCCTGGCGATGGCATTCGTCACGACCGGGGAGCCCGCCGCAGTCGGGTTGGGGCTGGCGCTGATGGTGCTTCCGCTGATCGGGTTGTGGGCCATGCTCAGCACGCTGCGCGCCGGCCTGGCCCATCAGCGGCTCGCGCGGATCTGCCACGACGAGGGGATGGAACTCGACGTCAGCGCGCTGCCGCGGATGCCGTCCGGGCGAATCCAGCGCGACGCCGCAGACGCGTTGTTCGTCACCGTGCGTGCGGAACTGGACAACGACCCGCAGAACTGGCGACGGTGGTATCGCCTGGCGCGTGCCTACGACTACGCCGGTGACCGCAGCCGGGCGCGCGAAGCGATGAAGAGGGCTGTCGAGATGGAGGAGCGGGACCGATGAGTAAGACTCTGTTGGTCGTGCACCACACCCCGTCGCCGGGAACCCGCGAATTGCTCGAGGCCGTCCTCGCCGGCGCCGGGGACCCCGACATCGAGGGCGTCGAGACCGTGGTTCGTCCCGCGCTGGCCGCCACCCTGCCCGACATGCTCGACGCGGACGGCTACCTGTTCGGGACCACGGCCAACTTCGGGTACATGAGCGGCGCGCTCAAGCACTTCTTCGACACCGTCTACTACCCGAGCCTCGATCACGTCGGCGGCCGGCCGTACGGCGTGTGGGTGCACGGCAACAACGACACCGTCGGCGCGGTCAACGCGGTGGACAAGCTCGCGACCGGGCTCGCCCTGACCAAGGCCGCCGATGCGCTCGAGGTCGTCGGCGGTGTCGACGCGGGCGTGCGGGAACGCGCCTACGAACTCGGTGGCACACTGGCCGCGACGCTGATGGAGGACTAGCCATGCCGGGAATCGCCGAACTCGCCTTGGGCGCCGCGCCCCTCGCCGGCGGGGCATTGCTCGGGATCGCCGCGGGCAACCTCCGCGGACCTGACTTCCGCGGAATGATCGCCAAAGACATGGACCTGCTCGAGCGCATACCCGACGACCAACCCGAACTCAAGGCGCGGCTGAAAGCCAGCATCGACCATCGCATCGAAGACATGATCAGCGCCGCTGAGCGCAGCCGCGACCTGCGGCTGGCGGCGATGTCCTATCGCGGCAACTGGCGAGACATCGTGGTGTTTCTCTGCGCGATCCTGTTCACCATCGTCTGGTGGAACGTCGACCACGACCGGACGAACTGGCTGCTGATGTTCATCGTGATGATCCTCGCGACAATTGTCGCCGGGATCTACGCCGCACGCGGTCTGCTGCGGTCGCTGCAGATGGTGCTGCGCGGACGTCGTAGACCTCAGTAGTGGTAGGTGTCCGACGGAGCCGGGATGTGCGCCGGATCGTCGACGTCGTCGAACTCCGAGACCTCGATGCCGTACGCGCGGGCCAGATCGAGGATCTTGTTCGCCCTGGCGATACGGGGCAGATCGGACCCGTTGCGGATCTCACCGCCGTCGCGTTCGAACTCGACGAAAAACTCTTTGGCCCAGGCGATTTCCTCGGGCGACGGGGAAAGCCCCTCGTTGACCGTGGTGCACTGCTCGGGTGTCAGGCAGATCTTGCCCGTCATACCGAATTCGACCGACACCGCAGTGGCCTCGCTGAGCTTGAGCGCACTCGAACCGACCGTCGGGCCGTCGATCGCGCTCGGGAGGTGGGCGGCCTTGGCCGCGATCGTGAACCGCGACCGCGCGTAAGCAAGGGTGGTCGGACTCTCGCCGAAGCCGGTGTCGCGCCGGAAGTCGCCGATGCCGAAGGCCAGCCGGAACGTGCCCTTGGCCGCGGCGATCGCAGTGATGCGTTCGAGCCCCCGGGCCGTCTCGACCAGCGCGACGATCGGCACCCCCGGTAGCCGATTGGCCGTTTCGGTGACGTGGTCGACGGATTCGACCATCGCCAGCATCACCCCACCGACCGACGTTCTCGCGAGCGCCTCGAGGTCATCGGCCCACCACGGCGTTCCGAAGCCGTTGACGCGCACCCAGTCGGTGTTGCCCTCGGTCAGCCAGCGGATGACGTTGTCGCGGGCGACGGTCTTGTCCTTCGGCGCGACCGCGTCCTCGATGTCCAGCACGACGATGTCGGCTCGGGACCGCACGGCAGGGGCGAACCGGTCGTACTGTGCGCCGTTCACCAGCAGCCAACTGCGGGCCAGCACCGGGTCGATACGCGAGCCGACGTCCTCGTGGTCCGCGTGAGCGCCGTGATCCTGAACGTCCATCGGATTATCGTCGCGTATCGCCCCGGAAGGCTGTGATCGGACCCGGTGGAATGCGCCTCAATTGGGCAGAGCGGATTCGAACAGCTCCTGCAGAGCGATCCAGTGCCGTTGGGCGGCCTCTTCGTCGTACGGGGCGTTGTCAGGCACCGCGAAGCCGTGGCCGGCTGGATAGAACTCCACCGTATGGGCGACGTTCGCTGCGGTCAGAGCCTTGTCGAGGGTCTCGGCGTGCGCGTTCGTGAAGCCCTGGTCCTTCTTTGCGCCTGCGACATAGACGGTGGCCTTCATCCGGTCGGCGAGCAGGTGCGGGCTGGTGGGTTCGTCGGTGACCAGGCCACTGGCGTGGAACGATCCCGCCGCCGCGACCCGGTCGGGTACACGACCGGCCACGATGACCGAGGTCCGCCCGCCCATGCAGTAGCCGCAGACGCCGAATGCGTCGCCCTTGACCTCCGGCCGTGACTGCAGGAAGTCGAAGAACGCCGCGGCGTCGGAGGCCATCATGTCCGGGGTGATCGAGGAGATCATTCCGAACAGGCGTTTGCGCTGCTTCGGGTCGGTGAACGCGGTTTGCATGTCGAACGGCTCCCAGTCGCCGTGGCGGTAGTACACGTCGGGGAGCAGCACGGCGTGGCCGAAGCCTGCCAGCCGCGCGGCCATCTCCTGAAAGGTGTCGCGGACCCCGCCGGCGTCGACGTACATCACGACACCGGTCCACGGTCCAGGGCCGTTCGGGGTGTGCAGGGTCACGGGGCAGGTGCCGTCAGGAGTCGTGACGGTCGCGGAGATGCTCGGCATGGCCTCCGTTCTACTCGCCGGGTCTGGAAGTAAGCTGACCGACGTGCCGATCGCCACCCCGTACGAGGATCTTCTGCGGCTGGTGATGGAGCGCGGGACCCCCAAGTCGGACCGCACCGGTACCGGCACCCGCAGCGTGTTCGGCCACCAGATGCGCTACGACCTCGCGGCCGGCTTTCCGCTCATCACCACCAAAAAGGTGCACACCAAGTCGATCGTCTACGAGCTGCTGTGGTTCCTGCGCGGCGACTCGAACGTGCGCTGGCTACAGGAGCGCGGTGTCACCATCTGGGACGAATGGGCTTCTCCGACAGGGGATCTGGGCCCCGTGTACGGGGTGCAGTGGCGATCGTGGCCGACGCCGTCGGGCGAGCACATCGACCAGATCAGCGCCGCGCTGGAGTTGCTGAAGTCCGATCCCGACTCGCGCCGCAACATCGTCTCGGCCTGGAACGTCGGGGAGATCCCGCAGATGGCGTTGCCGCCGTGCCACGCGTTCTTCCAGTTCTACGTCGCCGACGGCAAACTGTCGTGCCAGCTGTATCAGCGCAGCGCCGACCTGTTCCTCGGGGTGCCGTTCAACATCGCCAGCTACGCGCTGCTGACCCACATGATGGCCGCGCAGGCCGGGCTCGAGGTCGGGGAGTTCATCTGGACGGGCGGCGACTGCCATATCTACGACAATCACGTCGAGCAGGTGCAGTTGCAGCTCAGCCGCGATCCCCGGCCGTACCCCGAACTCGTTCTGGCGCCGCGCGATTCGATCTTCGACTACACCTACGAAGACGTGGCCATCCTCAATTACGACCCGCATCCGGCGATCAAGGCCCCGGTTGCGGTCTAACGTCGGGCTCATCTGGGCACAATCGAGTTCTGGTGTCATCGGCCGCGGCGGCGGTATCCCGTGGCGCCTGCCCGAGGACCAGGCCCGATTCAAGGAACTGACGATGGGCCACACGGTCGTGATGGGCAGGTTGACGTGGGAGTCGCTGCCCGCCAAGGTCCGTCCGTTGCCCGGGCGTCGCAACGTGGTGCTCACCCACCGGCGCGACTATGCGGCCGAGGGGGCAGACGTGGTGGCGTCGCTGGACGAGGCGTTGACCGATGACCCGGTCTGGGTGATCGGCGGCGCGCAGATCTACCTGGCTGCCCTGCAGGTCGCCACCCGCTGCGAGGTGACCGAGGTCGAGATCGAGCTGCCGCGTCAGGACTCCGACGTGATGGCCCCGGTGCTCGACGAGTCCTGGCTAGGTGCGGCGGGGGATTGGCTGACCAGCACCTCGGGATTGCGCTACCGGTTCTACAGCTACCGGCGGCGCTGACGCACTGTCGGTGGCGTCCGGCACGATGAAGACGTGCCGACCAGACTCACGGCCGATCAGGCCCGCCGTGTCGCCGTCGCCGCGCAGGGCTTCGCCGAGCCGCGTCCGCGGGGCCCCGTCACGCGTGCACACCTGCGCAGGCTGATCTCTCGGATACAGGTCCTGCAGCTGGACTCGGTGTCGGTGTCGGTGCGCGCGCACTACGCGCCGGTGTTCAGCCGGCTCGGCCCGTACGACCGCGATGTGCTCGATCGGGCGGCGTGGAGTCATTCGGCGCGCGCTCCTCGGATATTGGTCGAGTACTGGGCGCACGAAGCAGCGCTGATGGCCGTCGACGATTGGCCGCTGATGCGGTGGCGGATGCGCGAGTACACGCACGGCCGGTGGGGCAAGGAGATCGTCAAGAAGAACGCCAAGCTGGTTGACGACGTGGTGAGCGCCGTGACGGAGTTGGGCCCGTCGACCGCAGGCGAGATCGAGGCGTATCTGGGCGCCGAACAACGCGGCCGGAAGGGTCCGTGGTGGGACCGCAGCGACACGAAGTGGGTGACCGAGGCGTTGTTTGCCTCGGGGGTGCTGACGACGGCCACTCGGGTCGGATTCGCCCGGCACTACGACCTGTCGGAGCGGGTGCTGCCGCCGGAGGTGTTCGCTCGTGAGGTCGATGAGGCGGATGCCGTCAGGGAGTTGGTGCTGAGGGCGTCGGGCGCTCTCGGGGTGGGCACCGAGCAGGACATCCGCGACTATTTCCGGTTGTCGCCGGCGCAGGTGAAGCCTGCGATCGCGAAACTGGTCGCCGACGGCGAGCTGGAACCGGTGGAGGTCGACGGTTGGAAGGGACCGGCGTATCTGCGGGCGGGACAGATCATTCCGCGACGCGACCGCGGAACGGCGCTGCTGTGCCCCTTCGACCCGCTGATCTTCTTCCGGCCGCGGGTGGAGCGCTTGTTCGGCGGCTTCAGGTACCGCATCGAGATCTACACCCCGGCGCCGAAGCGGCAGTACGGCTACTACGTATGGCCGTTTCTGCTCGACGGTGAACTGGTCGGAAGGGTGGACTTGAAGGCCGATCGGGCCGCGGGCGTCCTGCACGTTGTGGGTGCGTTCGCGGAGGAGGGCGCAGAGCGGTCGCGGGTAGCTCCGGTGTTGGCGGACGAATTGCGGACGATGGCGTCGTGGCTCGGGTTGTCAGTCGTCACGGTCGGCGCGAACGGGGACCTGGTCGACGACTTGCGCCGAGAGTCGGGTTGACACAACCCGACACCCGGCCGGAAACGACGCTCAGACGCAGTCCGCGCAGATCGTGCGGTCGCCGGATTGCAGTGCCAGCCGGCTGTGGTGCTGCACCAGGAAGCAACTCGAGCAGGTGAACTCGTCGGCCTGCTTCGGGATCACCCGGACCGTGAGCTCCTCACCGGACAGGTCCATATCGGGCAGGATGATCGGGTCGACCGCGTCACCGTCATCGACGTCGAGAACAGCGATGTCAGCCTGACCGCGTCGGGCGGCGATCGCCTCGAGTGACTCATCGACCGCTTCGTCGGTTTCCTTCACACGGGGTGCGTCGTAATCGGTGGCCATTGGTCACCCTCCCTCTCTAGATCGGCGTTTGGGTAACACCGATTGAGAACGGATTTGTTCCCGGCCCGCGCGCGGTCGAAACCTGGATTCTTCGCTTGGTTCGCCGCCGATGTGCGATCTGATCCGGTGCGACCGGCGAGTCGCGGATGAAACCGCACATCCGGTGATCGGCTCGGCGCAATCTCGGCGCTCACGGGAATCGCCGACGGCCCGCGTTAGGGTGAGCCGTGGCCGAGACCTCGCCGCTGCGCGTCCAGCTGATCGCCAAGACGGAGTTCACCGCGCCGCCGGAAGTGCCATGGGAAACCGACGCCGACGGCGGACCCGCGCTCGTCGAGTTCGCCGGCCGCGCGTGCTATCAGAGCTGGTCGAAGCCTAATCCGCGCACCGCCACCAACGCGGCCTACATTCGGCACATCATCGACGTCGGGCATTTCTCGGTGCTCGAGCACGCCTCGGTGTCGTTCTACATCACCGGCATCTCGCGGTCGTGCACACACGAGCTGATCCGTCACCGCCACTTCTCGTATTCGCAGCTCTCGCAGCGGTACGTTCCCGAGCACGACGCGCAGGTGGTGGTGCCGCCGAGTATCGAGGACGACCCCGAGTTGACCGAGATGTTCGCCGCCGCCGCCGACGCCAGCCGCACCGCCTACACCGAGCTGCTCGAACGCCTCGAAGCCAAGTTCAGGGGCGGCGAGCCCGGGGAGCAACTCGGTGTGCTGCGACGCAAGCAGGCGCGACAGGCCGCCCGTGCGGTGCTGCCCAACGCCACCGAGACCCGCATCGTCGTGACCGGCAACTACCGCGCGTGGCGGCATTTCATCGCGATGCGGGCCAGCGAGCACGCCGACGTCGAGATTCGTCGGCTGGCCATCGAGTGCCTGCGCCACCTGGTCGACGTCGCACCCCAGGTGTTCAGCGACTTCGAGATCTCCACGCTGTCCGACGGCACGGAGGTCGCCACATCCCCTCTGGCCACGGAAGCGTGACCATCACGAGTAATCTGAGCCCCGTGAGCACCAGCGGAATCGATGTGAGGGCCCGGTTGGGCACCGTGCTGACCGCGATGGTGACTCCGTTCAAGCCCGACGGCATGCTCGACACCCAAGCCGCGGCCCAGCTGGCGACACGACTCGTCGACGCCGGCTGTGACGGCCTGGTGCTGTCCGGGACCACCGGCGAGTCGCCTACCACGACCGATGCAGAGAAGATCGCACTGCTGCGGGCGGTACTCGACGCCGTGGGTGACCGGGCACGCATCATCGCCGGTGCGGGCACCTATGACACCGCGCACAGCGTGCATCTGGCCAAAGCGTGTGCGGCCGAGGGCGCACACGGGCTCCTGGTGGTGACGCCGTACTACTCGCGCCCGCCGCAGGCTGGGTTGCTGGCCCACTTCACCGCGGTGGCCGATGCGACGCCGCTTCCGGTGGTGCTCTACGACATCCCGCCGCGGTCGGTGGTGCCGATCCAGTGGGAGACGCTGCGCATGCTCGCGGAGCACCCCAACATCGTGGCCGTCAAGGACGCCAAGGGCGATCTGCACGGTGGCGGGCAGATCATCGCCGAGACCGGGCTGGCGTACTACTCCGGGGATGACGCGCTCAACCTGCCCTGGTTGGCCATGGGCGCCGTCGGATTCGTCAGCGTCTGGGGCCACCTCGCCGCCAGCCAGCTGCGAGATATGTTCTCGGCCTTCCAATCCGGCGATATCGCGACGGCCCGCAAGATCAACGTCACGCTGGGCCCGCTGGTCGACGCGCAGGCCCGGCTCGGTGGCGTGACGCTGTCGAAGGCCGGGCTGCGACTTCAGGGCTTCGACGCTGGTGACCCCAGGCTGCCGCAAGTACCGGCCACCCCTGCACAACTTGACGCGCTGGCCGCAGATATGCGGGCGGCCGCGGTGCTGCGGTAGTGAACGAAGAACTGAACCCACCGGGGCCACTGGCCCCAGGCGGACTTCGGGTCACTGCGCTGGGCGGGATCAGCGAAATCGGCCGCAACATGACCATATTCGAGCATCTGGGCCGGTTGCTGATCGTGGACTGCGGGGTCTTGTTCCCCACCCACGACGAGCCCGGCGTCGACCTGATCCTTCCCGACCTGCGCCTGATCGAGAACCGCCTCGACGAGGTGGAGGCGCTGGTACTGACCCACGCGCACGAGGACCACATCGGCGCGATCCCGTTCCTGCTCAAGCTTCGCCGCGACATCCCGGTGGTCGGTTCGAAGTTCACGCTCGCCTTGGTGGCCGAGAAGTGCCGCGAACACCGGATCAAACCCGTGTTCGTCGAAGTCGACGAGGGCCAGAGTTCCAGACACGGCGTGTTCGAGTGCGAATACTTCGGGGTCAACCACTCGATACCCGGCTGCCTGGCCATCGCGATCCACACCGGCGCCGGCACGGTGCTGCATACCGGCGACATCAAGCTCGATCAGTCTCCGCCCGACGGGAAACCCACCGACCTGCCCGGTATGTCGCGGCTCGGCGATGCCGGGGTGGACCTGTTCCTGTGCGATTCGACCAATGCCGAGATTCCCGGTGTGGGGCCGTCGGAGAGCGAGATCGGCCCGAACATGCACCGGCTGATCCGCAGCGCGCAGGGCCGCGTCATCGTGGCCTGCTTCGCCTCCAATGTCGGTCGCGTGCAGCAAATCATCGACGCGTCGGTGGCGCTGGGCCGCAAGGTGGCCTTCGTCGGGCGGTCGATGGTCCGCAATATGGGAATCGCTAAGGAACTCGGATACCTCACGCTGGAAAACGATGACGACATCATCGACATCGGCGCCGCGGAGATGATGGCACCTGAACGCGTCGTGCTCGTCACCACCGGAACGCAGGGGGAGCCGATGGCGGCGCTGTCGCGGATGTCGCGCGGTGAGCATCGCAGCATCACCTTGACTGCGGGCGACCTCATCATCATGTCGTCGTCGCAGATACCGGGCAACGAGGAAGCGATCTTCGGGGTGCTGGACGCGCTGGCGAAGATCGGCGCGCGTGTCGTCACGAATGCGCAAGTGCGGGTGCATGTTACCGGGCACGCCTACGCCGGTGAACTGCTGTTTCTCTACAACGGCGTGCGCCCGCGCAACGTGATGCCCGTGCACGGCACCTGGCGGATGTTGCGTGCCAACGCCGGTTTGGCCGCCCGCACAGGGGTTCCCGAGGACAACATCGTGCTGGCCGAGAACGGCGTGAGCGTCGACCTGGTAGCCGGACGGGCGTCGATCGCGGGCGCGGTGCCCACAGGCAAAATGTTCGTCGACGGGCTGGTCACCGGCGATGTGGGGGACGCCGTGGTCGGTCAACGGCTCACGCTCTCTTCGGGGTTCATCGGCATCACCGTCGTCGTCCAGCGCGGCACCGGTAAGCCCGCGGCGGCGCCGCACCTGCACTCCCGCGGCTTCTCCGAGGACCCGAAGGCTCTCGAGCCTGCCACCCGCAAAGTCGAAGAGGCACTCGAAGCGCTTGTGGCCGAACGGGTCACCGATATCAACCGCATCGCCCAGGCGTCGCGGCGCGCCGTCGGCAAATGGGTGGGGGAGGTCTATCGGCGCCAACCGATGATCGTGCCGACCGTCATCGAGGTATGACTCTTAGGTTTGGCTAGGTCACGTCGCGGTGCCGGTCGCCGGTATGTCCAGCCTCACCAGGCTTCGCGGGACCCAGTTGTGGGGCTGCCCGCCTCTGAGCGAATTATTCGCTACTGACGAATATTTCGCTCGTAGCTGGGCAGTCCGAGAGGGATCGCCGACACAAAGCGACGGCTGCGATTGCCGAGTGCCGAGCCACATGGAAACCGTTCGACCGCGACGACGCCGGCGAAGCATCGACCGAGGGGCCGGTACATCTCGCCGCACCGAGGTGCGGCACTTCTTCCGGGCAAGAGCTCAGCGCTTGTTGACCGACCCCGCGTCGACGGGAAGCGCGACACCGGTGACGTAACGCGCCGCGTCGGAGACCAGCCACGCCACCGCGTTGGCGATGTCTTCGGGTTGCAACACCTGCACCGGAAGTGCGTTGCCCATGTCCTGCGGGCTCTTCTCCGCGATGCTGCCCAGCCACTGCCGCGTCGCTTCGTTGTTGATCATCGGGGTGTCCACGCCGGCAGGATGCACCGAGTTGACCCGGATACTGTGCGGTGCAAGCAGATTGGCATACAGCCGCATCAACCCGACGATGCCGTGTTTGGCGGCGACGTAGCCAATGGCGCCTGGATCGTCGCTGCCCATTCCGACCAGGCCCACGACCGAACTGGTGAGCACGATCGAGCCGCCCTCGCCGGTGGCGATCAGCGCAGCCTTGGAGACCTCGACCGTGTGATGGACGCCGGTGAGGTTCACGTCGATCACATCGCGCCACCCGTCGGCGCCCGACTGCATCGGCGCGATACCGGCGTTGGCGACGACGATGTCGAGACGGCCGAACTCGTCGACACCGGCCTGCAACGCCGACGCCAGCGCATCCTGGTCGCGAACGTCAGCCTGCCGCGCCACTATTCGCGCGCCCGTGTCCTCGACGAGCTTCACGGTCTCGGCCAGATCGTCGGCCGTCGCCAACGGGTAAGGCACCGAGGCGATCTGGTCGCAGAGGTCGACGGCGATGATGTCGGCGCCGTCGGAGGCCAACTTCACCGCCTCCGCGCGGCCCTGCCCGCGCGCCGCACCCGTGATGAACGCGACTTTGCCTGCGAGCCCGGGCATCAGGACCGCAGCGCGCCCTTGCTCGGGTCGCCGGCGACAACCGGCTGCAGCATCTTGATGTCCGGCGCCCCGTCGAGGTGCTCGCCCACCGCACCGAACAGCTCAGCGATGGCCGGAGCGGTGCTGTGCGTCTTGAGGGCATCCTCGTCGGCCCACTGCTCGACGAACACGAAGGTGCCGTTGGCCTCGTGCAGCGCGTAGAGCTCGCAACCGGGCTCCTGGTGCACCGCCTCGATGGCCTTCTTGCACGCGTCCCGTACGGTGTCAACGGATTCGGGTTTGGCGGTCATGGTGGCGACGACTACGACAGGCATTTGCGGCTTGACTCCTCGGTGAGTGCTGCTGGACGAGTGAAAAGCCTACTCACCGACACCCGCGACGCTCAGACCACGTCGACCCAGATCGTGAAGGCCGCCGTGAGGATCGCGATGACGACGAGACCGACGGCGTCCGGTGCTCCGATCCGCGTGGCCTCGGTGCGATGTATGCGCAATTCGCGCGCGAGAAGGAACAACGGGAACGTCACGCTGACCGCGATGAGGAACGAGGCGACGACGTAGATCCAGACGAATCGGATGCCGTGTTTGCGCGCCTCGAACACCATGAAGATCACCGCGGCGAGCAGGAACAGGGCGATGTCGGCGGTGATGGATCGCGACGCCGGGTTGACCTTGGTTTCTTCCCAGAACACGCGGAGGAAGTCCGCCCCGCGGTCGAGGTAGGCCAGGTTCTGGCTCCAGGTGGCGATCAGCGCGACGACCGCGATGCTGCCGTATGCAGCGCACAGCACTTTGGTCGTGGTCGGCAGGCCCGCCGACGTGTTGGTTTCGGTCATTTCCGCACGGTAAGTCGCAAAAGCGGGTCAATCGATACGAATCTGTTACCCGTGTGGCAGATGGTGATTCTGGGGCTGAAGCGACTAGGCTTACAGGCATGCCTAGTAAGACCGCCGCGCGCTCGGGAAGTCGTTCGACCAGGTCGAAACAGAGTGTGCGCTCCGGTGGCCGGGCCGCGCCGCGCCGCAAGCCGGCGCCGCGCAAGACCACGTCACCGCGCCGGACGTCGTCACCCATTTCGTCGGCCGGTGCCGCGGTGGGCCGCGGTGTGCGGGCGGGTTGGCTGATGGTGGCCAAAGGCGCGGGCACCACCGCGCGTTCGGTCGGTCGGGCCCGCGACCTGGAAGCCGGTCATCGGCGTGACGGCATCGCCCTGGCGCTGCTGGGCCTGGCGGTGATCATCGCGGCGAGTTCGTGGTTCGGCGCCGCCGGTCCGGTGGGGGACTGGCTCGACACGTTCTGGCGGACGCTGATCGGCGCGGCCGTCGTACTCGTTCCCATCGCCCTGGCCGCAGTCGGTGTGACGCTGATGCGCACTGAACCGGATCCGGACGCCAGGCCGAGGCTGATCCTAGGTTCGGTGATGATCGCGCTACCCGCGCTCGGGCTGTGGCATCTGTGGGCCGGTTCGCCGCAGGATCCGGCGGCACGTCGACATGCCTCGGGCTTCTTCGGGTTCGCGATCGGCGGTCCGCTCTCCGAGGGGTTAACTGCCTGGATCGCCGCCCCGCTGTTGTTCATCGGTGTGTTGTTCGGGGTATTGCTGGTGACCGGCACGACGATTCGCGAAGTGCCCTCGACCGTGCGCTCCATGTTCTCCGCCCGCGGTTACGACGAATACGACTACGACGAGTACGACGACGAGGACACCGCCGTCATATCCGAGTCCGACGATTTCTCCGACGGCTACTACGACGATTCATTCCCACCCGGCGACCCGAACGCCTACGACGCCGAACAGGCTTGGCCGACCGGCACGCCGATGGAGAACTATCCGCTCTCCGACGAAGCGCCGACGATTCCCGAACCGACCGCCAAGACGCGTAAGAAGAAGCAAAAGCAGTCGACGATGACGCTGGACCGCGTGGTCGACGGACCGTACGCGCTACCGTCGCTCGAACTTCTGATCGCCGGCGATCCTCCGAAACGGCGGAGCGCGGGCAATGATCGGATGATCGAGGCGATCACCGAGGTGCTCGACCAGTTCAAGGTCAACGCATCGGTCACCGGATGCACTCGCGGCCCGACCGTCACCCGGTACGAGGTCGAACTCGGTCCGGGCGTCAAGGTCGAGAAGATCACTGCGCTGCAACGCAATATCGCCTATGCGGTCGCGACCGAGAGTGTCCGGATGCTGGCGCCGATCCCGGGCAAGAGTGCGGTCGGTATCGAGGTTCCCAACGTGGACCGCGAGATGGTCCGCCTGGCTGACGTGCTCACCGATCCAAGTACCCGGGGTGACCACCACCCGCTCGTCATCGGTTTGGGCAAAGACATTGAGGGCGAGTACATCTCGGCGAACCTCGCCAAGATGCCGCATCTGCTGGTCGCCGGCTCGACCGGTTCCGGTAAGTCGAGCTTCGTGAACTCGATGCTGGTGTCGCTGCTGGTGCGGGCCACGCCGGAAGAGGTCAGGATGATCCTGATCGACCCGAAGATGGTGGAACTGACCCCCTACGAGGGCATCCCGCACCTCATTACGCCGATCATCACCCAACCGAAGAAGGCCGCCGCCGCGCTGGCGTGGCTGGTGGAGGAGATGGAGCAGCGCTATCAGGACATGCAGGCCTCACGCGTGCGCCATATCGACGACTTCAACAAGAAGGTGTGCTCCGGCGAGATCACCACGCCGCTCGGCAGTCAGCGTGAGTACAAGCCCTACCCTTACATCGTCGCGATCGTCGACGAGTTGGCCGACCTCATGATGACCGCCCCGCGCGATGTCGAGGATGCGATCGTGCGCATCACCCAGAAGGCTCGCGCGGCAGGCATTCACCTGGTGCTGGCCACGCAGCGGCCGTCGGTGGACGTCGTCACCGGCCTGATCAAGACCAACGTGCCGTCACGGTTGGCGTTCGCCACGTCGTCGTTGACCGACAGCCGCGTCATCCTCGACCAGCAGGGCGCCGAGAAGCTGATCGGCATGGGCGACGGACTGTTCCTGCCGATGGGGGCCAACAAGCCGATCCGTCTGCAGGGCGCGTTCATCACCGACGACGAGATCCACGCCGTCGTGGAAGCGACCAAGTCGCAGGCCGAACCGGAGTACACCGAGGGCGTCACCAACGCCAAGACCAACAGCGAGCGCACCGACGTCGACCCCGACATCGGCGACGACATGGACGTCTTCCTGCAGGCGGTCGAGTTGGTGGTGTCGAGCCAGTTCGGGTCGACGTCGATGTTGCAGCGCAAACTGCGCGTCGGCTTCGCCAAGGCGGGCCGGTTGATGGATCTGATGGAGACCCGCAACATCGTCGGGCCGAGCGAGGGTTCCAAGGCCCGTGAGGTTCTCGTCAAACCCGACGAACTGGCCGCGACGCTGGCGTCGATCCGCGGCGCCGACACCCCAGAAGACGACGAGTGATTTGTGCACCGCTAGGAGCGCTCAGCGCACCAAAGTGTGCACAAATCGCTAAAGGGTCAACAGCATTCGGGTGTTGCCGAGGATGTTCGGCTTGACGTAGGACAGGTCGAGGAACTCGGCGACACCGGTGTCGTACGAGCGGCACATCTCTTCGAAGACCTCGGCGGTGACGGGTGTGCCGTCGATCTCGCGAAACCCGTGCCTGCTGAAGAACTCGACTTCGAAGGTGAGCACGAAGATCCGCTCGAGGCGCAACTCACGCGCGACGTCGAGCAGTTTGTCGACGATCGCGTGCCCGACGCCTTGGCCCCTGACCTTGGGATGCACGGCGACGGTGCGCACCTCTCCGAGGTCGGACCACAACACGTGTAGCGCGCCGCAGCCGAGCAGCTCGCCGCCCAGTTCGGCGACCCAGAACTCCTGAACGGCCTCATAGAGCGTCACCAGATTCTTCTCCAGCAGGATCTTGCCGGAGTAGATGTCGACCAAGGTTTTGATGGCGGGGACATCCGAAGTTCGCGCACGCCGCACGACGACCTCGCCGGATTCTGCGCTCACAGGTGGAGAGTATCGGTTCGAGCAACCGATATTCTGTTGCGGTGTCGGGCCAACCCCATACTGATCCGCTGGTCCCGCGCGCCCGTGTAGCGAACATCGCGAATGTGCTCACCGGCGTGCGGATGGCGTTGGTTCCGGTTTTCCTGGTGGTGCTGTTCGTCGGCGACGGGCATGAAACATTCTGGCGGATAGCCGCATTCGTCGTGTTCACCGTCGCGGTGATCACCGACCGGTTCGACGGGGCGCTCGCGCGCAACTACGGCATGGTGACCGAGTTCGGCACACTGGCCGACCCCATCGCGGACAAAGCCCTCATCGGCGCTGCACTGATCGGGCTTTCGCTACTGGGTGACCTGCCCTGGTGGATCACGGTGGTGATCCTGACCCGGGAGATCGGCATCACGGTATTGCGGTTCGCGGTGTTGCGTCACGGCGTGATCCCGGCCAGCCGCGGCGGCAAGCTCAAGACCCTCGTACAAGGGGTGGCGATCGGGCTGTTCGTGCTGCCGTTGTCGGGTGCGTGGCTGGCCGCGGCGTGGGTGGTCATGTGCGCGGCGGTCATCCTGACGGTCGTCACAGGGGTCGATTACGTGGTGACGGCCATCAAGGACTCCCGTGGACGACCCGCTGGTCAGTGACGACGCCCGCGCGCTTGTCGCCGACCTCACCGTGCGCGGGCAGACGATCGCGACCGCCGAATCGCTGACCGGGGGCCTGCTGGCGGCCACACTGGCCGGCGTGCCGGGGGCGAGCGCGGTGCTACGCGGCGGCCACGGTATTCCTCGGCATCGCCGGGCCGATCAAGACCGACGTCGTCGAGTTGCGGCTGGACGGATCGCGCTGGGAGATCCGCCTCGCCGCGGTCGGGGAGGCCGTCGTGCACCTGCGGTCGGCCCTCACTCGACAGTGATCTGCGCCATCCGGGAACCAACAGGCCCACGCTCAGCGTTGCCCTATTGGATCCCCAGATACTGACTCCGAAGGGAGAGCACGATGACGGCATTGCTGCGCGAGGTGATCGGCGACGTGCTGCGTCGTGCCCGCGTCGACCAGGGACGCACCCTGCGCGAAGTGTCCGACACCGCCCGGGTCAGTCTGGGCTACCTCTCGGAGGTTGAACGCGGCCGCAAGGAAGCTTCGAGCGAATTGCTCAGCGCGATCTGCGGCGCCCTCGACGTTCCGCTGTCTCAGGTGCTCTTCGACGCCGGCCAGGAGATGGAGCGTGAGGAGAGCGCCGCCTTCGCCGGTGCCGCCAACATCGACGCCACCACCAAGGTGGTCATCCCGCAGGTCGTGTCGATGGCGGTCGCCTGACGCGCTGAGCCGACCACGACCGACTGTGGTGATACGCGCTGACCCGATAGATTGGGCAGCACGGGAAGCCGGGCCGGCGAGTCCGACACAACGACACGAAGGCGGAGTGAACTGACATGGCCAATCCGTTCGTCAAGGCGTGGAAGTACCTCATGGCGCTGTTCAGCTCCAAGGTGGACGAATACGCCGACCCGAAAGTGCAGATTCAGCAGGCCATCGAGGAAGCCCAGCGCCAGCACCAGGCCCTGACCCAGCAGGCCGCCCAGGTGATCGGCAACCAGCGCCAGCTGGAGATGCGTCTGAACCGCCAGCTCGCCGACATCGAGAAGTTGCAGGTCAACGTGCGGCAGGCGTTGACGCTGGCCGATCAGGCCGTCGCCAACGGCGACGCCGCCAAGGCTACCGAGTACAACAACGCCGCCGAAGCGTTCGCCGCGCAGTTGGTCACCGCCGAGCAGAGCGTCGAGGATCTCAAGACCCTGCACGACCAGGCGCTCAACGCGGCCGGCCAGGCCAAGAAGGCCGTCGAGCAGAACGCGATGATGTTGCAGCAGAAAATCGCCGAACGCACCAAGCTGCTGTCCCAGCTCGAGCAGGCCAAGATGCAGGAGCAGGTCAGCTCGTCGCTGCGCTCGATGAGCGAGTTGGCCGCCCCGGGCACCACGCCCAGCCTCGACGAGGTGCGCCAGAAGATCGAGCGCCGGTATGCCAACGCCATGGGCGAGGCCGAGTTGGCGCAGAACTCGGTGCAGGGCCGGATGCTGGAGGTCCAGCAGGCCAGCGTGCAGATGGCCGGGCATTCCCGGCTGGAGCAGATCCGCGCCTCGATGCGCGGTGAGCAGTTGCCCGCGGGCGGCAACGCCGCTCCGCAACCCGCGCCCCCGGCGACCAATCCGCAGCAGGCGACACCGGAAAATCCGCTGTCTCAATAGTTCGTGAGGACACCAGTGAGTTCGCAGAGGAGTCGACCCGAGCCGTTGCGCTCGCTGGTGCAACGGGGTGTCCAGAACGGCATCGACACGGCCGCCGAGTGGTCCGATGTCCTGGCCGACAAGCTGAACGCCGCCGCCGACCCGCGCGCCAAGCTGCTCCGCAAGCGGCGCTGGGCGCTACGGCTCACCGTGTTCTTCACGATTTCCTGTGTGTTCTGGATCGGCGTGACCGGCGTCGTGGCGGCGTGGGATGTTCCCGCATGGGCGCTGTTCATCCCGTCGCCGATCGCCGTCGGCGCTGCTTTCTTGGCCACGTTGACGTTCTTGCGGTACCGCTGGCTGCGCCGCGAGCCGCTGCCGCCTCCGCGGTCCCGCGCCACCCGCAGGCTTCCACCGTGGGGATCGGCAGCCCGCCAGCCGATGGCGGCGTTGGCCACCTCCGAGCGTGGATTCTTCTCCCTGCTCGGGGTCCTGGAGCGGGGGCGGATGCTGCCGTCGGACGAACTCCGCGAGCTGGCCGCCGCGGCGAACCAGACCGCGACGACCATGGCAGCCACCGCGAACGAAGTGATGTCGATGGAGCGGGCGGTCCGCGCGACGCCGCAGTCGCGCGCCCACCTGGTGCCCACCATCCAGGCGTTCACGGCGCAACTCGATCACGGGGCACGGCAGTATGGCGAAATGGTCAACGCCGCAGCGCAACTGGTGTCGGCGGCGAACGCCGGCCCGACGTCGACCTCACCGATGTGGCAACAGCGTTACCGCGACGAGCTGTCCAACGCCACCGACCGGCTCGTGGGGTGGGCGCAGGCGTTCAACGAGCTCGGCCACGTTCGCGGGGCGTAGCCGTAGTCACATCGTGGGGCGCAGCGCTGGGAACACCGCCGCGACCAGACCGCGCACCGTCGCCTTGAGGAAGTCCAGAGTGTCGAAGTAGTCGCGCCACAACGTGATTCGACCGGCGTGCACCTCGAACGTTCCGCACACCCAGAACTGCAGGCGCACCGGTCCGAACACCAGCGCGTCGGTGCGTTCGGTGAGCACGGAGCTGCCGTCGGCGGCGATGCGGTGGATTTTCACCTCGAAGCCGAAGCGGCCCTGACCGCGACGCATCAGGCCGATGATGCGCTGACGGCCGCGGATCGTGGGGTAGCCGACGTTGTGCCATTCGACGTGATCGGCGAGCAGGCCGTCGGCGGTGTCGAAATCCTCGTCCTGCAGGGCGTAGAGGAACGTTTCCACCGCCCGGATGTTGTCGACGTCGGTTTTCAGTTCAGAAGCCTGGTCGGTCATGGGCGCAAGCCTAGTGCCGCGCAGCTGTGGCAGGGTAGCCCAATGCGCGTCGCGGTCGTTGCCGGACCGGATCCGGGACATGCCTTTCCGGCACTCGCATTGTGCCTTCGTTTTCTGGCCAACGGGGATACGCCGACACTGCTGACCGGGACGGAATGGCTGGACACGGCCCGCGACGCCGGGGTGAACGCCGCCGAACTCCTCGGCCTGGATCCGGTGGACACCGACGACGACGCCGACGCCGGCGCGAAGGTCCACCAGCGTGGTGCCCGGATGGCCGTGCTCAACGCGCCGCAGATGCGTCAGCTCGCGCCGGACCTCGTGATCTCCGACGCCATCACCACGGCGGGCGGGTTCTGCGCCGAACTGCTCGGGCTGCCCTGGGTCGAACTCAACCCGCACCCGCTGTACCGGCCGTCGAAGGGGCTTCCGCCGATCGGCAGCGGCCTGGCGCCCGGCGTGGGTTTCCGCGGCCGGCTGCGCGACGCGATCCTGCGCGCCCTCTCCGCCCGGTCATGGCGGCAGGGCATTCGCCAGCGCTCGGCGGCGCGTGTGCAAATCGGTTTGCCCGCAGACGATCCCGGCCCGCGCCGACGGTTGATCGCCACGTTGCCGGCGCTGGAGGTGCCCCGGCCGGACTGGCCCACCGAAGCCGTGGTGGTGGGTCCGCTGCACTTCGAGCCGACGTCGGCGACGCTCGACATCCCGCCGGGCGACGGACCCGTCGTGGTCGTCGCACCCTCGACTGCCACCACCGGTGAACGCGGCCTTGCCGAGGTCGCGTTGGAGACTTTGACGCCGGGGGAGGTGGTGCCACCGGGTTCGCGCGTCGTGGTGTCGCGACTGGGCGGCACGGAGGTCACGGTGCCGCCGTGGGCGGTGGTCGGGCTGGGAAGACAGGACGAACTGCTCTCGCATGCCGACCTGGTGATCTGCGGAGGCGGCCACGGCATGGTGGCCAAGACACTGCTGGCCGGAGTTCCGATGGTGGTGGTCCCCGGCGGGGGCGACCAATGGGAGATCGCGAATCGTGTTGTGCGCCAGGGGAGCGCGCAACTGGTGCGTCCTCTCGCCCCGGATGCGCTCGCGCAGGCGGTACGCGAGGTGTTGGACACACCCCGCTACCGGCAGGCGGCGCGGCGGGCGGGGGCGACCGTCTCCGACGTCGAAGATCCGGTACGGGTGTGCCATGAAGCGCTGGCTGCGTCGGCGTAGTTTGGGCTCGTGCGGTTGACGGAATTTCATCAGCTCGTCGAGGAGCAGTTCGGCTCGGTGCGCGGGTCGTCGCTGCTCGTCGACCACGTTCTGAGCGGATTGGATGGGCGCACCGCCGAGCGGGCCATCGAGGACGGCGTCGATCCGCGCGACGTCTGGCGCGCGCTGTGCTCGGACTTCGACGTCCCGCGCGATCAGTGGTGAATCGCTAGCGTTTGTCCTCGGCGCGACCGGTGCCCGCGGTATGCGACGGGCCCACCTGGTCGTCGCCGCGGTCGGACTCCGGCATGTGTGACGCCGGTTGTTCGTCGGCGGGGGAGGCGGTCGCACCGCCGGTATCGCTCGGCGACTCCGACTTGCTCGTGGCATCCGTCGCCGGCTTCACCGCACCCGCGGTGCGTTCGCCGCCGTCGTCGCCCGAGCCTTCCGGCTTGGCCGACGTCTGCCGCCCCTCGTACGGCGGGATCTCAGGTTTGACGTCCTTGGGCGGTTCGTTGGTGAATCCCGTCTGGAAGTCCGGCTTTCCGCCGTCCTCGTGGGCAGGGACGGACTCGTCACCGCGATAGGTGTCCGACGGACGGTCCGCCGGCCCGCCCGAGGGTTGATCGGATCCGGTTCCGCGCTTTCCTCGTTCCTCCGGCTCTGTCATGACATTCACTCCTCACTTGTCGCCGCGGGATCGCGGCGATGAATAGACGGCCTCAGGCGCGCTGACCCAGGACCAACGCCGTCTCACGGTGCAACCGCCCGAAGTTGTAGTACGCCGCGCAGGCGCCCTCTGGGGACACCATGCACGTCCCGATCGGCGTCTCCGGTGTGCACGCGGTACCGAAAACCTTGCACTCCCACGGTTTGATGACGCCTTTGAGCACCTCGCCGCACTGGCACGCCTTCGGATCGGCCACCCGCACACCCGGCATGGCGAAGGTGCGTTCGGCGTCGAAGTCGGCGTAGTCGGGGTGGAGCCGCAGCGCGCTCTGTGAGATGAAACCCAGCCCCCGCCACTCGAAATGCGGTCGCAGCTCGAACGTCTGCGCCATCAGCTTGAGCGCCTGCGTGTTGCCTTCGGGACGCACCACCCGCGTGTACTGGTTCTCGACCTCGCAACGGCCGTCGCGGATCTGCTGCAGCAGCATGTGCACCGACGCGAGGATGTCGAGCGGTTCGAATCCTGCCACCACCATGGGTTTTCCGTATACGTCGGGGACGAACCGGTACGGGCGCAACCCCACCACCGTCGAGACGTGTCCGGGCCCGAGGAATCCGGACAGCCGCAGGTCGGGAGACTCCAGGATCGCCTTGATGGGCGGAACGATCGTGACGTGGTTACAGAACACGCTGAAGTTACCCACGCCCAGAGCTTTCGCGCGCACCAGCGTCACGGCGGTGGACGGGGCGGTTGTCTCGAAGCCCACTGCGAAGAACACGACCCGCTTGTCGGGGTTGTCGAGCGCGATCTTCAAGGAGTCCAGCGGCGAGTACACGAAGCGCACATCGGCGCCGCGGGCCTTCGCTTCGATGAGGTTGCCCCGCGATCCCGGCACTCGCATCATGTCGCCGAACGTCGTGAAGATGACGTCCGGTTGTTCGGCCAGCCACATCGCGTCGTCGACGCGTCCCATCGGAATGACGCACACCGGGCATCCGGGCCCGTGTACCAGCTCGACCGTCTCCGGCAGCAGATGCTCGATGCCATGGCGGTAGATGGTGTGGGTGTGGCCGCCGCACACCTCCATGAATTTGAACTCGTCGTCGCCGGCGAGGTCGGTGATGGATCTGACCAGCGCGCGTGCCGCGGCCGGGTCGCGGAATTCGTCGACGAATCTCATGGTTTGCCCCTCAAGCGATTTCGGACGAGTTGAATGCTTCGATCTCGGCGGCGTAGTCGGCGCCCATCTTCTGTACCTGGTCGAGGGTGAGCGTGGCCTCGCGTTCGTCGATCTTGGCCATCGCGAACCCGACGTGAACCAGGACCCAGTCGCCGACCTGCAGATTGTCGTCGACCAGCAGACGCACGCTGATGGTTCTGCGGACGCCGTTGACGTCGACCTTGGCCAGCGATTGTTCGGCGTCGACGATGTCGACCACCTGACCGGGGATGCCGAGGCACATGTCGGTCTCCTCTCAACATATCCGCGGCAGGGGGTCGCCGACGAGCATGTCGACGATCCGGCTGCCACCGAACGATGTTCGTAGCGCGACGATTCCGTGGGGTTCGGGGACGATCTCGCCGACCACCGCGGCCTGCGCGCCCTGCGGGTGGCCGCGCAACGCGGACACCGCCGCATCGGCTTCGTCGGCGGGCACGACGGCGACGAACTTGCCCTCGTTCGCCACGTAGAGCGGGTCGATGCCGAGCATGTCGCACGCCCCGAGCACCTGCGGCAGGACGGGCAGTCTCTCCTCGTCGAGGATCATCGCGAACGGCGCGTCTTTGACGAGTTCGTTGGCCACCGTGCCCACACCGCCGCGCGTCGCATCGCGCATCCACCGGGTCGACGGCGCCGCGGTCAGCAGCAGCTCGACGAGTTCGTGCACCGGCGCGGTGTCCGACGCGATGTCGGCGTCGATGGCCAGATCGCCGCGCGCCAGCATGACGGCCATCCCGTGCTCGCCGATCGTGCCTGACAGCACGACCTTGTCGCCGGGCTCCAGGCTGTCGCGGGACAGCAGCCGGCCCTCGGGAATCAAACCCATGCCCGCGGTGCAGATGTAGACGCCGTCGGCGGCGCCCCTGCCGACGACCTTCGTGTCGCCGGTGACGATCTGCACGCCCGCGTTCAACGCGGCTTCGCCCATGTCCGCGACGATTTCGCGCAGTTCGGCGATCGGAAAGCCCTCTTCGATCACGAACGCCGCCGAAAGCCACTGTGGGCGGGCACCGGAGACGGCCAGGTCGTTGATCGTGCCGTGCACCGCGACGTGGCCGATGGAGCCGCCCGGGAAGCGCCGCGGCGACACCACGTAGGAGTCGGTGGAGAAAGCGAGCCGCTCGCCCGACGGCATCCGCACCGCGGCGGCGTCACCGAGTTGTTCGAGTTCGTCGTTGCGGAAGGCCTCGAGGAACACCGCGTCGACGAGCGCGGCCGACGACTTGCCGCCCGCCCCGTGCGCGAGCGTCACCACTTCGTCGAGCAGCCGCGGTCGTCGCTGCCGGAACTTGTCGATCCGTTCCAGCACCCGGTCTTCGCGTTCGGACGCGCTCGCAGCTCGTGTCATGTGGAAGGTGCTCCGTTCAGTGCGCGGGCCGAGTTGGTGTGCAGTTGGTCCTGAACCACCGCCCAGAGTTGGTAGCCGAGCATCGCGTGGCTCTCCTGGATGCGGTGGATGCTCTGCGAGTGGACGGTGAAACAGAAGTCGAGGTCATCGGCGGCCGCCATCCGCCCGCCGTCGTGGCCGGAGAAGCCCGCGGTCAGCAGGCCGCGATGCTTGGCCTCGGTGATCGCGGTCATCAGGTCGTCGGAGTTGCCGGACGTGGACAGCGCGATCGCGACGTCGCGGTCGCGGGCGTGGGCGATGATCTGGCGTTTGAAAATCAGCTCGAACCCGACGTCGTTGCCGAGCGCGGTCACCACGGCGTTGTCGGCGGCAAGGGACCATGCGGCGACCGGCCTTCCACGTGCCGGTCGGCTGAACAGCGAGGCCAACGTCGCGGCGTCGGTGGAACTTCCGCCGTTGCCGAACGTGTACAACCGCCCGCCGCGGCGGAACCGCTCGGCCATCTGCGTTCCGGCCGCGGTCAACGCATCACCGTACTCCTCGAGCGATTCCCGTTGCAGCCGAGCGCTTTCGGCGGCCTTACCGCGGGCCGAGGTCGCGAGGTCGTCGAGCAGGCTCGCGGCGTCGGACTCCTCGGACTCGATGAACGGGTACAGGAAGCCGGTGGCATCGGAGTCGGTCATCGGCGCACCTCCTCGGGCTCGACGCGCGAGATGGCCCCGCCGGCATGCAGCAGAACAAGGTCGTCGACCGCGACATCGCCGATCAGCGTGACGTCGACCCACTCCTCACCCTCGGCAGTGCGTACCAGCGCCGAACTCGTCGCGTCGACCGGCGGCACGAGCACCTCACCGAACCGCCCCTCGTCGCTACACGTCACGCAGACGGCGGCGGGGTCCGCGGGTTTGAGCAGTCCCGGATGCTCGAAACAGACGTGGGTAAGCTCCCACAGCAGGTGATACAGCAGCACGAATGCTCCGGTGGCGGGCACCATCGGGTCCTCGGTGTCGATCCAGAGGATGTGATTTGCCGCTCCCGCCGCTGGACGGGGTCCGGACCCGATCCACAACGTCAGGACGCCCCACGCGCGGGCGCGCCGCATCGCGTCGACGACCGACGGTTCGTGCGCCGACGCCACCGCGATCAGCAGATCGCCGGGCCGACTTGCCACCCGCGCCTGCGCGACGGGGTCCGGTTCGACGAGGGCGACCGACGGAAGTGCCCGCTTGCCCATGATCACCGGGTGCACGAACTCGACGGCGATGTGATGGGCGTGCGGCTCCCACTGCGGCGAGATCACCCACAAAGTCGCTCCATCGTTGAACCGGCGGGCCAGATCCAGCGCGGCGGCGGCGAGGTCGGCTGACAGTTCCTCGCCGACATACGGTCGTTTAGCGGTCGTCATCGCGATACTCCTTGTCCAAGAACGGAGTTCACAAGATTGAGCGTTGCCTGCGTGGCCCCCTCGAGGTCGGCGGCCTCCTCGTCGGTCAGCGTCCCGCAGATCCAGTCCCAGTGGGCGGAGACGATCGTCCCAGGTTGCGGACGGGGCGCCAGTGACTGCTCGCCCCGCTTCCATGTGATCCGCTCGGCGCGCGGATCACCCAGCACCAGGCGACCGTCTCCGTATGTCAGCGGCCGCGACGTGACCTCCGCCCGGTCGCCGGTGACGGACGTGACGGTGCCCCACCGGATGCGGCAAGCCTGCATGACGCCCATGGCGGTGTCGGCGTCGCGTCCCAGGAACTTCACCCAGGGGTAAACAACGAAGACGTGAAAGCTGTGGTGTGCCAGGACATCGGAGGTGGAGGGAACCGTGTCGAGCATCCCGGTGACCTGACCGGTGATCGACGCGCGCAACCGTGCCAGCAGGTGGTCGGGATCCACCTTGGACAGCGCCCGCCCGCCGATCCAGTAGCTGCGGACGACCTCGTCGTCCAGCGCGTCGGACGTCCCGACGGCCTCGGCGATGACGGTGAGATACGGCCAGGCACCGTCGAATTCGTGTGCGTGCGCGGCGAGCCCGGAGGTTCCACCGCCGCCGGCCGGACCGCAGTAGCCGAGCTCGTTCGGCGGGTAGGCGTAGCGGCCGAACACCGTAGGACCGTCCTTGTCGTTCATGATGCGTTCCCCACCAGCAACTGGCCCAGTGCGATACCGCCGTCGTTGGGCGGCACCGTGCGATGGGTCATCGCGTCGATGCCCTTGCCGTGTAGCCCGTTCAGGGTCGACTCGAGGAGCAGGGCGTTCTGGAACACACCGCCGGACAGGGCCACGGGCCGCGACGAGTCGGCGTGTGTGCATGCGAGGTCGACAACCAGATCGGCGACCGCGCGGTGGAACCGGGCGCCGATGACTGACGAGGACACACCCGCACGGAGGTCGTCGACGATGGCGTGCAGCACCGGGGCGGGATCGATCACTGCCGTCGAGTGGCTTGTGCCGACGGCGAATGCGTAAGAGTCTGTGCCGCAGTCGATGCCGCGGGAGATACCCTCCAGCTCGATGGCGGCCTGCGCCTCGTAGTCGACGACGTGCCGCACGCCGGCCAGCGAGGACACCGCGTCGAACAGCCGGCCCATGCTGGAGGTCGGCACGCAGCCGAGGCCGGTCTCGAGTTGCCGGGCAAGCGCTTGACGCTCGTCGGGTGGACAGGCCGAGACCGGGGGCAGGTCGGGATCCCACGCGATCCCCGCCGAGCGCAGGTGTGCCAGGGCCATCCGATACGGGCGAAGGACGCTGACGTCACCACCCGCGAGGGCAACGTACTTCAGGTGCGCGAGCCGTTGGTAGCCCTTGTAGTTGGCCAGCAGCACCTCGCCGCCCCACACCGCACGGTCGGGCCCGTAACCCGTTCCGTCGAAGGCGAACCCGATCACCTGGGTGGACCCGTCGAGGCCGTGTTCGGCCATCACCGCGGCGATGTGCGCGTGATGATGCTGAACTAGTTTGACCGGCCGGTCGGCCGCGTTGCGCCGGGCCCACTCGGTCGACCGGTACAGCGGATGCGCGTCGGCGACCAACACCTGCGGCGCGACGGACGTCAAGTCCCGCAGGTGGCGTTGCGCGGAATCGAAGGCCGACAGCGTCGCGAGATCGTCCATGTCGCCGATGTGCTGGCTCAGCCATGCGTATCGGCCGTCCGCGACCGCCATGGTGTTCTTCAGGTCGGCGCCGACCGCCAGCGAGGGCGGCACCGGCATCGGCAACGCCACGGGCAGCGGCGCATAGCCGCGCGATCGCCGAATCGGCAATTCCACCGGCTCGTCTCCGCCGTCGAGGGTGATCATGCGCATCACGGAGTCGTCGCAGGGCACCAGGATTTCGCGGTCGTGCATCAGCCAACCGTCGACGATGCATGAAAGCCGTTCCAGCGTGCTCGCATCGGCGAAGCAGATCGGCTCGCCGGCGAGGTTGGCCGACGTCATCACCAACGCGGTCGGTCCGGGTGCGTCGCCGGGCAGCCCGAACAGCAGAGCGTGCAGCGGGGTGTAGGCCAGCAGGATGCCCAGGTCGCGGTTGTGCGGTGCGACGGCGTCGGCGACGGGGGCGCCGTGGCGCTGCGGCATCAACACGATGGGGCGTTGCGGTCCGGCCAGCAACCGCGCCGACGGCGCATCGATCTCGACCAGGCCGCGAGCGGTCGCGAGGTCGGGTGCCATTACCGCGAACGGTTTGTCGCCGCGGCGCTTCCTGGCACGCAACTCGGCGACCGCGCGTTCGTCGGCGGCGTCGCAGGCCAGGTGGTAGCCGCCGATGCCCTTGACCGCGAGGATGCCTCCGTCGGTCAGTAACCGGCGCGCGCGCTGCAACGCGGATTCGCCCGTCATGCTGGCTCCCGCGAGGTCGCGGTAGGTCAACGTCGGGCCGCAGTCGGGGCAGCAGACGGGCTGGGCGTGGAACCTGCGGTCGGCGGGATCGTGGTATTCGCGCGCGCAGGCCTCGCACATGTCGAAGCCCGCCATGGTCGTGGCGTGCCGGTCGTAGGGCAGCGAGGCGATGATGGTGAAGCGCGGTCCGCAGTTGGTGCAGTTGATGAACGCATGACGGAAACGTCGGTTGCGGGGGTCACGTTGTTCGGCGGCGCAGTCGGCGCACATGGCGACGTCGGGTGAGGTGAGCGTGCGGCCACCGTCGGTTCGCGAGGTGTCGGCGATGACGAAACCCGTCCCGCCCGCGACCGGAAGCGCTTCGGTGTCAAGGCCTTCGATCACCGCCAGCGGCGGTGGGTGGTCGCGCAACCGGACCAGAAACGTCTCGACGTCGGCGGTGTCGCCCTCGACGTCGACGAGCGCGCCCGCGCTGTCGTTGCAGACGCTTCCGGTCAGCCCCAGCGCGGCCGCCGTCGTGTACACGAAGGGCCGGAAGCCGACGCCCTGAACCACTCCCCGGACCCGGACACGCAGCCGGCACCGCGTGGTCACGGTGAATCCTCAAGGCCCGAAACAGGTTCGCCCCTGCCGAACAATTGCAGACCCGCGAGTGCGGCGTCGGCCCCTGCCTTGTCGGTCTTCTCCACCACGAAGCCCATGTGGATGATGACCCAGTCGCCCGGTGTGAACGTCTCCTCGGGCAGCATGCCGACGTTGACCTTGCGGTGCTCACCCGCGACCTCGACGAGGGCCAGCTGATCGCCGTAGCCCTCCAGCATCGTCACGACCCGCCCCGGAATCCCCAGACACATCGGTCAGCCCTCCGTCACCGAGACGCGGGCCGATAGTCCGGCGACCACCTCGCCGATCACCTGCACCGCCTCCGGTACGGCCGCCGCGACGGCATCCGACAGACCGATACCCTCGTCGACGCGGTCGACCTCGCAGCCGATCACCACGGTGAAGGGCGGGGTGCCGCCGAGCGCATTGAGGCTGGCGAACACCGCCGCGGGATCCATCGCGTGCGCGTCCAGACCCGTTTCGGCCCGGGCGTCGGTGAGGTCGGCCTCGAATACGTGGAGCGTGCCGGGCGCGCCGCGACTCGGGATGGCGTCGACGAGGACCAGGGCGTCGCAGCCGTCGAGCAGGTCGTAGGCGAGGTGCATGCCGCCGATCCCGTAATCCCTGACCGCAACGTGTGGTCCGGCGAGGTCGGGCGGCACGCGGCGCATCACCTCGGGGCCGAAGCCGTCGTCGCCGAGGAAGATGTTGCCGAGCCCGGCTACCAGGATGCGGGAGATAAGTTGGGAGATGAGGACACCTCGTTCGCCGTCACATCCGGCGGATTCTCATGTAGCGCCGCGCATCCGGCACGGAGCGGATGCCCACCGCCGCCGCCGCCAGGGCCACCACCGCCACGATTCCTACCGCGATCCAGCCGATTACTTCCATTGCGGACTCCCTTCAACCAGAGGTTCGACCTCGTCGGGTGCGAAGTACAAGTAGCGGCCGTACCAGTCGTGCAGTTCGGCACCGGGATCGTCCTCGATGACGACGCCGATATGGTGCTCGCCGTCGACGTCCTCATGCACCGAGGTGACGCGCGCGATCTTGTCGGCGTAGAACACGTCCTGCGCGTCGGCCCGCCGGGAGGGGTGCAACCGCACACGGCTGCCGCGGGCGATGCGAGTGTCGTTGACCAGCACCGCATCCGAGTCCGGCTGCACCGCCGTATCGGCCATGGGATCCCACCACTCGACGCCGGCCGGGATCTGCGGGATCAGGTCCGGCTCCCCGCTCGGCGCATGCGGGTTCCGCAGCGCGCCGTGCAGATCGAGCATCGCCTCGGGCGACATCGAGTCGCAGCGGTCGATGATCGCCGCGGCGCGTTGATCGGTGGCCCGGGCCTGCGCTTTCTCGTCGTCGGTCATGGTCATGATGCGCAGCGTCAGGATCTCGTCGATCTCGGTCGAGTCGTAGAGCGCACCCTTGCTCTGCTCGGCGATCTCGGGGTGGTCGTAGAGGATGATCGGCGACGCGAGTACGAGATCCCGATGTGGCGCCGGGCCGGCGAGCACCGGAAAGCAGCGGTGCTGTCGACACCGCGCCACGGCGTCGGCGGCCCACTCCGGCGGTTCGAGCAGGGAGATGAACTCACCGTCGGCCACCTCCAGCAAGAGGTGGGTCCCGATCAGTGACACGGCGATCGCCTCGTCCTTGTCGCCGGCCGGTGCAGCGGTGTTGTACACATCGAACGTGAGCCGCAGCAAGTCGCCGTCCTGCTCGGCGGAGACGTCGAGTCGGCCGCTCATCTCGCGGCGCGTCCGCACCAGCCTGCCGCCCGCGACGGGCTCGATCTCTCTCGCCGACGGAACCGAGATGTCCAATGTGCGAGGCAAGCTCATGACCGGGAACGGGTCGATCGGGATCTCGCACTCGACGGCCTCGTCCCAGCTGACCCATGCATCGGCTCCCGAGCGCAGCTCGGCGACTGGTTCGAACCGTCCGCCCCCGGCGTGGCGTTCGACGCTGCGGCGCTGCAGTTGCAGGAAGCGGATCGCACCGGTAACCATCGGGATGCCGTGCGGGTCCAGCAGCACCTGGGTGGACAGCGAGGCGTCTTCTCCGATGGCGGCCTCTGCGGCGCCGTTCGGTCCCAGAACGCCGAACTGCCAACGGGACTGGTTCTTGCTCGAGCTCGCTCGGTAGGGATACAGCAGGTACCCCTCGTAGAGCACCGCGTCCGCGACGGCCCGGGCGTGATCCCAGTCTGCGGTCATCGAATCTCCTCTGCGGTGTGAGCGGCCAGTAGCGAGGCGATCGCGTCGTCGTAGTTCAGGAGGCCGCGGGCTGATTTGAACTCGGACAGCGCGTCGATGGTGTCGTGACCCAGCCGCAACCAACCGGTGTTGGGATAGTGCAGGCGCATCAGGTCTTGCCACGTCGAGACGGGTAGGTCGTAGTGGTCCTCGCGATCCCAGGGGACCTGCTGAACGCTGAAGTTCTTTTCGCCGCGGGTGAAAATCGTTCCACTGAACAGGAATTGCAGCGGAACCCCACCGTCATGCAGTGCATGGAAGTATTTGGCCGCAGTCACCTCGAGGTCGTAGGTGCATTCGAGCGGCAGGTCGACCTGCGTGGTTCCGATGAAACCCGGAACCATGGTGCTGGCATGCTGCCAGAGGAAGCTGTGTTGTGTGGTGTCCCAGCGCTCGCGGGGCCCGAACAGGTCGAGCAGTCCGAGCGCCTCGTGATCGGAGTATCTGCGACGCAATGGTTCGATGCGGACCTGGCACCGCAGCGCGATGGCATGCACGGGGTCGTCACCGTCGGCGGCGATACCGATTCGGGCGGTGAGCACCGGTGCCACCGCGTACGGTTCGGCGCGGATGTCGAGCACCGCGAAGGTCAGCTCTGGCACGGCGCCACCACCTTCGCCCGGTCACGCACGTGCTCGAAGAAATCGTCGAGGTATCCGCGCACCTGCTGACCGCCGTCGAAACCGTGCCACAGCCGGCGGAGCCTGCCGACGAACTCGTAGCAGGCGTCGATGGGCACCAGGAAGCATTCCGGTGCCCGACGTTCGTCGTCGGGCACCCGCACCAGCAGCGCCTCGGTGTCGTCGGCGAGCAGGTCAACCCGCGGGTCCGCCGCACGGACGCCGTCCCACGCGGAGAGGTCCAGTTCAGACTCGGTCGCGCCCGCCGGCCCGGGATAGAAGGCCACCACGCGATTCAACGTCGAGTTCCTGAAGAAGAACGCCAGCCCGACCGGGATCTGAAGAAGCTGCCAATCCTGCCGTCCCAGCCCGAATTCCGGGAAGGACAGCCAGCGGTCGGGGACGGCGCGATAGCGGAGCTCGGCGCTGGTGTCGGTGAACAGCAGATAACAGCCGCGGCATACGCACATCAGCGCTCGCGCTTCGACATTCACGACGTGCTGGTGTTCGTCGGCGATCGCTTCGGCGCACATCTCACAGCGTTCGCCCGCGGGTGCGGGGGCGCCGCGGTTGGCCCGGATCATCGCGAGCACGTCGTACGCGCTGGTCATGCCACACCCGCCTCGGTGGCTTGCGCGCCCATCGCGATCGACAGCATGCCGTCGCGCGCCAGCAGCGGGACGGGTTGCAGGTGAGCGAACGGGTCAGCGTGTTCGTCGACGCAGGCTCCGGCATGCACGACATCGAAATGGGCATGGCAACGCGGGCAGCGCAGCACCGCGTCACCCGCGGGTGACCCGATGCTGCGGTGCAGCGCGGCGCCTGCCAGCGATTTGTGGCAGGCGCCGCAGCGGTCGCGGTAGGCGAACACCTCATCGTCGATCCGGCATGCCAACACGGTGGTTCCCGCAACGGTGAACCCACCGACCTCACCGGGCGCCAGGTCGGCGAATTCGGGCACGGGGTACCACGTGGGCTGGGCCTGTGCACGCTGCTGGACACGGCTGAACAGCGTCGCCGGTGGTATCACGGTGGCACCCGAGTCGGGCTGCACCACCTCGATCGCAGTGACCTCGGGGGCCGCCGCCCGGATGGCGTCCTCAACGGTCAACTCCAGGGTGACCGCCGACGAGGGGCAGCTCTTGCAGCTGCCGGCGAACTGCAGGCGGACGGTGAATCCGTCTGAGCCGTCGACGGTTTCGAGAAGCGTCACGGCACCGCCGTGTGAGCCGAGATAGGGCCGCACCCTGTCCAAGGCGTCCTCGACGCGCCGGTGGATGTCGTGCGGGTGCAAGCCGTGTACGAGCAGCAGGCTCGCGACGAGGTCGTCGCCGGCCAGCCGTTCGGCTATCGAGGCGTCGACGCTCACCGCGATCCGCAGGATTCGTTCGAGCGCGGCGCCGTAGAGGTCGGTCACCTCACGGACGAGTTGGACCGCCCGCTCGTGCGCGGCGGGGCCACCCGCGGCGGACGCGTCAAGAAGGGCCTTGATTCGGTCGCCCGCCGTACGCCACTGCGCGTCGTTTCGGATCGGCGGGGCCATTCCCTATTCCCCGGTGACGGACTGGGTGGGGGAGTGACGCAGCTCGAGCGACTTCCCCTTGCCCAGGTACATGTGCACGCCGCACGGCAGACACGGGTCGAAACTGCGCACCGTGCGCATGACGTCGATGCCCTTGAAATGCTCTCTGTCGTTCTCCTCGAAAATCGGCTGACCTTGGACCGCGTCCTCGTAGGGACCCGGTGTGCCGTAACTGTCGCGGGGGTTGGCGTTCCACGGCGTCGGCGGATACGGGTGATAGTTCGCGATCTTGCCGTCGCGAATCACCATGTGGTGACTGAGCACTCCGCGGACCGCCTCGGTGAACCCGCAACCGATGCCCTCGTCAGGCACCTCGAACTTCTCCCAGGTCTTGGTCCGGCCCGCACGGATCTCGGTCAGCGCCTTCTCAGCGAAGTGCAGGGCACAGGCGGCGGCGTAGGCCTGGAAGTACGTCCGCGCACGATTGCGCTCGAGCGTGTTGCTGCCGTGATGCGGGATCTTCCACTCGAGTTCCACCGGCCCCTTCAGGGCCGTCTTGGGCAGGTTGATCTGCACGCTCTGGCCGGTCGCCTTGACATAGCCGATATCGACCAATCCGGCGAGCGCGGTCGACCACAGCCGCGCCAGCGGGCCGCCGCCGGTGTCGAGCGCCAGGTGATTCGTGCCGTCGAACCAGCGCGGCGACATCACCCAGCTGTAGTTGCCGTCGAAGTCGCGCTTCTGCGGCCGGGGATTCGTGTGCTGGTTCCACGGGTGCCGGCGGTCGATCGGATTGCCGAGCGGGTCCTGCTTGACGAACATCTCCTGATCCGACCAGTCGTCGTAATACGAGTGGCCCAACAGGATCCGGATACCGAGGTTGATGTCCACGAGCGAGTGGGTGTGCAGCTTTCCGTCGATCACCACACCGGGCGTGACGAACATCGCGTCGCCCCAGCGCTCCATGTCCTTGTACTCGAAATTGCACACCTCGGGATCCTGGAACGAGCCCCAGCAGCCGAGCAGTGTGCGGCGCAGCCCGACCTGGTCGTAGCCGGGGAGCGCTTCGTAGAAGAAGTCAAAGAGGTCGTCGTGCATCGGCACGACCTTCTTCATGAACTCGACGTAGCGCATCAGCCGCGTCATGTAGTCGGTCATCAACTGGACCGTCGCGGTTGTGCCGATGCCGCCGGGATAGAGCGTCGACGGATGGACGTGGCGACCCTCCATGAGGCAGAACATTTCTCGCGTCCACCGGCTGACCTGCAGGGCCTCGCGGTAAAACTCGCCGGTGAACGGGTTGAGCGCGCGCATGATCTCGGCGATCGTGCGGTAGCCGTGCATATCCGCATGCGGCGCCTGGGCGTTCTCGGCCTTGGCCAGCACACTCGGATTGGTCTCCGACACCATCTTCTCGCAGTAGTCGACGCCGACCAGGTTCTCCTGGAAGATGTTGTGGTCGAACATGTACTCGGCGGCCTCACCCAGGTTGACCAGCCACTCCCCGAGATGCGGCGGCTTGACCCCGTAGGCCATGTTTTGGCAGTAACACGAGCACGTCGCGTGGTTGTCGCCGCAGATGCCGCAGATGCGGCTGGTGATGAAGTGCGCGTCGCGAGGATCCTTGCCCTTCATGAATATCGAGTAACCACGGAAGATCGACGAGGTGCTGTGGCACTCGACGACTTCGCGGTTGTCGAAGTCGATCTTGGTGTAGATGCCGAGGCTGCCGACGATCCGGGTGATGGGATCCCACGCCATCTCCACCAGTTGGCCGGGGTCGCGCTTCACGTGTGACGGCTCGGGGATGATGGTTGTCATCGAACTCTTCTCTTTCTTCAGATAAGAAGCGTCACAGGCAGTTTCGAAATCGAAAGCACGCCTGCGCGCCGCGGAACAGCCACACCTACCAGGTGCGGGTCGCTCCGGTCGTGAGTTGCGTGCCGGGATGGCGCCACTTCGGTTCTTTGTCGACGGTGCGGCCGGTGACATGGCGCAGGCTTCGGATGACCGATCCGTACAGCCCTGACGCCGCTGTGGACACCTTGCCGCCGGGGGGTTCGTCCATGAACGGCATGAACTTGTCGGGGAATCCGGGCATGGTGCAGCCGATGCATATACCGCCCACGTTCGGACAGCCGCCGATCCCGTTGATCCAGCCGCGCTTGGGTACGTTGCACTTGACGACCGGACCCCAACAGCCCAGCTTCACAATGCATTTCGGTGATCCGTACTCGGTCGCGAAATCGCCCTGTTCGTAATAGCCGGCCCGGTCACAACCCTCGTGCACGGTCGCACCGAACAGCCACTGCGGTCGTAACGCATCGTCGAGCGGGATCATCGGGGCCTGATCCGTGGCCATGTACAACAGGTAGGTCAGTGTCTCGGCGAGGTTGTCCGGCTGGATCGGGCATCCCGGTACGCAGACGATCGGAATGCCGGCCTTGCTCTTCCAATCCCAGCCGAGATAGTCGGGCACGCCCATGGCGCCGGTCGGATTGCCCGCCATCGCGTGGATGCCGCCGTAGGTTGCGCACGTTCCGACCGCGACGATGGCAGTGGCCTTGGGCGCCAGCCGATCCAACCACTCGCTTGTGGTCATCGGTTGGCCGGTGGCCGGATCGTTGCCGAAGCCGCACCAGTAACCTTCGGCCTTGATCTTCTCGTTCGGGATCGACCCCTCGACGACCAGAACGAACGGTTCCAGTTCACCCCGGTCGGCCTTGAAGAACCATTCGAGGAAATCGTCGGCGCCCCCGTTCGGTCCGCACTCGAAATCGATCAGGGGCCAATGGACGGCGATCTTCGGCAACCCCGGGAGCGCGCCGAGGGCGATCTCCTCGATGCTGGGCTGGGTGGCGGCAGTCAACGCCACCGAATCACCGTCACAACTCAATCCGGCGTTGATCCACAGCACGTGGATCAAGGCCTGTTCCGCTTTGACTGCTGCCTCCGTTGGCATAGGTCACAGCTTTCTGGGGGCCGGGCTGGGGCCCTCACGACCGGGAGCCGGGCTGGGGCTCCCAACACCTCACGTTGTGCCGTGGCGCCGAATTCCGGCGCTGAGTCTGGGTTTACTCCGGGGGTTATGTCTTGTCAACGGTTGCCAGGGCAGAAGCCGAGTTTGCGCAATCGGTGATCCAGTCGTACCACCGCGAGCTACCATCGCCAGTGGCGGCGGACATCGCCAGTATCTGCGCGTCGCGATTCAGTGATCGCACGTATTGGCAACATTTTTCAAGATCGAAGCTGACGTACGGCAGTAAGTCGATCTTGTTGACGATCACCAGCCCGGCGGCCGCAAACATGTGCGGGTACTTCAAGGGTTTGTCGTCGCCCTCCGTCACCGAGATGATGACGACTTTGCTGTGCTCGCCGAGATCGAACAGTGCGGGGCAGACGAGGTTTCCGACGTTCTCGATGAAGAGAATCGAGCCCGGTTCCGGGTCCAACGCCCGTAGTGCGCGACGCACCATATCGGCGTCGAGGTGGCAACCGGCGCCGGTGTTGACTTGGACCGCGCGCGCTCCCGCGGCCTTGATGCGTTCGGCGTCCAGCAGCGTCTCCTGATCGCCCTCGATGACCGAGACGGGGCGAGCCGAATGGAGATCGCGGATGGTGCGCTCGAGAAGGGTGGTCTTTCCGGCGCCCGGAGAGCTGGTGAGGTTGAGCGCCAGGATGTCGCGGGCGGCCAGCCATGCGCGGTTCCGTTCGGCCAGCTCGTCGTTCTTGGCGAGCACCTTCTGCTCGAGCGTGACGGTCTCGGTGTGGGGATGGGCATGGGGGTGGTCATGGGAATGGTCGGCGTGGTGGCCGTTCTCATGGGGGTGGGCGTGTCCCGGCAGAGTGAGCGTCGCGCCGTCGTCCCCGCAGCCGCACGTTGTGCACATGGTCAACTCACTTCCATCGAGAGAATCTTCAGATCCCGGCCGGCGACCACCTCGACATCCGCACTGCCACAGGGGCACAACAGAATCAGGTCGCGCAATTCGAAGCTCTCGCCGCAGGTGCGGCAGCGCGCGGCACCGGGTTGCACGTCGAGGTCCAGGCGCGCCCCGTCGGCGACCGTGCCCGCAGTGGCGAGTTCGAAGCAGAATCGCATCGAATCGGGTACCACGGCGCACAGCGCGCCGACCTCGAGCGTGACGCGGTGCACCCGGCGGCCGGCGGCGTGCTCGCACACCGCATCGATCACACTTTGCGTTATCGCCATCTCGTGCACGCGGACCCCGTTTCGGCCGGGATATCTTCACCATATGCCGCGCAGCGGTCGGTAGGGGGTGGACTGGGGAACCATTCGACACTGATGGCCGATGGCACGGCGTGTCTCCCTTGAGTCGAACAGGTGTTCGTCTACTGTGGGCAGTGTTCGACGGCTAGATGCTGCTGGTCAGGCCGACCTGTCCCGACTTGTCGGTGGCTTGTCGGTGGCTGCCTCTAGCGTCACGGCCAACCGATCGAAACCGATCACCGAACAGCTAGACATCCAAGGACGGAGACCACCATGGCGCAGGCACCCGACCGCGAGAAAGCCCTCGAGCTGGCCCTCGCACAGATCGACAAGAACTTCGGTAAGGGCTCGGTGATGCGGCTAGGCGAAGAGGTCCGCCAGCCGATCTCGGTGATCCCGACCGGTTCGATCGCCCTGGACGTGGCGCTCGGCATCGGCGGCCTGCCGCGCGGCAGGGTCATCGAGATCTACGGCCCGGAGTCCTCGGGTAAGACGACCGTCGCACTGCACGCGGTCGCCAACGCGCAGGCCGCCGGCGGGATCGCGGCGTTCATCGACGCCGAGCACGCGCTGGACCCCGAGTACGCCAAGAAGCTCGGGGTGGACACCGACGCGTTGCTGGTCAGCCAGCCCGACACCGGTGAGCAGGCGCTGGAGATCGCCGACATGCTGATCCGCTCCGGCGCGCTGGACATCCTGGTCATCGACTCGGTGGCCGCACTCGTGCCGCGCGCGGAGATCGAGGGCGAGATGGGCGACAGCCACGTCGGCCTGCAGGCCCGGCTGATGAGCCAGGCGCTGCGCAAGATGACCGGCGCACTGAGCAATTCGGGCACCACCGCGATCTTCATCAACCAGCTCCGCGAAAAGATCGGTGTGATGTTCGGGTGTTTCAATTACAGCACTCGCGTGCAGTTGGCCGACAGAACCACCGAGAAGATCGGCAAGATCGTCACCCAGAAGATGGACGTCGAGGTGCTGTCCTACGACCCGGACACCGACCGGGTCGTGCCACGCAAGGTCGTGAACTGGTTTAACAACGGTCCGGCCGAGCAGTTCTTGCAGTTCACGGTCGAAAAGTCGGGCGGCAACGGTAAGTCGCAGTTCGCGGCGACGCCCAATCACCTGATCCGTACACCAGGCGGCTGGACGGAAGCGGGCGACCTCATCGCCGGTGACCGTGTGATGGCTACCGAGCCGCATCGTCTCAGCGATCAGCAGTTCCAGGTGGTGCTCGGCTCATTGATGGGTGACGGCAATCTGTCGCCCAACCGGCGGGATCGCAACGGCGTGCGGTTCCGGATGGGGCACGGTGCCAAGCAGGTCGACTATCTGCGATGGAAGACAGAGCTCCTGGGCAACATCAAGCATTCGACCCGCGTAAACGACAAGGGCGCAACGTTTGTCGACTTCACGCCGTTGCCCGAGTTGGCTGAGTTGCAGCGGGCGGTGTATCTGGGAGACGGCAAGAAGTTCCTTTCCGAGGAGTACCTCAAAGCGCTCACTCCGCTGGCGCTGGCCATCTGGTACATGGATGACGGGGCATTCACCGTCCGTTCGAAAGGGTTGCAGGAGCGCACCGCTGGCGGTAGCGGACGTATCGAGATCTGCGTTGAGGCGATGAGCGAGGGCACGCGTGTCCGGCTGCGTGACTACCTGCACGACACCCATGGCCTGGAGGTGCGGTTGCGGCAGTCCGGTAAGGCGGGGAAGGCCGTGCTGGTGTTCTCCACTGCGTCCAGCGCGAAGTTCCAGGAATTGGTGGCGCCCTACATGGCACCTTCGATGGAATACAAGCTGTTGCCTCGGTTCCGTGGCCAGAGCACAGTGAGCCCGCAGTTTGTCGAATCCACCCAACGACTGGTGCCGGCAAGGATCCTCGACGTCCATGTCAAGCCCCACACTCGGTCGATGAATCGGTTCGATATCGAGGTCGAGGGCAATCACAACTATTTCGTCGACGGCGTAATGGTGCACAACTCACCCGAAACGACAACGGGCGGAAAGGCTTTGAAGTTCTACGCCTCGGTCCGGATGGACGTCAGGCGGATCGAGACCCTCAAGGACGGCACCGACGCGGTCGGTAACCGCACCCGGGTGAAGGTCGTCAAAAACAAGGTTTCGCCGCCGTTCAAGCAAGCCGAGTTCGACATCCTCTACGGCAAGGGCATCAGCAAGGAAGGCTCGCTCATCGACATGGGTGTCGAGCAGGGCTTCATCCGCAAGTCCGGCTCGTGGTTCACCTACGAAGGTGAGCAGTTGGGCCAGGGCAAGGAGAACGCTCGCAACTTTCTGCTCGAGAACGTCGAGGTGGCCAACGAGATCGAGAAGAAGATCAAAGAGAAGCTCGGCATTGGTGCCGTGGTGACCGATGACGAAGTCCTGCCCGCCCCCGTCGACTTCTGAGGCGTCGCGCGAGGAGCAGGCGCGGAACGTGTGTCTGCGTCTGCTCACCGCGCGAGCGCGTACCCGGGCCGAACTGGCCGGCCAGCTGGCCAAGCGCGGATATCCCGAGGACGTGAGCGACAAGGTGCTCGACCGGCTCGAACAAGTCGGCCTCGTCGATGACGCCGACTTCGCCGAACAGTGGGTCCGATCACGGCGGGCAAACGCCGGAAAAGGCCGGCGGGCGTTGATCGCCGAACTACGCACCAAAGGCGTCGACAACGAGGTCATCGAGGCGACGCTGGCCGACGACGAACCCGGTGCCGAACGCGCCCGCGCCGAGCGACTCGTCGCCGACAAGCTGCGCCGCGAGAAGCTGGCCGACAGCGACGATGCGAAGCTGGCGCGCCGCCTGGTCGGGATGCTCGCCCGCCGTGGTTACAGCCAGACGATGGCGTTCGATGTCGTCAAGGTCGCAGTGGCCAACGAACGCGAGCGCCGCCAGGTCTAGGCCGCGGCGACGGTCCGGCAGCCGGGTCGACGGGGCGCACAGCGTGGCGCGGTTGCAATGAAATCGCCGACCGCGTAAGCAGTTTGCATGCAGGTATCCGTCAAGCTGGCGCCCACCTTCGACTACCCGGTCCTCGAACGGTTCTGGCGGACGGCCGACGACCTCGGCTTCCCGGCGGTGTCGAACTACGACCATTTCTACGGTCTGGTCGATCATGCGACACCGACCCACGAGGGGTGGACGAGTCTGGCCGCGATGGCCGTGGTCGTGCGGCGCGCCCGGGTGGGCTGCCTGGTCACCGGTGTCACGTACCGCAACCCCGCGGTGCTGGCGAAGATGGCCGTCACCGTCGACCACATCTCCGGTGGCCGACTGGATTTCGGCCTCGGGGCCGGCTGGCACGAGGGCGAGCACCGCGGATACGGCATCGACTTCCCACCGCCGGGACAGCGGGTCGCGATGGTGGATGAGGCGCTCACGGTCATCCGCAGGCTCTGGACCGAAGAGGCGGTCGACTTCACCGGCCGCTTCTTCACGCTGCAGCAGGCGCGCTGCGATCCCAAGCCGCTTCAGCGTCCGCATCCACCGATCGTGGTCGGCGCCTCACAGCCGAAGATGTTGCGCGTCGCGGCAAAGCATGCCGACGAATGGAATATGCCGAGCACCTCGCCCCAGGAGTGGGCGGCGGCAAGCAGCGGGCTCGACGACGCGTGCGCGGCGGAAGGCCGTGACCCATCGTCGATCCGACGCGGCGTGCAGTTGTTCCTGTATCCGGATCAACCCGATCAGGTCGACGCCCAGCTGGAGTCCCTGACCGAATACGACCGCCTCGGCTGCCAGCATGTCGTGTTGTCCTTCTATCAGCCGCCCGACGATGAATTGCTGGCCAAATGCGCCGAACTAGCCTGATCACACGGCTTTTGCGCCCGGTGCGCCTTCCTGTTCGACCGCTTCGGTCTCGAGCGGCGTGGGACCGCGACGCGAACGTCGCATCCGCGCCTCCACCCGGGTCGCCACCCACGACAGCGTGAAGTTCACGGCGATGATCAGCAACGCGACCACGATCAGCGCGGGCAGCAGATTGCCGTATGCGGTACCCATCTGCACGCCCTGGCGAACGAGTTCGAGGAACGTGATGATGTAGCCGATCGCGGTGTCCTTGAGCACCACGACGAGCTGCGAGATCAACACCGGCAGCATCGACGTGATCGCCTGCGGCAGAAGGATCGAGCGCATCGTCTGGCCCCACGTCATGCCAAGGGCATAAGCCGCCTCGGACTGTCCGCGGGGCAGGGCGTGGACGCCGGCGCGCACGATCTCGGCGATGACAGCGCCGTTGTAGAGCGTCAGCCCGGTGATGACCGCTGCCAGCGCCAGATACTTCGACGGAAACATGTCGTAGGCCGCGTACAGTGCGAACGCGAACAGCATCATGATCAGAACCGGCACGGCACGGAAGAATTCGACGATCACCGCGCACGGCCAGCGAAGGAAGCCGTGGGTCGAGAGCCGACCCACGCCGAGCAGCAGACCGAGGATCAGCGCCAGCACGATCGACACCCCGGCGGCGGTCAACGTACCTTGCACGCCGGGCAGAACGTACGTCCGCCACAGATCAGCCGTCAGGAACGGCTCCCATTTGGCCGCCGTGAGCTGATCTTTGGCCGCCATCTGCACGAGCACGGCGACCAAGACGAGCGCGGTGACCACGATGACGATCGCCGACACCAACCAGTTACGGACGCGCGCCCGTGGTCCCGGCGCGTCGAAGAGAACAGAAGCGGTACTCATCTGTTGACCGCCATCCGTTTGCCGAGCCAGCCGAAGAACAGTCCGGTCGGCAGTGTGAGGACGACGAAGCCGGCCGCGAAGATGGTGCCGATGGTGAGTATCGCGGCGGTGTTCTCGATCATCTCCTTCATCAGCAGCGCGGCCTCGGCCACGCCGATCGCCGAGGCGATCGTGGTGTTCTTGGTCAAGGCGATCAGCACTGACCCCAGCGGAATGATCACGGCTCGAAAAGCCTGTGGCATCAGGATGAGTCGCAGATTCTGTCCGAACGTCAACCCCAGCGACCGGGCCGCCTCGGCCTGGCCCAGCGGCACGGTGTTCACCCCGGAGCGCACCGTCTCACATACGAACGCCGCGGTGTACAACGCCAGGCCGAGCACCGCCAGCCGAAAGTTACTGTCCTCGATGGACGTTCGCGAACTCGGGTCGACCAGCGTGATTCCCATGGTCCCGGCCAACCCGAACGAACAGAACAGGATGATCAGCGTCAACGGCGTGTTGCGCACCACATTGACGTATGACGTTCCGAGCCAGCGAAGCACCGGCACCGGTGCCAACCGCATCGCGGCCAGCACCGTGCCGAGCACCAGCGCACCGAGGCCGGAGTAGACCGTCAGTTGGATCGTCGTCCAGAACGCCTCGACGATCTGGACGACGGTGTAGCCGGGGAGCACCTCCACATGACCTCCTAGTGCGGGGGAGGTCCGTCAGCTCTGGTTGATCTGCGGCGGCTTCGGCGCGGGAATGCCCGCGGCCCCGAGGTTGTCGTCCCAGGCCTTCTTCCAGGCGCCTTCCTGCTCCATCTTTGCCAGCGCGTCGTTGATCTGCGTCAGCAACTCGGAATCGCCCTTCTTCAAACCGACCCCGTACCGCTCCTCGGAGAAGGTGCCGCCGACGACCTTGAACGCGCCCGGGCTTTGGGCCGCATAGCCCGCCAGGATCACCTCGTCTGTCGTCACCGCATCGATCGCGCCGTTCTTCAACGCCTCGATGCACGCCGAGTACGTGTCGTACTGCTGCAGCTGCACACCGGAGTACTTGTCCTTGATGCGTTGCGCCGGTGTCGAACCCGACACCGAACACAGCTTCTTGTTGTTCTCCAGCGACGCCTCACCGGTGATGTCGGTGTTGTCGGCGCGCACCAGCAGGCTCTGCCCCGTGATCAGATACGGCCCCGCGAAGTCGACCTTCTCCTGGCGCGCGTCGGTGATCGAGTACGTCGCGACGATGTACTTCACCTGACCGTTCTGGATCAGCGTCTCGCGCTGACCCGAAGGGGCTTCCTTCCACTCGATCTTGTCCTCGGGATACCCGAGTTGTTGTGCCACGTACCTGGCCACGTCGACGTCGAAGCCGCTCATGGTGCCGTCGGGATTCTTCAGTCCCAGCCCGGGCTGGTCGAACTTGGTGCCGATGACGATCGTGTCCTCGTCACCCCCGCCGCATGCGGTCACAGACAGTGGCAGCGCGACGGCGAGCGCGAGCGCTCCCAGAACGCGCTTGGAAAAGGATGGCATTGGAGATTCCTTTCGACTAGTGGTGAAGGATCTTGCCGAGAAAGTCCTTGGCACGCTCGCTTTGCGGGTTGGTGAAGAACTGCTGGGGTTCGGCCGCTTCGACGATCGCGCCGTCGGCCATGAACACCACCCGGTTGGCCGCGCCGCGGGCGAAACCCATTTCGTGCGTCACCACCAGCATCGTCATCCCGTCTTTGGCCAGCGACGTCATCACGTTGAGCACTTCGTTGATCATCTCGGGGTCCAGCGCGCTGGTCGGTTCGTCGAACAGCATCACCTTCGGGTTCATTGCCAGAGACCGCGCGATCGCCACCCGCTGCTGCTGCCCGCCGGACAGCTGCGCCGGGTACTTGTCGGCCTGGTTGGCGATACCCACCCGCTCGAGTAGCTGCATCGCCTTCTCGCGGGCCTCGTTCTTGGACTTCTTGCGCACCTTCATCGGAGCCAGCGTGACGTTCTCGAGGATCGTCTTGTGGGCGAACAGGTTGAAGGACTGGAACACCATACCCACGTCAGACCGCAACTCGGCGAGCTTGCGCCCCTCCTCGGGCAGCACCTCGCCGTCGATCGTGATGGTGCCCGAATCGATGGGCTCGAGCCGATTGATGGTGCGGCACAACGTCGACTTGCCCGAGCCCGAAGGACCGAGCACCACGATCACCTCGCCGCGCTCCACCTCGAGGTTGATGTCTTTGAGCACATGCAGATTGCCGAAGTGTTTGTTGACATCCGAGATCGAGATCATGGGCACGCTTGACTGAGTCGGATCGACCTCTTTTCCGTCCGACTCGCTGATCTTCATGGGTGCAGACCTTACCGAGGGAAGGGCATGCCTGCCCGGAACTCGACAATCCGCCCGGGTCGGCGGACCGCCCGGTCCGTACCATGGGGCCGTGACTTCGATGGTGACGCGAGAGGGAGCGGCCGAGCGGGCCGTTCGCCCGCACGCGACCGACGAGTCCTCGCATGCGCCGGCGACGACCCGCACGTACCAGGTCCGTACCTACGGCTGCCAGATGAACGTGCACGACTCCGAGCGACTCTCGGGGTTGCTGGAGGGCGCCGGATACCAACGCGCCGCCGAGGGCGAGGACGCCGACGTCGTGGTGTTCAACACCTGCGCCGTCCGCGAGAACGCCGACAACAAGCTCTACGGCAACATCAGCCACCTGGCGCCGCGCAAGCAGGCCAACCCGGATATGCAGATCGCAGTCGGCGGCTGTCTGGCGCAGAAGGACCGGGCCGCCGTGCTGGACCGGGCACCGTGGGTCGACGTCGTGTTCGGCACCCACAACATCGGGTCGTTGCCCACGCTGCTCGAGCGCGCCAGACACAACAACACGGCCCAGGTCGAGATCGTCGAGGCGCTGCAGGAGTTCCCGTCGGCGCTGCCCGCCGCGCGCGAATCCGCATATGCCGCTTGGGTGTCGGTGTCGGTGGGCTGCAACAACACCTGCACGTTCTGCATCGTGCCCGCCCTGCGCGGCAAAGAAGTCGACCGGCGGCCCGGTGACGTGCTCGCCGAGGTGCAGACACTCGTCGAACAAGGCGTGCTCGAGATCACGCTGCTCGGCCAGAACGTCAACGCCTACGGCGTGTCCTTCGCCGACCCCGAAGAACCGCGGGACCGCGGCGCGTTCGCCAAGCTGCTGCGCGCCTGCGGCGGCATCGACGGACTCGAACGGGTGCGGTTCACCTCACCGCACCCCGCGGAGTTCACCGACGACGTGATCGCCGCGATGGCCGAGACACCGAATGTCTGCCCGACGCTGCACATGCCGCTGCAATCCGGATCCGACCGCATTCTGCGGGCGATGCGACGGTCCTACCGCGCCGAGCGCTACCTCGGCATCATCGACCGCGTCCGCGCCGCGATACCGCACGCGGCGATCACCACCGACCTCATCGTCGGTTTTCCGGGTGAGACCGAGGAGGACTTCCAGGCCACGCTCGACGTCGTCGAGCAGGCGCGGTTCGCCAGCGCGTTCACCTTCCAGTACTCCAAGCGGCCCGGCACCCCCGCCGCCGAGTTACCCGATCAGGTCCCCAAAGCCGTTGTGAGCGAACGCTATCAACGTTTGATCGACCTCCAGGAGAAGATTTCCCTCGAGGAGAACCGCGCTTTGGTCGGCCATACCGTCGAAGTCCTGGTGGCCGCCGGTGAGGGCCGCAAAGACGCCACGACGGCCAGAATGTCGGGTCGGGCCCGCGACGGCCGCCTCGTGCACTTCAACCCGCAGCGACTCGAGATCCGCCCCGGCGACGTCGTGACCTCGACCGTGACCGGTGCCGCTCCGCACCACCTGATCGCCGATTCGCCCGTGCACACCCACCGGCGCACCAGGGCCGGCGACACCCACGCCGAAGGCCTTCGCCCGCGCACCGGTGTGGGCCTGGGTATACCGGGCATCGGCGCACCGGCGACACCGGCTGCCGCGACGGGATGCACACGGTGACGGCGCCCGACGACAACGGCTTCGAGGAGTTCAAGGGCGACATCGAGGCCGCCGAGCGGCGCGTAGCGGGCGAGATCGACCCCGGCGCACGAGCTCTGGTGATCGCCATCGGGGTGTTTGTGCTGCTGGTGTCGTTCATCCTGCCGCACACCGGCGAGGTGCGCGGTCTGGATGTGCTCCTCGGCGGTGAAACGGCGCTGCGCGAGGGGATCACCCTACCGTTGCGCGTATTCGCTTGGCTGGTACTGGTATTCGGCGTCGGCTTCTCGATGCTCGCGCTGCTTACCCGGCGCTGGGCGTTGGCTTGGATCGCGCTGGCGGGTTCCACGGTGGCGACGCTTCTCGGTTTGTTGGCGGTGTGGTCGCGCCAGACCGCCCCCGATCGCTACCCGGGACCGGGCATCGGGCTGATCATCGCGTGGATCGCGGTGGCAGTGGTGACTTTTCATTGGGCCAGGGCGGTGTGGTCGCGCACGGCGCTGCAGTTGGCCGCCGAGGAGGAACGGCGCCGGGCGGCTGCGGACCAACAGAAAAAGGGTCTACTCGACAACCTCGGAAACGCCGACAACCTCGGAAACCGCGAGAACCCCGACGACCGCGAGGACCCCGACGACCGCGAGAACCCCGACGGGCCGAGCTGAGCCGGTCCGCGGCTGCTGTGCGGTTCGCGAGATGTGCAGCACGGTCGTGTTCTCGATGGAATCACAGCCCTGGTGTAGATCTCGCGAAAAGCCAGCCGGACGCTAGCGGGTCTTGCCGACCGCCTCGGCGGCCGCGTCCGCCCACTGCCGCCACTGCTCGGCGTTGGCGCGGGCCTCGGCGGCGTCCTTGTCCCGGCCAGCGGCGGCGGCCTTCTCCGCCTGACGCTCGTATTGCTCTGCGCGGACCCGGAATTGGTCGGCACGCGCCTGGGCTTCGGGATCGACACCGTGCGTCTGCGCCTCGCGGACCTTCTTCTCCACCGCGCGCAGACGCCGCTCCAACTCGGCGCCGCGTTCGCGGGGCACCTTGCCGATGGCGTCCCACTTGTCGCCGATCACCCGCAGCGCGGCGCGCGCCGCGTCGAGATCGGAGGTGTCGATCTTTTCCGCCTCGGCCAGCAGCGCCTCCTTGGCCTGTGCGTTGGCGCGGAACTCGGCGTCGCGCTCGGCGCTGGCCGCATTGCGCGCCCCGAAGAACTTGTCCTGGGCCGCCTTGAACCGCTGCCACAGCGCGTCGTCGACGTCCTTGGCCGCGCGCCCAGCCGCCTTCCATTCGTTCAGCAGTTCGCGGAAAGCCGCGCTCGTGGGACCCCAGTCCGTCGAGTCGGCCAATCCCTCGGCGCGCTCGCACAGCGCCTCCTTGGCCTGCCGGGCGCCTGCGCGTTCGCGGTCGAGTTCGGCGAAATGCGACCCGCGCCTGCGGTTGAACTGCTCGCGCGCCGCCGAATAGCGCTTCCACAGGGCGTCATCGGTCTTGCGGTCCAGTCCGGTGATCGTGCGCCACTCGTCGAGGATCTCCCGCAGCCGGTCGCCTGCGGCCTTCCACTGGGTGGAGTTGGCGGCGATGTCCTCGGCCTCGGCGGCCAGTGCCTCCTTGCGGGCGGTCTGCGCGGCGCGCAACTCCTCGCGCCTGGCCTTCTCGGCCTGCGCGGTCTCGTCGGCGTGGTTGATGATCGCCTGCAGGCGCTCGGCGATCGCGTCGACGTCGCCGAGCACGTGGGCCGTCGGCAGGGTCTCGGCCAGCGACTGCGCGGCCGTTTTGATCTTGCGGGCGTCTCCGGTGCCGGTCTCGAGCCGGCTCTCCATCAGCGCGACCTCGGTCTGCAGGTCGTCGAAGCGCCGGCCGAAGTGCGCGTAGGCGGCCTCGGTGTCGCCGGCCTGCCACGATCCGATGATCCGTTCACCCGAGCCGGTGATCAGCCACACCGTGCCGTCGGGGTCGACGCGGCCGAACCGGTGTGGATCGCTGGTCGGCGGCGAGGCCACCGTCGGCCCTGGTCGGCCCGGCCGCGGCACGGGTCCGGGACGCGGCGGTCCGGGCCGGGGAGCGGGTTTCGGCGAGGAGGACTGGCCCCCTGGCTGGCTGGTCGTCATGTCGGTAATCCTCGTGCCCTCCGCGGCGTACCGCGTACCTGCCGCGCAACGCGGCGCCTGATCGCTGTCCGAACGCTATTCAAACAGGTCGTCGGGGCGCGTGCGCACAGCTTTCCCCGATGACCTGCCTAGGCTCGTCGCGACAACCTACGGAAGGACTGCGATGGCCGGCATGAGCGCTGGGGTCGATCTGGCCGTCGTCCTGGCCCTGGGCGCCGCTGTGTTCGTGGCGATCGGCGACGTGATCCACCAGCGGCAGGCCCATGAGGTCGCCGACGAGCCAGTCGGTCATCTGGAGCTGTTCACCCGGCTGCTGCGCGACCGGCAGTGGTGGCTGGGCAGCTTCGTGGCCGCCGCGGGGTTCGCATTGCAGGCGGCCGCGCTCGGCGTGGGGTCCGTGCTTCTGGTCCAGGCGATCCTGGTGACCTCGCTGCTGTTCGCACTGCCGATCCACGCCCGGCTCTCGCATCAGCGGGTGACGCGTTGGCAGTGGACGTGGGCGGCGCTGCTGGCGGCGTCGGTCGTCGTGATCGTGACGGTCGGAAACCCGACCGAGGGGGACTCTCGGGCCTCGTGGGAAACCTGGACCGCGGTGCTGGTGTTGCTCGTTCCGGCGCTGGTGTTGTGCGTCATCGGCGCCGGCATCTGGAAGGGACCCTTCAGCGCGGTGCTACTCGCGCTGGTATCCGGAGCGTTGTGGGGGCTGTTCGCCGTGTTGACCAAGGGCGTGGTCGACCGTCTCGGGGACGGGCTCGAAGCCCTGCTACGCACACCTGAGTTGTACGTCTGGGTGGTCGTGGCGGTCGCGGGTACGGCGTGGCAGCAGGCGTCGTTTCGCGCCGGGTCGCTGACCGCGTCGCTGCCGACGATGACGGTGACCGAACCGGTGGTCGCCGCGGTGCTCGGCGTCGTCGTGCTGGGGGAGACGCTGCGGCCGGGCGAGGAGGGCTGGCTCGTGCTGATCGTCGCGGTGGTGGTGATGGTGGTTTCGACGGCCGCGCTCGCCCGCGGCGAAGCCGCCACCGCCGCCCAGCCCGCATCGCATTAGCGTGGACGGCGTGCTGAGCGCCATCGCGATCGTCCCGTCGGCACCGGTCATGGTGCCCGAACTCGCCGGAAGCGCCGCGCCGGAACTGGCCGACCTGCGCGAGGCGGTGTTCACCGCGGTGGCCGGCCTTCCGTCGCGCTGGGTCGCGGTCGGGGTGGGGCCCTCCGATCAGGTCGTCGGTCCCGATCAGGCCGGGACGTTCGCCGGCTACGGCGTCGACGTCAGGGTCGCGTTGTCTCCAGGCGGCGACGGCGATCCGGTCGCGATGCCGTTGTGCGCCCTGATCACCGGCTGGGTGCGCGGTGCGGCCCGCCCCGAGGCCTCCGCCGAGGTGCGGGTCTACAGCGCCGGCCACGTCGACGCCGCGCTGGCCCACGGCGAGCGACTGCGCGCCGAGATCGGCGAGGCGGGCGACCCCGTCGGCGTCCTCGTCGTCGCCGACGGAGCCAACACGTTGACGCCCTCCGCGCCGGGGGGTTTCGACCCGGACTCGGTCCCCGTACAAGACGCGCTCGACGATGCGCTGGCCGGCGGCGAGACCGCGCCGCTGACCCGATTGCCCGCGTCGGTGGTGGGGCGGGTCGCCTTCGGGGTGCTGGCCGGGTTGGTCGGTCCCGGCCCGCGGTCGGCCAAGGAGCTGTACCGCGGTGCGCCGTACGGCGTCGGCTATTTCACGGGCCTGTGGCAGCCACGATGAGCGCTCGGACACGATGACGCGGCCGATCGCGATCATCGGACCGACGGGGACCGGTAAGTCGGCGCTGGCGCTGGACGTGGCCGAACGGCTCGACGGCGAGATCGTGAATGCCGATGCGATGCAGATGTACCGCGGCATGGACATCGGAACCGCGAAGCTGACGGTTCAGGAGCGGCGCGGGATACCGCACCACCAGCTCGACGTGCTCGAGGTGACCGAGACCGCGAGCGTGGCCCGCTATCAGCAGTCGGCCGCCGACGACATCGAGGCCATCCTCGGTCGCGGTGCGGTGCCCGTCATCGTGGGCGGGTCGATGATGTATGTCCAATCGCTGCTCGACAACTGGACGTTCCCGGCCACCGACCCGGCGGTGCGCGCACGCTGGGAGCAGCGGCTCGCGGAGATCGGGGCGCCCGCACTGCATCAGGAACTGGTCCGCGTGGACCCCGACGCCGGCGCCTCCATCCAGCCCACCGACGGACGGCGCATCGTGCGCGCGCTCGAGGTGGTCGAACTGACCGGCCGGCCGTTCGCCGCGTCGTTTCCCACCATCGGCGCACCGCGCTGGGACACCGCGATCATCGGACTCGACTGGCCCACAACGCTTCTCGACGAAAGACTGGCTCAGCGAACCGACAAGATGTTCGCCGACGGACTCGTCGACGAGGTTTGCGCGCTGCTGGAAGGCGGGCTGCGTGAGGGGGTCACCGCGTCGCGGGCGCTGGGTTACGCGCAGGTCCTCGCCGACCTCGACGCCGGTGGCGACGGCTCGGCGGCACGCGAGCCGACGTTCGTCGGCACCCGCCGCTATGTCCGCAGGCAACGGTCCTGGTTCCGCCGTGACCACCGCATCGCCTGGCTGGACGGCGCCGGCTGCGGCCTCGCGGAGGAGACGCTGCGGGTGTGGCGAGACGTACCCTGAACACGTGAGGTTCGCCAAGGGGCACGGCACGCAGAACGATTTCGTGCTGCTGCCCGACCTCGACTTCGAGCTGACGCTGGCCCCGGCGGCGGTGACGGCGCTGTGCGACCGGCGCCGCGGGTTGGGCGCCGACGGTGTGCTGCGGGTGACCACCGCGCAGGCCGCACAGCGTGCCGGTTTGTTCGAACAGTTCCCGGAGGGCGTCGCCGGCGACGACTGGTACATGGACTACCGCAACGCCGACGGGTCGATCGCGCAGATGTGTGGCAACGGGGTCCGGGTGTTCGCGCACTATCTGCGCGCCAGCGGCCTGGAAAGCCGCGACGACTTCGTGGTCGGGTCGCTGGCGGGTCCCCGACCGGTGGTGTTGCACCACTGGGACGCGACGAACGCCGACGTCACCGTCGAAATGGGCAAGGTGAACCAGTTGGGCACCGGGGAGGCGATCGTCGGCGGCAGACCGTTCGCCGGCCTTGCTGTCGACGTCGGCAACCCGCACTTGGCCTGCGTCGACCCCGATCTGACGTTCGAGGAGCTGACCGTCCTCGACGTCGGTGCGCCGGTGTCCTTCGATGCCGCGCAGTTCCCGGAGGGCGTCAACATCGAGGTGTTGACCGCACCCGTGGACGGCGCGGTGACGATGCGGGTGCACGAACGTGGTGTCGGGGAGACCCGGTCGTGCGGAACGGGCACCGTCGCGGCCGCGGTCGCCGCGTTGGCGTACTCCGGCGCGGTCACCGGCAGCCTCGAGGTCCGCATTCCGGGCGGCGAAGTCTCGGTCACCGTCACCGAGGCCAGTAGTTTTCTGCGCGGCCCGTCGGTTCTGGTGGCCCACGGCGAGCTGTCCGAGGAATGGTGGCGCGTTGCGCAACGTTAATTGGGGTGCATGAAAAGTGATTTCCGTGCGAATCTCTATTCGCCTATGACGTATCCCGATCCTTCTACTCACAGCGCCCCGAGCGCGGGCGAGCTGGCTCTCGAAGACCGTACGGCGCTGCGCCGCGTGGCCGGTTTGTCGACCGAACTGACCGACGTTTCCGAGGTCGAGTACCGCCAGCTGCGCCTGGAACGTGTGGTGCTGGTCGGCGTCTGGACCCAAGGCAGTGCCGCCGACGCCGAGGCCAGCCTGGCCGAGCTGGCCGCACTTGCCGAAACCGCGGGCTCGGAAGTGCTCGAGGGTGTCATCCAGCGCCGCGACAAGCCCGACGCCTCCACCTACATCGGCTCGGGCAAGGCCGCCGAGCTTCGCGAGATCGTGCTCGCGACGGGTGCCGACACCGTCATCTGCGACGGTGAGCTCAGCCCCGCCCAGCTGACTGCCCTGGAGAAGGCGGTCAAGGTCAAGGTCATCGACCGCACCGCGCTCATCCTCGACATCTTCGCCCAGCACGCGACCAGTCGGGAGGGCAAGGCGCAGGTCACCTTGGCGCAGATGGAGTACATGCTGCCCAGGCTGCGCGGTTGGGGCGAGTCGATGTCCCGGCAGGCCGGCGGCCGCGCCGGGGGCGCAGGTGGCGGCGTGGGTCTGCGCGGTCCGGGTGAAACCAAGATTGAGACCGACCGCCGCCGTATCCGCGAGCGGATGGCCAAGCTGCGCCGCGACATCAAGGACATGAAGAAGATCCGCGACACCCAGCGCGGCGGCAGGCGGCGCAGCGAGGTGCCGTCGGTCGCGATCGTGGGCTACACCAACGCGGGTAAATCCAGCCTGCTCAACGCGCTCACCGGAGCGGGCGTGCTGGTGGAGAACGCATTGTTCGCAACACTCGAACCAACAACGCGCCGAGGCGAATTCGCCGACGGCAGGCCGTTCGTGCTGACCGACACCGTCGGGTTCGTCCGTCACCTGCCCACCCAGCTCGTGGAGGCCTTCCGCTCCACGCTGGAGGAGGTCGTCGAGGCCGACCTGTTGGTGCATGTCGTCGACGGATCCGACGCGAATCCGCTCGCTCAGATCAACGCCGTGCGCACGGTGGTCAACGAGGTGATCACCGGAGCCACTCCGGGGGAGACGTCCAATCCGGTCGACGACAGCGCTCCAGCGCCGGAACTGTTGGTGGTCAACAAGATCGACGCGGCCGACGCTTTGACGTTGGCGCAGTTGCGCCGGGCCCTGCCCGATGCGGTGTTCGTCTCAGCGCGCACCGGTGACGGCCTGGAGCGTTTGCAGCAGCGGATGGCCGAGCTGATCACACCCACCGACACCGTGGTCGACGTGACGATCCCTTACGAGCGCGGCGATCTGGTCAACCGCGTGCACGCCGATGGCCGCGTCGATGCCACCGAACACACCGCCGAGGGGACGAGGATCAAGGCCCGGGTTCCGGTTCCACTGGCGGCCGCCTTGCGCGAGTACGCGACGTTCTGACCCGTTCCTGCGGGCTCTGAGCACGCAAAGAGGCGCAGAGGCTGTGCCTCTGCGCCTCTCGCTCGAAAAGATCTACCGGTCGTCCGTCGGCCGCTGCTCGGATTCCTGCCGCTTCTCGGCGGTCTTGGCCGCCGCACGGGCACTCTCAGCTTCGGCTTCCTTCTGAGCGGCGTCGCGCTGCGCATCCGCCTTGTCCTGCTGGGCCTTGCCCTCGCGGTACAGGTCGTCGCGACCCGCGACCGCGCCCAGCACCTCTTTGGCCTTGCCCTTGGCGCCTTCCACGACGCCCTTGATGGCCTCTTCGGGCCCGCTGTTCTTGTCGTCGGACACGTGGCTTCCTCCTTGCCGATCGGTCGGTGTGACCGTCCAATACCCGAAACAAGGTTTCGCTAATCGGACAACTTTCGGTGAGAAGCCTCACAGCCCGTCGATCACGGGCGGCTCGTGTGCCCGCACCGGCGGCAGATCACCGGTGTACTTCTCCACCTGCACCAGCACATGTGCGCCCGTGCAGCCGTGCGCAAGCGACGAGGTACCCACGTCATCGGTCAACACGTTCGGATTTCCATGTGCGCACATCGAATCCGGGTCGGCCGGATCGACGGGGTCGAACCAGGCCCCGGTCGACAACTGCACGACCTCGGGCCGCAGGCGATCGTCGATCACCAGGCCGGCCAGGCACGCCCCGCGGTCGTTGAACACCCGCACCACGTCGCCGTCGACGAGACCGCGGGCGTCGGCGTCCCGCGGGTGCATCCGGATCGGCTCGCGCCCTTGAACTTTCGACTTCTGGCTGACCGCTCCACCGTCCAGTTGACCGTGCAGCCGAGACGCCGGTTGGTTGGCCAGCAGGTGCAGAGGATAGTCGGCTGCTCGTGAGCCGCCCAGCCATTCGGCGGGTTCGAACCATTTCGGGTGCCCGGCACAGTCGGCGTAGCCGAAGCCGTCGATGTCGGCGGAGAAGATCTCGATCAAGCCACTCGGAGTGCCGAGTCGGTGGGTGACGGGGTCGGCGCGGAAGTCGGCCAGCAGGGTGAGGCCCTCCTCGACAGGCAACCGCAGCTGCCCGCGCCTCCAGAACTCCTCGAACGTCGGTACGGCGAAATCCAGTTCGGCCGCCCACTTCTCGTACAAATGCGCCAGCCACTGTCGCGGTGTACGGCCCTCGGTGAACTGGTCGCCGAAGCTCAGTCGGTCCGCCAGCGCGGCGAAAGTCGCGTAGTCGTCCCGTGATTGGGCGAACGGTTCGGCGAGCTTGGGCATCGCCATCAGCATGGGATCGTTGCGCGATCCCGAATAATCGTCGCGTTCGAACGATGTCGTCGACGGCACGACGATATCGGCGTGTTTGGCCATGGCGGTCCAATAGGGTTCGTGCACAACGAGCGTGTCGACGCGGCCGAGCGCGCGCCGCAGTCGCGGGATGTTCTGGTGGTGGTGGAACGGGTTACCGCCGGCCCAGTACACCAACCTGATGTCGGGGAAGACCAGCCGTTGGCCGTTGTAGTCGAACGGCTCACCGGGCCGCAACAGCAGATCGCTGATCGCGGCGACCGGAATGAACGTGCGCACGGGATTGATGCCCTGTGGAAGCCTTGGCAATCCGGTCCGCAGCGGCGGCAGGCCGGGCTCGTTCATCGAACCGTAGCCGTGCCCGAATCCGCCACCCGCAAGGCCGATCTGCCCCAGCATGGCGGCCAATGTCAGACCCATCCACGGCGCCTGTTCGCCGTGTCGTGTGCGTTGCAGTGACCAGCTGACCGTGACGATCGTGCGGTGCTGCGACATCCGCCGGGCCAAGCGGACCAGGTCGTCGGCGGGTATGCCGGAGATCACCGACGCCCACCGAGGAGTTTTCGGCACGCCGTCGTCCGCTCCGAGGAGATAGCGCTCGAAGCGTTCATAACCGGTGCAGTACGTGGCCAGGAAGTCGCGGTCGGCCAGCCCCTCTGTGGCCAACACGTAGGCGAGCGCGAGCATGATCGCCACGTCGGTGCCGGGCACCGGCGCGAACCATTCACACTCACCGTCGACGTCGTCGCGCAGAGGTGAGAACGACACGACCTGTCCGCCGCGAGCTCGATAGCGTCGCAGCGCATCGCGCGCCGGATGCGCGGTGGTCCCACCGTGGTTGATCGCCGTGTTCTTCAGCGCCAGCCCGCCGAAGCACACGAGAAGTTCAGTGTGCTCGACGATGACGTCCCACGCGGTGGACCGCTTGAACAGGTCGTCGTGCGTACCGACGACGCGCGGCATGATGACACCTGTCGCGCCGAGGCTGTAGGAGTGACGGGAAAACGTGTAGCCGCCAAGGAGATTCAGGAAGCGGTGGACCTGGCTCTGGGCGTGGTGAAATCGGCCCGCGCTTGACCAGCCGTACGAACCGCCGAAGATCGCCTCGTTACCATGCGTTTCGACGACACGGCGCAGCTCGTCGGCGAGCAGGTCGGTCAGCTGGTCCCACGTGACAGCGACGAACTCGTCGTTACCCCGCCGAGTGCTCGGACCCGGCCCGTCGCGCAACCAGCCGCGGCGTACGGCGGGTGTGGCTATCCGTGAGCGGTGCCGAAGTGAACCCGGCAGATTGCCCAGCAACGGTGAGGGGTCCGCGTCGCCGTCGAACGGTCTGACCGCGTAGATGTCGCCGTCTCGCATGTGGGCGGCGAAGGCGCCCCAGTGCGTCAGGCTGACCGGGGCAGGCATGGCGTCAGTTTAGGTGCGGACACCGGCCGGCCCGGTCCGGCCGACGCACCGGTCGATTAACCATCGGCGCCCACGGATAGCGAATGGCAATTCGGCCGCAATCGCGTGCACAGGTCGTCGATCGCGCGAGACATTGCCTGGTAGCTACCAATATTTGTGCAAATAGTTCGCGAATGTCCGCCATTCCCCACGCTCGCGTGCAAACTAATTGCTGCGCTGCCAACGAGACCGCGGTGCGAAATTGGGCGATGCGGTCGCGATTAATCGAGGCGGCACGGCGGGGTTATCCACAGCGAATGGAGTATCGGCAGGTATTTTCATCCGAAGATCGGCGTGTTCGTTGGTTATTGGCGTCTGACGACAGATAGAGGACGGGTGCGAGAAATCCGAGCGAAATTTCGTACCGACCCGGGAGGTCGAATGATCGGGCAGAACAGCCGGGGCACCACGGTGTTGGGCCGGATGGCGATCGGTCTGCTCGTGGGCGCCGTGGCCCTACTGTTACCGCCGGTGGCGAGCGCCTCACCGGAATCCGATGCCGCCAACGCCGCGATCACCGCGGCCTGGGACGGCAGCGGCGGTGACGGCGGCCCATTGGGACCCAGGCAGGGCGACGTGTACCCGGTGGGCGACGGTTTCGCACAGAACTTCGCAGGCGGCAAGATCTTCTTCACACCCGATACCGGCGCTCACATCATGCGCGGCGCGATCCTGGAGAAGTACGAATCGCTCGGCGGCCCCGCCGACAGCGACCTGGGATTCCCGACCATGGACGACGGGCCAGGGCGGGCGCCCGGCAGCTTCAACGTCACGTTCAGCGCCAGCGACAACCCGGTGATCTTCTGGACCCAGGACACCGGCGCGCGTGTGGTCCGGGGACCGATCAACGCGGCATGGGACAAGTTGGGCGGCTCCACCGGACGGCTCGGTGTGCCCGCCGACGACGAGACCTACCGCGGCGATCTGATCACCCAGAAGTTCACCGGCGGCGAGATCACCTACAACACCCGCGACAAGACGTTCACCACCGTGCCGCCCGACCTCGCCGCGCAATTGGCGGACCTGCAGATCCCCGGCGACGCGACGTCGGCGATCAACGCGGCACGCCGCGCGGCGGGAGGCCCGCTGGGTCCTCTCGGCGCCGCGGAGGGACCGCCGTACCCGATAGGCGATGACGGTCTGGGGCAGAACTTCGCCGGCGGCAAGATCTTCTACAGTCCCGCGACAGGTGCGCGAGTCGTCACCGGTCAGGTCCTGGCCAAGTACGAAAGCCTCGGCGGGCCCGAGGGCGATCTCGGATTCCCGATCGCCAGTGAGGCCGACGGCGGGCTGGCCACCGCGAGCCGGACGGCGCGCTTCGCCGCCGACGACAAACCGGTGATCTTCTGGACGCCGGACCACGGCGCTGTGCTGGTGCGCGGCGCGATGAGTGCGGCGTGGGACAAACTCGACGGCGCCGAGGGGACGCTCGGCGCACCGATGGCCGACCAGTCCGAGAAGGGTGACGTCATCACGCAGCGGTTCACCGGCGGCGTGGTCAACTGGAATCGGTCAACCGGTGAGTTCAGCACCGAGCCGCCCAACCTCGCGACCGAGTTGGCCGGCCTGGAGGTCCCCGCCGAGCAGGCCTCCGATACGCCCGGCACGCCGCGCGCTTCGGACTCCGGTGGTGACGGGAACTGGTTCGCCTTCAGCTGGTGGTGGCTGCTGGCGATCGTGCCGGTGCTCATCCTTGTGGGCCTGGTGGCGTTTGCGAGCCTGCGCAACCGGCGTCGTAGCGACGTCGATCGACCCGGTCCCGTCGAGGACCACTACGACGACTCGTACGGCGCGGAGGCCGAACAGGCCTACAGCACACTGGGTTCGGGGGCAGCCGGGTCGAGCGGCGGGGATCCGTCCGCGGCGATGTTCGGCGATCGGTATGCCACTGAGGGTTTGGGCGCGTTGTCTGCGTCGGGGGAGTCGGGCTCGGCGTCATCGGCCAATCCCTGGGAGGCGCCGTCGCCGGACTTCGGTGATGCCTCGGACACGTCGGCATTCGCCGCGGGTGAGGAGAACCCAGACAACGTCGACACCGCGCCGACACGGATACCGAGTTCCGGAGAGGCCGGCATCGCCGCGGGGCGCCTGGCCGCCGGCGCGGCTGAGACCGCCGGCGAGCAGGACGGTGCGCCCGCGGACCGCGACGCGCTACCCGACGAGCGCGACGCGCTACCCGAAGAGCGTGACGACGAGCTGTACGCGGCGTCTGACGAGCGATTCGAGGAGCCCGACCTGGGGTTCGAGGAACGCGATATACCCGCCTTGCCGGTGGAACACGAACCTCTGCGACGGGATCCGCTGACCGACACGGGCCGTCACGCCAGGATCGTCATCGACGAGCCGGAAGTACCCAGCCCGGCGTTTCGCCTTCCGTTCGGTGACTCCGGGCAGCCGCCCGAGGGTTACCCGATCAAGGCCGACACCCAGTCGGGGCTCTATTGGCTTCCCACCTCAGCCGATTACGACGAGGTACAAGCCGAAATCTGGTTCTCCAGCGAGGAATTCGCGCGCACGAACGGTTTCGTCCGAGCCGACTAGATCTTCCGTATGACGGTGACGACCTTGCCGAGCACCGCGGCGTCGTTACCTGGAATCGGATCGAAGGCCGGGTTGTGCGGCATCAACCACACCTGCCCGCGCGTACGTTTGAACGTTTTCACCGTGGCTTCGCCGTCGATCATCGCGGCCACGATGTCCCCGTTGTCGGCGACGTTCTGCTGACGCACCACAACCCAGTCGCCGTCGCAGATCGCGGCATCGACCATCGAGTCGCCGACGACCTTGAGCAGGAAGAGCGAGCCCTCGCCGACCAATTCGCGCGGCAGCGGGAAGACGTCTTCGACAGCCTCCTCGGCTAGGATCGGCCCGCCCGCGGCGATGCGCCCGAGCACGGGCACGAACGTCGGCTCCGGTAGGGCATCGGAGCCGGCGAGTTCGGTGGCGACGATCGGAGTCACGTGGTCGTCGGCGCCGCGCACGTCGACGGCGCGCGGCCGGTTGGGGTCGCGCCGCAGGTAGCCCTTGCGCTCCAGCGTGCGCAGTTGATGCGCGACCGAGGATGTGGAGGTCAAACCGACCGCATCGCCGATCTCCCTGATGCTGGGCGGGTAGCCACGGTTGGTGACCGATGCGCGGATGACGTCGAGGATGGTGCGCTGACGCTCGGTGAGTCCAGAGTCCACAGATCTGGCCCCGCCTGTGCCGTCCGGTTTATCGCTGCTGGAGTCCATGCCGCCGAATGTAACCCGCCGCACTCGATTAATCAAACATGTGTTCGAGGGCGTGTCGGAGTCGGGATGCGTCCGGAAGTCGCGAGAATCGCGCATCGTTTTTCTGTCGGTGGCCTGTCCTATCGTTTCACAACAGTTCGATCACACGTTCTATCTTTCGAACATGTGATCGACTATCTTCGAACACAAGAGCGAAACAGCGGATCGGAAGGCAGGCAGATGACCGTTCTCGACACCCACGAATTCCAGGCCCCGCGCGTGGTCAGGACCGGTATCCGGCCCGCGAGCGCCCGTCGTCGGCACGCCGCGGCCACCCGACCGAGCACAGCGGCGGTACGCTACCGGGGAACCGGCGTGCTGATGTCGCGTGCATCGCACCGACGGCGACCGATCACCCCCGCCACCACGGTGCTCCTGTCCTTGGTCGCGGCGGGCATCACGATGTGGCTCGGCCTGGTCGCGCAGTTCGGCGGCGTCGTGGGCACGACCTCGACCGCGGTGCCGGAGCGCCTCGCGGTGGTGCAGGTCCAGACCGGCGAGAGCCTGCAGCACGTCGCCATGCGCGTGGCCCCCGACGCGCCCGTGAGCCAGGTGATGGAGCGGATCAGCGAGCTCAACCAGCTCGACTCGCCCGCACTGGACGCCGGCCAGACACTGATCGCGCCGGTCGGCTGACGGTCACCGGCCGGCCAAACAGCTTGCTGCGCAGACATGTTCACCGACAGATCGGCCGACTATGTGCCGTTCAGCCCGGTACTGGGCTTTCGCAACCCGCCGCGGGTACGCTCGGAGAGGTTCGAGTTGGTCCTCTGTTGGCGCGGCGAAGGAGCGGTGATGCACTGTCCGTTCTGCCGTCACCCTGATTCGCGCGTGGTGGACTCGCGGGAAACCGACGAGGGCCAGGCCATCCGGCGGCGGCGTTCGTGCCCGGAGTGCGGACGCCGGTTCACCACGGTCGAGACCGCCATACTGGCCGTCGTCAAGCGCAGCGGTGTCACTGAGCCGTTCAGCCGCGAGAAGGTCATCAAGGGAGTGCGCCGGGCGTGCCAAGGCAGTCAGGTCGACGAGGATGCACTGAACCTGCTGGCACAGCAGGTCGAGGACACCGTGCGTGCCGCGGGATCGCCCGAGATCCCCAGCCACGAAGTGGGACTCGCCATCCTGGGGCCGCTTCGCGATCTCGATGAGGTGGCCTACCTGCGCTTCGCCTCGGTGTATCGCGGCTTCACCTCGGCCGAGGATTTCGAACGCGAAATCGAGGCGCTGCGAGCGCATCGGAATTCGCCGCAACCGACCGCCAGCTGACCGGCTGTCGTAGGTCCAATCAGTCGATCTGCTTGATGCCGTCGTTGACGACGCGGCCGGCGACACGCACCCAGCCCTCGGCACTCCACGTGGTGTAGATGTGCGAGCCCTTACCCTGCACGATCGTCAGGTCACGACTGAGGTAGTCGGTGATCCGAACGGCCGCGGCGCCGGTGGCCTCGTCTTCGGGCACACCAAGATCGGTCGCGAACATCCGTGACCGCAACTCACCCTTGTCCCGGTCGATCCACGTCCACAGGTAGTGATTGATGTCGTCGGGATAATCCGACGGGTCAAGCGCCAGGAGCTCGTCGACGGAGCCGATGTCGTGGACGGCGAACTCCGGTGCCCACTCCGCACGGGCCTGAACGGAGGTCAGGCCGTCATCGTGGGCAACTTGGACGAGGCCGGCCGGGACCCGCAACGTGTGGACCGGAGTGCCCTGCTCGCGGAGCCACCACGCCGCGCCGACAGTGGGGTGTCCGGCGAACGGCAGCTCGACGACCGGAGTATGGATACGCGCGTATGCCGTGCTCGTACCCGGGGCGGGCAGGTCGACGAAAATAGTTTCGCTGTAACCCAATTGGGTGGCTATCCGCTGGCGATCGTCGGGGTCCACGGTGCCGGCGTCGACGACACCGAGTGGGTTTCCGTGATTGCCGTCAGGGTCGGCGAAGACTCGCAACACCGTCACGTCGATGGCCATGGGCCCGATGCTACTTCGTATTCGAGTGCCGTTGGCCGGGTCGCTGCGCGCAGGACGCTCAGGTCGCGCTGCGTTCGTCCGTCTCCATCGCGTCGAGCACCGCGATCCGAGTGTGGGCCGATCCGGAGATCGCGCCTTCGGTGATCCCCGCCCGCAGCAGCCCGCGCAGGTATTCCTGGTCGTAGACCGCCGGTTCGGAGCTGTCGATGAACTTCTCCACCACCCCGACGAAACGGTCCGGGTCGTCGTGGAACGGGAAATGGCCGGAGCCGTCGAAGATTTCCAACTGCGATCCCGGCATCGCGGCGTGCGCCATCCGGGCGTGGCTGACCGGGATCACGGCGTCGCAGCTACCCCATATCAGCTGAACGGGAACCGACTGCGTCAAATAGCAGCGGTCCAGCATGGTCACCACCTGACCGCGCCAATCGACGACAGCGCGCAGCGTGCGGGCGAACGCCGACGACGCGGTCGGTTCGGGCAGGTCGTTGAGGATGCGCAACACCTGTGGCAGGTCGCGACCGAGGCCGGTCGAGCCGAAGACCCCGCCGGCGACGCGGCCCACGGCCTGCACGGCAGGCAGCACGAACGGCAACCGCAGCAGCGCCAGCGCCTCACTGCCCATCGGCAGGGAGGCGAAGCGCAACGCGATGTTGACATCTTTGGTGACCCCACCGGCGCCGACCAGGATGAGCCGGTCGACCAACTGCGGGAACTGGTACGCGAACTGCATGGCCACGCCGCCGCCCAGCGAATGACCGATCACCGTGACGTGGTCGATGTCGAGGATGCTGAGCAGGTCTCGCATCCCATTGGCATAAGCGGCGACCGAGTAGTCGGCACGCGGTTTGTCGGACTTGCCGTGGCCCAACAGGTCCGGTGCGATGACAGTGAATCGCTGCGCGAGCTTCGACTGAACCGTCTCCCACGTGGTGGAGTTGTCGCCGATTCCGTGGATCAGCAGTATCGCGGGCCCCGAACCGGCCACCCGGTACGCGCGCCGGTAACCGTGGATGGTGCGGAACTGCAGCACGGGGGTGAGATCCCGTACGGGGCGAAGATTCGGCTTTCGAGGCGGCATTGCGTCAACTTAGCGGGCCGCCGCGCACTGCGCCCCTCGAGTCGCCCATTGACCGGGCCACCCCCCGTTATCCGGCGTCGTCGCCGTCTTCGAATCGGTCCTTCGACTTCTTCTCGGCCTGCTGGGCCAGGAACCGCTCGAACTCGGCGCCGAGTTCCTCACCGCTGGGCAGGTCCTCGTCTTTGGCGAGCAGGGACCGGTTCTCCTGGGCCGCCATGTAGGCGTCGTACTGGCGTTCCAAAGCGGCGACCACCTGCGCCACCTCGGGGCTCTGCTCGACCTGCTCGTTGATCTTGGTCAGGACTTCCGCGCCGGCCGTGACCAACGCCTCGAGCGGGATCTGGAGAGACGCGTTTCTGGAGACCTCGGCCAGTAGCGCCTCGGCCGCCGCGGGATAGTCCGTCTGCGCCAGATAGTGCGGGACGTGGACGGTGTAGCCGACCACCTCGTGCCCGTGCTGCGACATCCGGAACTCCAGCAGGTTCGACGCACTCGCCGGAACCTGAACCTCGCCGATCCACGGCTGGTGGTCGGCGATGAGTTCCTTGTCGCTCGAATGCGCAGTCATCGTGATGGGCCGGGTGTGCGGCACCGCCATGGGGATGGTGCCCAGCCCCACCACGCGGCGGACGTCGAGCCGTTCGGCCAGAAGCCGGACCGCGGTGATGAACCGCTCCCAGCGCAGATCCGGCTCCAGGCCGGCCAGAAGAAGGAACGGGGTGCCGACGCTGTCGCGCATCGCGTACAGGTTGAGCTCCGGATCCTCGTAGTGAGTGAAATGGTCGGTCTTGAACGTCATCAACGGGCGGCGGGACCGGTAGTCCAGCAGCTCGTCGATCGCGAACGACGCCACCAACTCGGTGTCGAGTGTGTCCTTCAGGTGCTGGGCGGCCAACCGGATTGCGTGCCCGGCGTCGGAGAAGCCTTCGAGGGCGTGGATGAGCACCGGCCCCCGGCCGTCCGTGGACGACAGCTGGGGCGCGGGGAACTCCAACTCGTACATGCCTGAGTGTTCCGGCTGGTAGTGCTGTTCGGGGTGACCAGCGTCGTCAGCCATGAGCCTCGCCTCCTTGCGGTGGTGCCAGACCGTTAACGTCTTCGTACAGTGACAACTAGTCTCGCGCACGTTGCGTTCCCGCTGGCGGGCATCCCATGCGCGAAGCCGTGAAAACGTTTGCGGTGCGACCCGGCCGGGCTAGGCGCGGAACTGGTTGAGCGCGCGCAGCTTGTTCATCACATCCAGGGCCGCGACCTTGTACGCCTCCGAAAAGGTGGGGTAGTTGAACACGGCGTCGACAAGGTAGTCGATGGTTCCTCCGCAGCCCATCACGGCCTGGCCGATGTGCACCATCTCGGTGGCGCTGGTGCCGAAGATGTGCACGCCGAGCAGGCGCAGATCGTCCGTCGCGACCAGCAGTTTGAGCATGCCGTAGGAATCGCCGGCGATCTGACCCCTGGCCAGCTCGCGGTAGCGCGATACCCCCACTTCGTAGGGGATCGCGCTGCGCGTCAGCTCGACCTCGGTCGCGCCGACGTAGGACACCTCCGGGATCGAGTAGATGCCGATCGGCTGCAGGTCGGTCATGCCCTTCGCCGGCTCGCCGAACGCGTGGTAGGCCGCCAGCCTGCCCTGGTCCATCGACGTCGCGGCCAGCGCCGGGAAGCCGATCACATCGCCGACCGCGTAGATGTGGTCGACCTTGGTCTGGAAGTTGCTGTCGACGTCGATGCGGCCGCGCGCGTCGGTCTGCAGTCCGGCGTTGTCGAGGTCGAGATGCTCGGTCTGGCCCTGCCGACCCGCGGAGTACATCACGGTCTCGGCGGGGATCTGCTTACCGCTGGCCAGCGTGGTCACGGTGCCCGCCGATCCGACGTCCACTGCCGTCACCTCCTCGCCGAACCGGAACGTCACCGCGAGGTCGCGCAGGTGGAACTTCAGCGCCTCGACGATCTCGGGATCGCAGAAGTCGAGCATGCTGTCGCGCTTCTCGACGACGGTGACCTTGGTGCCCAGCGCGGCGAACATCGACGCGTATTCGATGCCGATCACCCCGGCACCGACCACGACCATCGTCGAGGGCAGCGACTTGAGGTCGAGGATCCCGTCGGAGTCCAGCACACGGTTCTCGTCGAATTCGATACCGGCAGGACGGGCCGGTTTGGTGCCGGTGGCGATCACGATGTACTCGCCGCTGACGGTGGTGCGCTCACCCCGGGTGGGTTCCTCTACCAGGACGGTGTGGGCGTCGATGAATCTGCCGTGGCCCTGGATGAGGTCGATGCGGTTGCGCATCAACTGGGAGCGCACGACGTCTTGTTCCTTGCCGATGACGTGGCTCGTTCGTGCCAGCAGATCGGCGGGCGTGATCTTCTCCTTCACCCGGTAGCTGGCGCCGTACAGCTCGCGCTGGCTCATGCCGGTGAGGTAGACGACCGCTTCGCGCAGCGTCTTGGAGGGGATCGTTCCGGTGTTCACGCACACCCCGCCGAGCATGCGTCCCCGCTCGACGACCGCGACCGTCTTCCCGAGCTTCGCGGCGGCGATCGCCGCCTTCTGCCCGCCAGGTCCGGAACCTATGACCACGAGGTCGTACTCGAGCATGGAAGCCATGGCAACAAGGTGTACGCCGGTTGAGCGGGTTCTGCACGCCGACTGCCTCAACCGAAGCTGAATTCATCCCCAACCCCGGATTGATCCACAGCGGCGCGGGCCACCAACGTCGACGGGCGGCTGCCGTCCGAGGCGGCGGGGAAGGTCACCCCATGACGACCTCACCTTCACCCGACTTCCACCTCGACCGCCCCGCGGTGCTGATCGCCGCCCTGCCCGCCGTTCTGGGCTTCGTCCCCGAGAAATCCCTCGTGCTCGTGACCGTGGACCGCGGCGCGATGGGATGCGTCATGCGGGTGGACCTCTCCGAGGAGCTGACCGATTCGGTCGAGGACATCGCCGAGGTCGCCGCGGCGGCGCGACCTGACTCGGCGATCGCTGTCGTGGTCGACGAGGACGGTGCGGGCTGTCGGCTGTGCAACGACGAATACCGCGAGCTGGCCGCCGCACTGGCGTCCGCCCTGGCCGACCGGGGGATCGAACTGCTCGCCGCGCATGTCGTCGACCGGATCGCGGCCGGCGGGCGGTGGCACTGCGCCGACGGCTGCGGCGCAGCGGGCACCGTGGACGACCCGTCGGCGTCGCCGCTCGCGATGGCCGCCGTGCTGGACGGGCGCCGCCTCTATGCCCGGCGCACCGAACTCCAGGACGTCATCGCGGTCACCGATCCCGCTCGCGCCCAGGTGTTAGCCGGTCCGATCGAGGACGCGCAGGCAGGTCGATCGGAGGGCGATGCGTGCGGCGAGATCGAGGCGGTGATCGCGGCGGCCGCGCGGGTGTCCGAGGGTGACGACCTGCCCGACGAGGTGGTGACCCGGATCGCGGCTGCCCTGACCGATCTGCAGGTGCGCGACACGTTGTACGCGCTCGCAGTCGGCGAGCGCGCGGCTCACGCCGAGTCGCTGTGGGCGGAGTTGTCGCGGCGGCTTCCGGAGCCGTGGCGGGCCGAAGCGCTGGTGTTGTTGGCGTTCTCGGCCTACGCCCGCGGTGACGGTCCGCTGGCGGGGGTGTCGTTGGAGGCGGCGCTGCGCTGCGACGGCGCCCATCGGATGGCCCGCATGCTCGACACCGCGCTGCAGTCCGGTCTGCGCCCGGAGCAGATCCGCGAACTCGCCGCGACCGGCTACCGCTTGGCCGACCAGTTGGGAGTCCGGTTACCGCCCAGGCAGGCATTCGGAAGACGGGCCGGTTGACCGCCGGCCGCCGCTGTCGCTCGGGAGGTCAGACCTTTTCGACCTTGACGGCGTGCGCCATGTGGTGGGGCAGCTCGACCTGTTCGTGGCCGGGGATCACGATCAACACCCCGCCGTGGTCGTTGCTCTGCACGGTCACGCGGGCGTTGGGCACCACACCGGCATCCTTGAGCCTGCTGATCAGGTCGGCGTCACCCTGTACATGCTCGGTCAGCTGCCTCACCACGACCGCGACGGGCATTCCGGCGGGCAACTCGGTCAACCGAACGAGGTTCAACCGGTCGCGTTCCGACGACGTGCTGATCAAGCCCAGCTCCGAAAGCCCGGGGATGGGGTTTCCGAACGGCGAGGTGGTCGGGTTGTCGAGAACCTGGACGAGCCGGCGCTCGACGTCCTCGCTCATCACATGTTCCCAGCGGCAGGCCTCGGCGTGCACTTCCTCCCAGGGCAGGCCGATGACATCGACGAGCAGCCTCTCGGCGAGGCGGTGCTTGCGCATGACGGCCACCGCGAGGGCTCGGCCCTTGTCGGTCAGCTCGAGGTGGCGATCGCCTGCAACGTGCAGCAGGCCGTCGCGCTCCATCCGCGACACCGTCTGGCTGACGGTGGGACCGCTCTGATCGAGACGTTCTGCGATGCGTGCACGCAGGGGCACCACGCCCTCTTCCTCGAGGTCGTAGATCGTCCGCAGGTACATCTCCGTGGTGTCGACCAGATCATTCATTGCGCTAACCCTCCGTCAGAGGTCGAGTCTACCGGCTAAAGGGCCTGAACTGCGTTGTTACGTCTGCGACACCGGCACATGCTGATACGACACGATCCCCGCCGGTCGAAGCAGCGGGGATCGTGTCGGGGGTCTAACTTGCGTACGAGCGGAGGCGGTCCGCACGTTCGCCGTTGCGGAGCTTGGCCATCACCTCGCGCTCGATCTGACGCACCCGCTCGCGGGAGAGCCCGAACAGCTTGCCGATCTGGTCGAGGGTGCGGGGCTGACCGTCGTCGAGGCCGAACCGCAGCCGGATCACCTGCTGCTCGCGCTCGTCGAGCGTGGCCAGCACGTGCCGGATGTCGGTGTGCAGCAGTTCGGAGATCACCGCGTTCTCAGCCGACATTGCCTCGGCGTCCTCGATGAAGTCGCCCAGCGGCGCTTCCTCGTCGCTGCCCACCGGCATATCGAGGCTCACCGGGTCGCGGCTGTGCTCGAGCAGATCGGTGATCTTCTCCACCGGGATCCCGGACTCGGCGGCCAGTTCCTCATCGGTGGCTTCACGGCCGAGGTTCTGGTGCATCTCGCGCTTGATCCGAGCCAGCTTGTTGACCTGCTCGACGAGGTGCACCGGCAGCCGGATCGTGCGGCTCTGGTCGGCCATGCCGCGGGTGATCGCCTGACGGATCCACCACGTGGCGTACGTCGAGAACTTGAATCCCTTGGCGTAGTCGAACTTTTCCATCGCCCGGATCAGGCCCAGGTTGCCTTCCTGGATCAGGTCGAGCAGCGGCATGCCGCGACCGGTGTAGCGCTTCGCCAGCGAAACGACAAGGCGCAGGTTGGCTTCGAGAAGGTGCCTACGCGCGGCCTCACCGTCGCGGACCACGGCAGCAAGATCACGTTTGCGGTTCTCGCCCAAGCGCTTCCGCGTGTCGAGCAGGTGCTTGGCGTAGAGCCCTGCCTCGATGCGCTTTGCGAGTTCCACCTCATCGGCGGCGTTGAGCAAGGCAGTTTTGCCAATACCATTCAGATACACGCGTACGAGGTCAGCCGCTGGACTCTGGGCGTCCAGGTCCCGGTCGACGCGGATGGTGCTGGCATTTGCCATGACGGCCTCCTGATCAAGTCGAACTGTCATGAGCTACAACGCCCACGAGGTCCAAAGAGTTCCCAGCCGTTGGCTGGTTCACACCTTCTGATCAGCGGTTTCTCGGACCCGACCTGAGAATGTCCTTAGAAAAGGGATAGAAGCGTCTCAGCTGGGAACATCGCCATTCGAGCCACGCCCCTCGGGTTGCGGCGGCGCGACGGTGCGCTGCTCGAGCGCCGGCCGTTCGCCGGTCGGCACCTCGGAGGAGTGACGGCGGTTGTCGAACCGGCGCGGCTCCTCTGGACGCCGAGGCGGACGGTCGTTGGCGATGAGCACGGCGATCCACGGCAAGGGAATCGAGCCGACGAGAATCGCCAACGAGATCAGGCCGTTGTGCCAGATGCCATAGGCGATGGCGGCCAGTACGAGCGCCGGTATACGAAACGACATGAGCGTCAAGTACTTGCGAACCCGTTGGCGGTGCTGTTCCTCGTAGGCGGGGGCGGCGCGAGTGATCAGGACGGGCCGGCCATCGTCGTCGAAACTCAGCTCGGGGCTTTGTTTCATACCTTCACTGTCCCACATTGTGGCTCCGCTGTACGGGTCGGTTTTCTTACGGGCAAAATGGTTGTCATGCAAACCCAGACGATCGAGCGCACCGACACCGACGAACGCGTCGACGACGGGACTGACAGCGATACCCCGAAGTTCTTCCACTATGTCAAGAAGGACAAGATCGCCGAGAGCGCGGTGATGGGCACCCATGTCGTCGCGCTGTGCGGCGAGGTGTTTCCGGTGACGAAGTCGGCCAAGCCTGGGTCACCGGTGTGCCCGGAGTGCAAGCGCATCTACGAGAAACTCAAGAAGTAGCCCGGTCGGCCGTCGCTCCCGCGGCTCCTGCCGGGGACACCGGAGCGGCTGTCGGTGCTTCTTCGGCCGCGACGCCGTTGAGTGACTCGGCTTTTCCCTTCAACCACCAACCGAACCGCTTGGCGTGCGTGTCGGCCGCCGGCCACTCCTCCTGGATCGCGGCGTTGAGTTCGGCGCCGATCATGATCGCGAATCCGAGGAAGAACGCGAACAACAAGAAGGCGATCGGCGTCGCCAACGCGCCGTAGGTGTAGCCGGTCGCGGTGATCCACGTCAGGTAGAAGCGCAGGCCGAACGTCGCCAACAGGAACACCGTCGTGGCCAGGATCGAGCCCAGCAGTAACCGGTGCGACGGTAACGGCTTCGGCAGCGAGACCCGGTAGAGCACGTTGACGGACACGACCAGCGCCAGTATCAGCACCGGGTAGTAGCCGAACCGCAGAACGTGATCCCAGCTGTCCGGGATGTACGTGGCGATCTTGCGAGGCCCCAACGCAATGAACGGGGCCGCGATGATCGCGCCGACCAACATCACCACGTAGAGGCCGAGCGCGTAGAACCGCTGACGAACCGGATGGCGTAACGGCGTCTGGTCGTGCGCCTCGGTGATCGAGTCGACGAATGCCGAGATTGCCGACGATCCGGCCCACAGCGAGATGACGAAGCCCAGCGAGACCACCTCACCGCGGGCGCCCTTGACGATGTCGCGGACCGTCGGCTCGATGATCTCGGTCACCACATTGGTGGAGAAGAACCGCGCAGCCGTGTCGACGATCTGGGTCTCGATCATCGGAAGCGTGTCGGGTCCGAACACCGGAGCGATGTAGGCCAGGCTGCCGAGCATCCCCAACAGCAGCGGGGGAAGCGACAACGCCGACCAGAAGGCAGCCTGCGCGGACTCCGAGAAAATCGAGTCATCCCAGCTCTTGGACAAGGTGCGCCCCACGATGTGGCGGATGTGGTGGCGCGACGGCTTCGTCGGCAGCGGCCGGGGCTGGTCATTCATGACCAGTCCAGCATTACTGACGAAGTGTGATCCTGCCCAGAGCGGCTCTCAGCCGTGTCGGACGCTATGCCTCCACCGGGCTGACTTCGAGGACGGCAGCCGACTCGATCAGCTTGGCCTCGTGCTCATTGGCGTGGTGCTGGCAGAAGAGCAACTCGGCTCCCGACGGGAGCTTCGCGCGCACCCGTGCCGCGGCGCCGCAACGATCGCAGCGGTCAGCCCGGGTCAGTGGGGGACTGGTGAGCGTTGCGTTCGTCATTGCGGACCTCCGTACTGTCGCGTGCATCTACTGTCTCAGACGTTTTGGCTTTCGGCGTTGTTCCCAAAGGCTCTACCGGTGTGTCGTGTCTCACCGTTACCTCGAGTTGCCGGCGCGGCAGGCTGGCTATATGAGCCCACTGCCCACCGTACTGGTCCACCTGTGTAGCAAAGACGAATGGCAGTCTGCTCAAGCACGCGGCGAGCATTGTCCCGCTTCGTTGACCGCGAGCGGCTTCGTGCATCTGTCGACACCCGAGCAGGTGCACCTTCCGGCCAACCGGCTCTACGCCGGTCGTACCGACCTGGTGCTGCTGCACATCGACGCCGCACGACTGTCCTCTCCGGTTCGCTGGGAACCCGGTGTGCCCGCTGATCCCGTGGGAATGGAGTTCCCACATCTCTACGGCCCTTTGCCAATCGAAGCTGTGATCCGCGTCACGTCTTATCTGCCGGACTCCGAGGGCCGGTTCGCTCCGCCGGCGCCCTGACCGACCGCTCCCTCGTACGCCGATCCGGAGGCCGTGTGCGCCGCTCTCGCATCGCCTCAAACTAGATCACTTCCACGCGCGGGAGGGGTCTACGTACACTTACAAATCGTGGGCATTTTGTTAGGTCTGGCACCGTGGATCGTCTACTGGGTGCTCGTCGGTAATGTTCCGTTCATCGTCGCGGCCCTGATCGCTCTGGCGGTCGCGCTTGGCGCATTCACGCTGGGGCAGATGCGCGGCGGTCCCGGCCGGATACTCGAAATCGGCGCAGTAGCAACGTTTTTGATTTTGACGGCACTCACATTCGCGCTCGACGAATCGTTTTCGGAACGGTGGATGCTGCCGCTGAGCAACGCCGGCATCTTGCTCGTGGCGCTCACCGGTGTGCTGATCGGCAAGCCGTTCGTTCGGGAGTTTGCCGAGGCCGGCCAGCAGCCCCACGTCGTCAAGAGCGACCTGTTCGCTCGCGTCACCTCTGCGCTGACGTGGATCTGGGTGGCGGTGTTCGGCGGCATGACGCTGTCGTCGGTGATCCCGCCGATCGTCGACCGCGACGCGACGATCCATGACACCGAATCACCGCTGTCGTTCCTGTGCTACTGGGTGATCCCGTCCGTGTTGTTGGCAGGCGCGGCGTTCGCGACGCGGGTGTTGCCGGACCGCATCGCCGCCGGCGCGGACGACATCGTCCGCAAGACGTCGTTCGTCGCATTCGCCGAAGCCGAGATCGACCAGTTGATCTACCTGGCCACCGAGCACGCCAACCGGGAGGTGGGCCCCGGCAAGGAGGCCTACGACATCAAGATCGGAAGCAAGGGAATTCCGTTGACCGGCGACGAGACGCGCGAATCGTGGCCCTCGACCTACAAGGTGCGCGACAAGAAGCGGTGACTCGCGGCCGCGCTAGATCGGCGTTGCTTCCACGATCGATATCGGTGTGACGGTGTCGACGACGCGGTCGAGCCGGAAACCTGCGCCGCGCAAGAGTTCTGCGTAGTCGGCGCGGGTACGTTCTCTGCCGCCCACGGTGACGAGCATCTCCAGGTCGAGCTGGAATCCGATGAACGCAGTCGCCCGTTGGGGCAGAACCATTTCCAGGAGGAGCAGTTTGCCGTGCGGTGCGATCGCGGTGCGGACGTTGCGCAGGATCGTCAGCGACGTGGCGTCGTCCCAGTCGTGGATGATGTTCTTCAGCACGTAGGCGTCACCGCCTTCGGGCACCCTCTCCAGAAACGAACCGCCTTCTGCCGTGCATCGGTCCGCCACTCCGGCGGCCTTGAAAGTGGTTGCGGCGTCGGTGACCACAGAGGGCAGGTCGTACACGATGCCGTGTGCGCCCGGCGCCCGGTTCAGAATCGTCGACAGCAGCAGGCCGTGGCCGCCACCGACGTCCACGATCAGTTTGAAAGCGCTGAAATCGTATTGGCTGAGCGCTATTTCGTTGGTGATGCCGCTCGTCGCGGTCATCGCTTTGTTGAACACCTGGGCCAGTTCGGGATCGGTTTCCAAGTAGTCGAAATACGGCATCCCACGCAGCTTGATGACTGACGGTTCGCCGGTCTGCACCGAATGCAGCAGGCTGCCCCAGTCCTCCCAGCGGGCCTGGTGGCCGATGAACAGCACCATGTCGCGCATCGACTCCGGGTGATCGGAGCGCAAGGCTTCTCCGACTTTCGTCAGGCTGAAGGTGTCGTCGCGGCGATGGTCGAGCAGACCCTTGGACGTCAGCGCCCGCATCAGTCGGTATAGCGCGTCGGGGTCAGCGCCCACCCGCTCGGCGATGTCTGCGGCGCGCGCCGGTCCGTTCGCGAGTTCGTCGGCGACACCGAGTTTCGCAGCGACGAACATCGTCTGCGTCGTCCACGCTCCGGTCGCCATCTCGAGGATGGCGACGCTCGCGGGCACCGTCGAGCGATGAACGGATTGCAGAGCCGCCCGCAGTCGGTCGACGACGCGGACCACAGGCATGGGAGGAACCTTCGCGGGCTTGTTCGGCACGGCGCGAAACACTACAGGTTCGTTGTTACAGCTGGTTTGCTGCCCGGGAACCGGCGCGATCGCGGCGCGGCGAGTGTCGGTTCGACGCACACTCGAATGCGAGATCGCGTTGAACAACCCGACACTCGCGGATGCTTTTGTTGACCGTAAATCGAGTCAGCGGCGATCCCTTGCGAGGCATACTGCCTAAGACGCGAGCCGGACACGAAGGAGTGCCAATGGGAAGCAGGGGGGTGACCGCGGCGGCATCCGTCCTCGCGGCAGGCATGGTCGCGGTGGGGTCAGCAGCCCCCGCGTACGGCGTCGACCAGATCACGGCGAATGCGCTCGGCACCTACGAAGTCGCCTACGAATGGGGCCCGACGACGTGGGTCGTCACGCCATGTGAAGGCGACTCGTTCCAGTGTGTGCACGTCACCGAGTACGGCGCCGGCGACACCGAGCGAAAGTCGCCAGGATGGAGCGCGAACGCCTACTGGCAGGTCGGATGGTGGATCATTCGCGACGCCCTGACACCAGATGCGCTCACATGCGAGGACGGCTCGCAGCACGATCTGCCCATGAATTACGCATGGGATGCCGCCAGCGGTAAAGGTGTGCGCTCCTACTACGAACCGGGGATATGCGGCGACGCCTACAACGGCGCCAACGAAATCACGCTGAACAGGATCGGACCGCCACCGCCACCGCCACCGCCACCGGCGTAGGTACTAGTCCAGGCGGTCGCACAGTAGGGGCCGCACGGTGTACGGCCGAACCCTTTTCGCGCGGGTCGTGAAGCATCAGCGGGCGCATTGAGAGTCTGTTGAGGACATCGCCCGATTCTCTTCTCAACCACAGACACGCTGTGGCTACGAGAAAAGGGACTCCGATGACCGATAGCCCGTCCACGAAGACCGCAGCCTCCATCACCACCGTCGGCGCAATCAAGAAACTCGCCGCCGCTGCCACCATCGCGGGGGCCCTGGGACTGGCTGCGCTCGGCGTGGCTGGCACAGCGGCCGCTGCACCTGCCCACGACTCCGAGCAGCACGCCGGCACGTCGTCGTCGGAGCAGCACGCCGGCACATCGTCGTCCGAGCACGCCGGCACGTCATCGTCGGAGCAGCACGCCGCACCCGCCTCCCCAGCCAATGACTCCGAGGTCCACGCCCACCTGATTCCGGGGGTCAAGCTTGATCCCACGTCGGCCGGCGATTCCGCGGTCCACGCCCAGATGACTCCGGGATTCACGCCGCAGCCGACCCAAACCGCCACGTCCCACCCGGCTCTCGGCGAGCACAGCCCCTTCGCCGGTCCTTTTCCCGACATGGACCCCATCTGCGGCTGCCGCGAGGTGATTGACGAATGAAGGTCGGCAGTTAGGACGCGTGAGGGCAGGTGTTCCTATGGGACACCTGCCCTTTGCCCGATTTCAGATCGGACGCCGAGGCGGCGAACCTGCAGTTCAGGAACCGAAGTGTCGGTCAGTCCAAGTAGTCGCGCACTAGGGGTCGATATGCGCTGTGCGCCAGTAGGGTTCACGCGGCTCGCAACTTAGCGTTATAGCCGTGAATATCTTGGACTGACACGCTCACTCGACGTTGAGGAGCAGAATGTCAACTGCGACCAATGAGCACCCGGCCCTCAATCATCCGTGCCCGTTCTCTGGCACCCGCTGACCACGTCGCCGCGCTTCGGGAGCAGATCGAATTGGTGTGCTCCTAAGGGCGGGCCGACCTGGCCGAAGGGAGCGAGGGCATGAATCGTGCAGCACGATTGAATCCTTCGACGGCGGGGCACTGCTAGTCGTATGCCCGCTGTGACTTGTCCGCGCTGCGGCAGTCCCGACACATACCGAATCGATGAAGGTCGACAGAGCGACGCGCTGCGCTGGGAATGCGGGGGTTGCGGGAAACGCTTCTTCGTCCGCATGGCTGGCGACCGAAGGTAAGAAAGTCCCCCGTCAGACGGGTCTGGCGGGGGACTCTCTTGACTCACCTCGGGTTGTTATGCGCGGGGGTTGTTCGTGATGGTGCCGCCACCGCGGTTCGCCGGGTAGTCGGCGTCCTTGCGGCGCTTCAGACCAAGCAGTCCGAGCAGGCCGAGCAGGCCTGCGAGGCCCCACAGACCGTTGTCACCGCTGTCGTCCTGTTCGGCGTCCTGGGCGAGGACCGTGGTTGTCGTTGCCGGTGCAGGCGCGGTCAGTTCGGTGGCATTGGCCACCCCGGCGCCGCCGAACAACAGAGCTAGAGTCGTCGCGCCAATCGCAGCAGTTTTCTGCATGTCGTGCTCCTTTTCTCAATTTGTTGAAGCTAGGGGGTCCGATGTTCACTCAACCCGCTAAACTCGCTCCCCACTAGTTGCCCATCGGCGCGTAGCTAAACCCGCGTATCTTCTCGCACGTTTCTCGGAGCGCGACAAACCGCAGGTCTAGGGGGTGTGTGACAGTTCACACGGTCGCGTTCGCGGTTGAATCGCGTCCGATCGGTTAATTGAGGTGAACCCCCGGGCGTGGTTGAGCTCCGAGCCACGTCCGGGGCCTCAAGACGACAGACCGGGTTTGGCGAACATTCTCAGCGGGCATGGTTTGCCCAGCGTCGGCGCTGGGGCGGTCACCTTCGGGGTCGGCGTGAGGTGTTCGACGGGGTGACCCTGGAAGTTCAGCAGCGAGCCTGGCCCGCCGACGCCGCCCTCACCCTCAATTTGGAAATGATGCACCTGGCCGAGCCCGTCACCTGCTCCCCTGATGCCGAGCCTCATTTTTGCCGAAGAATGCACGAGAGCTACACCCTTGATCGCGCGTACAGGGTCGAAGGAGCGACTCTGAAGTTTCCCGAGGCTCGACCGTCACGCTTCGCTAAGACCGGAAGGTGCGCGATAGCAACGCGTCGGGTGCTGTAGCGAATACCGCGCGGGCCAGCGTGGGGAAGCCCCGTTGATCGTCGTCGTTTCTTTCAACACGCAAGCATCGTCCTCAGCAAATTTTCAAATGGGGCGTAAATTCTGGCCTCGCGGCGTTAGGTTCGCCTCAGCTGTGAGTCGGCTGAAGGCCAGCTGTGAACACTATCGGCCACTTCGAACCGCCGCCAGGCTTAGGGGGAACCGTGGGACATGTAAACATCATCGGACGGGTCGGGACGCTAGCCGTTGCGCTGGGTATCGGCGTCGGGTTAGTTACGACGCCCGGCGTCGCCTCGGCCAAGCCGTCTGACGGCACAAACTCCTCGACCGAGTCCAACTCAGCAAGCTCAAAGCCGGACAAGGCACCGAAAGCCGCTAAGCCGCCGAAACCGGAGAAGAGCGTGTCGGTTTCGAAGAACGGTGTGGTGACCAAGCAGCGCGGCACCGCATTCGCCGTAACCCCAGAGGGCAGCACCGGCACCCGAGCCCGAGCCCGCGGCGACTACGCCGTAGCAGCCGTGAACAGCGGCAATAACAACACCGCAACCGCCAACGGCACCAATGCCAGGGCCGTCATTAACGGTGGCACCAACAACCACGCCACGGCCACCGGCGACAACAGCACCGCCTATGCCGGCTCCGACCGCGATAACAGCAGCAACAACAACACCGCTACCGTCCGGGGTGACAACAGTAGTGCCGAAGCCGGATATCGCGGTAGTGACAATAGCAACAACACCGCTACGGTCACAGGCGATAACAGCCAAGCATTCGCCGGCTCCAATGGCAGCGGCAACCACAACAACAATGCCACCGTCATTGGCAACTACAGTACGGCTTGGGCCGGTGTAGCCGACCCCGGCAACACCGGCAACACCGGCAACAGCAATAACACCGCCACCGCCAACGGCGATCGCGCCGGCGCCTACGCCGGCTATGGCAGCAACAACACGGGCAACAATGCGGCCGCCACTAATACCGAAGAAGCCGGTGCAGCTGGGGCCTATGCCGGCACCTTCGGCAGCAACAACACCAACAACACTGCCGTCGCCACTAACAGCGGGGATAACAGCGCTGCTGTGGCTGCAGCGGGAATTAACGGCAACAACAACACGAACAACACCGCCACCGCAACCAACACCGTCGACAACAACGGCTTTACCGAAGCTCGAGCGGGAAGCGACAGCAGCAACAACACCGGCGAAACGGCCACCGCAACCAACGGCGAAACCGACATCCAGCCACCGCCCCCACCACCCAGCGGAGGTGGACCGGGCGCCTAGCAGAGGCGATATAGGAGGCGGCAAAGTACTCCTGTACCCGATCTGGTCAGGCCGTCAGGGCCGCCCAGTCACCACAAGCGACGGCACAACGCTCGACCTTGCGGACCCGACGCCATTCATTCGAGGCAATTCACCTCGGCCTGCCTCCGGACCGCCATCTACGACCGCGACTAGAGCGCCAAACCCCGCCCGGTGGATGCTGCATTGACGCGCGTGCACCGAAGGACTGCGAGGAACCGTGGTTCAACTAGTCACACGCGCGGGTAACCTCAAGACCGCTCCTGCGTCGCATCTGATGTTCGGCCCGCCCTCACCTCTCCAGGGGGCGGGCCGAGCATTCCCTCGGCGTGTTTCTCATCGGCGGGAAGCGGTGCCGCGGGACTTTCCTCCGCAACTGCCCTACCGCGGCAGTGTGCACGGTGGCGTGGAGGGCCACAGAGTTATTTCGAAGTCACGCAACGGCTTTAGGAAATCGGCCAAGGGCGTCAATTTCGATTCGCGCTGAGCTACATTTTGGCTTGGTGGGTGTCGAGGGGGCCCTCACCGTGCGAGGGGTCAGCAACCGGCCATCGCCGCCGGGGCTAGGGGGGATTCATTATGGGTGACGGAAATTGCATCGGCCGGGTCGGGGCGCTAGCAGTCGCGCTGGGCATTGGAGTCGGGCTGGTCTCCACGCCCGGCTTGGTATCCGCCAAGCCGTCCGACGATACGAACTCCTCGAGGGACGCCTCAGCGGCCTCCTCGTCCGACGCCTCAGCGGCGAAGGCGCCCAAGGCGCCGAAAGCACCCAAGACAGAGAAGAGCGTGTCCGTCTCGCGAAATGGTGTGGTGACCAAGCAGCGCGGCACCGCGACCGCCTCCACCCCCGAGGGCAGCACCGGCACAAGGGCCAAGGCCCGAGGCGACGGCGCCACCGCGACCGTGAGTAGCGGAAACGACAACCGAGCCGACGCCAACGGCACCAATGCCAGGGCGACCGCGGCAGGCGGTGAGAACAACCGAGCCACCGTCAAAGGCAACAACAGCACCGCCCGAGCCGGGAATGACGGCGCCGACAACAGCGGCAACACCGCCTCGGTGCGCGGCGACAGCAGCCAGGCTAACGCCGGCTACAACGGCACCGGCAACCACAACAACACCGCCACCGTCAACGGGAACCGCAGCGGCGCTCACGCGGGGGGCAACGGCGGCAACAACAACACCAGCAACCGCGCCACCGCCACCGGCAATGACAACCAGGTCGGCGCTGGCGTCGTCGGGTCCGACAACGACAACAACACCGCCACGGTCAAAGGTGATCGCGGACTTGCCGGCGCGGGCACCTACGGCAACAACAATGACAACAACACTGCCGCCGTCAAGGGCGACGGCACAGCCTGGGCGGGCGGCGGAAGTTTCGACCCTGATACCACCGGCAACAACAACTCAGGCAACGTCGCTACCGTCACCAACACCGGCAGCAGCGGTAGCGGCACAGAGGCTTTCGCCGGAATCAACGGCGACAACAACACCAACAACAGCGCCACCGTTGAGGGCGACGACAGCGCCGCCTACGCCGGATACAGAGGCACCGGCAACACCGATAACACCGTGCGGGTTACAGGCAACGATAGCTTGGCCGTGGCCGGGTCATTCGGCGACAACAACACCACCAACACTGCCACCGCCAACGGTGACGGCGCCTGGGCCGCGGCCGGCGGCGGCCTCCCGCTGATCATGTCACCCACTGAGCCTGTGACGGACTTTCTACCCGGCAGCGGCAATGACAACAACACCGCCACCGCCACGGGTAGTGGATCGGGCGCCATTAACAGTCAGGCCGTCGCCGGAACCGCCGGAACCAACAATGACGACAACAATGCGACCGCTGCTAACAGTGGCAGCGGCAGCCAAGCCCTTGCTGTGGCCGGCCAGTTGGGCGAAAATAACAGCAGCAACACCGCCACAGTCATCAACAAAGGCGACAACAGCGTCGCTGCGGCGGCTGCCGGCATTCAAGGCAGCAATAACGTGGGCAACGTCGCCACCGCGACCAACACTGGCGCCGGCAGCCCAAGCACCCCCTTCCAGACCTCAACCCAGGCCGTCGCCGGGTCCTTTGGCGACAACAACGCCAACAACACCGCCACCGCCACCAACACCGCAGACAACACCGGCCGTACCCTCGCCTTCGCCGGCCGGGGCGGCGACAACAACACCAACAACGCTGCCACTGCCAGCAACACCCTCGAGGAGTTCTTGGAAACCCTCGCTCAAGCGGGGTCCGACAGCGACAACAACAATCGGTATACCGCCACCGCCAGCAACGGCGGCACCGACATCCAGCCACCACCCGAGACGCCCTAAAACCGGCCTCCCATGCGTTCGGCCCGCCACCCTCCCGAGGTGGCGGGCCGAGCTATTTCTGTCGGTGCCCGCCGATACCGTGCCGCGCATGAGCAACGCAGCGGCCTGGGCCGTCACCGCCGGCAACAAATTCCGCGAAGTCGCACGGTCGACCGAGAACCCGACTACCAAGCTCCTCGCCGAAGGGCTGTCGGCGCTCACTGAAGCCCTCCGCGAGTTGGACGCCAAGCTGGAGAAGGTCGAGCAGCAGGTGCGGTCAGGTGCTGCTTGAGGGCGGGGGCCCAGGCTCCTGGCCGTCTTTCGTCATTACGTGCTGCCAGGCGCAGGGAGCGTAGTAGTAGGTGTCGTTCTCGGACGCCTTGACCACCTTCAGGACTCCATCGTCAACTCGTAGTAATCCCCGTCTCCCTTGCAAAGAACGCCATTCTTCTGCTAAGTCTCCGGCCACTCAGGTGGTGGCGGCGCGGTCAGTTTCACGACAAATCCCATGCTGGGAGCGTGCCATGAAAGCGGGCACGAAGGGGCGCTCTTTGCAACGAGCGCCCGCTTATTGCACTTGCTATGGGTTGTTGGGGCGGTTCTGTTCGGCATCGAGATCGGCGCACCCTCGGTGGTCTTTCCAAGGTTATGTTCTGTGGACCTAACCTTTCACCGCGATCGCGTCCGCCGAGGCTGGCACCGAGGCCCGGCGGCGCGTAGACACGTGGACGGGCTGCCGGGATGAGAGTCGCCGGAACAGCTATCGCCGATGTGTACACACCGAACATTTCGGTCGCGGGGGTTACCGTCATCGTTGAACCGCAGACGGGGGTAAACAATGGTGTCGGTCTCGCCAAGTAACGCGTTATCAGCGCGGGTGATGCTAGCGACGGGGATTCACGCGCAGCCCGGTGTCTACGCTCTGTTACTCGGGTCTGGCGTATCGCGAAGTGCGGGTATCAACACTGGGTGGGAGATCGTCCAGCACCTGGTGCAGAAGGCAGCGGCAGCCGAGAATCCCGACGACGCGACCTCTCAGGAGCTCGCAGCAGCCGACCCGGAGACGTGGTGGATCGAACACGGCGATGGCGAACCACTTGGCTACTCGTCGCTGCTCGCCGCCATCGCGCCGACGTCCGCAGCCCGACAGGGCCTCCTGGCGGAGTACTTCGTGCCTACGGACGAGGATCGACAGGAAGGCCGCAAACTCCCAACCGCCGGCCACGAAGCCATCGCTGAACTCGTGAAGGGTGGCTGGGTGAAAGTCATCCTAACGACGAACTTTGATCGATTAATGGAGCAGGCGCTCGAAGCAGCCAACGTCGCCTACCACGTGATCTCAAGACCGGAAGCTGCAGCGGCGGCCACGCCCCTTGCCCATTCCCCTGCCACAGTCGTGAAGCTACATGGCGACTGGGCGGACCTCGAATCCCGAAACACCATAGAGGAATTGGAGCGATACCCCGATGAATGGGTCACGCTGCTAACTCAAGTATTCAATGAATACGGGCTGCTCATCAGCGGGTGGTCGGCCGAATGGGACAAAGAACTTGTTAGGGTGCTCGAATCGACGACACGCCGATACCCCCTTTATTGGGACAGCAGGTCATCCAACAGCCCGGTCGCGAAAGAATTATTGAAACAGCATGGTGGACAAGTGGTTACCGCCCGCGACGCTGATGAATTGTTTGCATCGCTGTCCTCAAGCGTCGACGCGCTGACACAGCTTGCCGAGCCTCCGCTTACTACTGCCATGTCGATCGCTCGTCTCAAGCGTGCCCTTCCCGATCCCCTTCGGCGGATAGAGCTTCGCGACCTCATACGTGACAGTGCACGCTTGGTGAATGAAAGAGCGATAGCCAAACCCCTTAAGAATGAAGACCTTGCATCGATCGATGCTCACCTCGATTACTTACTTGAATCAACGAAACCCCTGCTGGCTCTCCTCATCAATGGCGTCAGATACGACGATGGAACAAACACGTCTCGGTGGGTGGAGGCGCTGCAACTCTTGCTCGACAGGCCAATGAAGCTACGGCCCCAAATGGTTCAGGCATCCGAGCCATTCCGGAATTATCCGGCCCTGCTCGCCCTTCGCGCCGCCTCAATCGAGGCTGTAGCCCAGGGCAGGGACGACGTCATGATTGCTCTACTGACGACCCCGCATTGGGACGATCCGTTCCATCCCGGTCGATCCACGGTCGCGGCTGACGTACTTCACATACTGAATGTCATCGACAATTCAATTGCGGACGCTCTGCCTCGATGGGAGGGAAGCGGTTGGGCATATCCCGCCAGCCACTTTCTCACCGACGTGTTGGTTGGGGTCGCAGTGGAGAACGACGTGGACCACTCGCGCTATGTGAACATCTGCGAAGACGTCGAGTACAGAACAGGTTTCGTTCAGTATTTGTTGCCCAGTGCAGATCGCCGATACCGACACAATCCGGCGGCAGGCAACTTTGTGCACGACTATCGATGGAAACCCGTCGGCGACGACTGGGAAAATACAGCGCCAGAATCGGAGTTGAGATTTCGCGAGCACATTTCCCGCACTGGATTCGACGCGTGGGCCGCTCTGCTTGACGGGCGGGACGTCGTTAACGAGATCGAAGACTATCGGTCGGTATTGAGGAACTACAAGAAATTCAGCTAGGTGTCAGGTGCGGTAGGGTGGCGTGGTGCGAAGACGTTAGCGCGTCCTATCTCCCTTATTGGGCCGTCTTTACCTCTTCCGCGGGCAGGCCAACTTTTCGGGCGAGACACGCCGCCTTAAGTGTTGGACCATGGTCCTGTAGAACCTACCCTCAACACTTATGAGCCGCGGACTTGGTGCTGTGCAGCGCACCGTGTTGAAACGGCTCCGCGCGAACACCGCCGACCCGATGTGCGACTGGGACAACGACTTCGCCTCCTGGACCTCGATAACCGAACTCGCGGGCAGCATCGACCGGACCCGGGTTGAATCCACCCGTAGGGCAGTCCTCAAACTCGAAGCGGCAGGCCTCGTCGACACGCTGATCGTGTGGCGTGAAGTTGACTATTGGTATCCGCGGTGGCTGCGGCCCAGTAAGACGTCGCGGCAGATGTTGGTCGCTCGGATACGTATCGACGGCGATATCCGAGAACGCTGGACCCAGAGGTGGGAGGACGAACGCCGGCGGGTCACCGAGGCCATCGACAGGCTGGTTGCGCTGGACCGAGGTATCAGTTGAACAGCGCGTCATCTGGGAGGAATTGAATGGCGAATCCTGCAGCGGTGCTGCATCGAATACTGACCAGTTGGCGCGATAACAAAAACTACGCAGACGCCAACGAGCAGCGGATCGCGGCACGACAGCTCGAGTTGATCGATGAGCTGGTCAATCAAATGGAAGCCACCGAAGCTTCAGGTGCGACCACGATATTCCGGCAGCAGTTCAGTTATTGGGTATCACTGGTTTACCACCATCCCCACGGATGGAAGGGGACCAATTCGAAACACGTAGACGACCACGCGCTGCAGATTCTCGAGCTATTGGCCGATCGGTTGGACGGCATGGTCCCCACACTGGAGCCCGACGGAATCGATCAGATACGCACCTATGCTGAACACGCCCGAAGATTCGTTACCGAAGATCAGTCGATCACACCGTTGGTTCGGGCCCATCTCCTACGAGTCATCAGCCATCTGGACTGGTGCATCGTCGAGCAAGCACGATTGAGCGACAGCGACTTTCAGGAAGCAATCGAACGGCTGTTTGCGGCCATGGTTCGCACCGCAACCACGGCCGACGATAAGCAGAAGTGGTTCGACTGGATCATGACGAACACCGTGTGGCCATTCACCGTGAATCTCGCCACCGCGATCCCGGCGCAGGCCCTCGCTCAGCTGCTAGGTGGGTGACTGTTTAGCTCGTCGAGGTTGTAGAGAGACTCGTGAAGCATCGCGAGCATGTCGTCGATTCGAAGGTATGCCTTCTGCACCAACTCGACGTTCTCGAGCCCGAACTCGCTGCGGTTGAGGCGATCCAGCATTACCTGTGCCTGCACGACCGTCTTCGCCGCGGCATGCCGCTCATTCTGCGAGAAGGACTCTGGCTTCCAAGCCACTAATCCCTCCTCTCGAGCGGGATGCTTTCCCGCTGCAGCACCTCCCGCCCGGCCGCCAATATGGCCGGGGAGGTATCGGAGAAGGACATTGGTTGTCTCCCTTTACGGTTGGAGGGGCACGCCGATCCGCTATGACTTCCTGAACCTCGACCAGTCCAAGGGGCAGGAACCGTTGACCTCAATCGGCTTCAACACCACACCCTCATGCTCTGCAGCCCATGCACCACGCGCAGCCAGAAACTCGTTGAACGCCGCCTGCCACGCCTTCGCCGTGCGGTACCGCCGCCCCTGGAACACCATCAACTCCTCGGGGATCTTGCCAGAATCGCGACGCCGCCTCACTTGACAGCCCTCAAACCCGTACGCGGCCTCTGACTCCCAGCACCGATGTCATCGGACGGAATCGCCAACGCGGCAACCAACTTGGTGAACGCCAACCGCTGCTGCCGTAATTCCACCAACGCCGGATGCGCCCGAACCCCCTGCGGCGAGGTGTTCAACACCCCATCCCGATCCACAACCGCCTGCAGTTTGTCGATCGAGTCAGCCGTCCGGCACGCCTCGCACAGTAGGGCCAATTCGTGCTGATCGAGCTCGAAGGTGGCGACCGTAGACGTCCACAGCGATAGCCCTGACCCCGTCAGACCGGCCGGGACCGGGGGTGGAGACTGCTTACTCGGCATTCAAGGCTCCGTAGGTCGATTTTTTTCGAGAGGGTGGCAACACACAGCCGCCTCTGAATGGAGGGGCCGATCTTGATGGGGGGTATGGGTCACCCGCCCTACCTGGGAGTCTTGTGAGCGGCGGCTGGCGCAGGTGACCTCTAGGCGCGCGCGCAGGTGTGCCATGTTGGAGGGCCTTGCCCAACTCGAAAGGAAGTTTTGTCAACAGTGGGTTTGACGCCTGTCCGCCGCTGGTCATTGGGTTCACCTCGGAAGAATCCCGCTACGCGCTGTTCCATCTCGTTCTTGAGTGATGGGACGCCGCGCGGTGTGGCTGCGGTGGTCTGGCCGCCGATTCGTTGGAAGCCGGCGGAGTGCGGGAGGTTCAGTGAGGGCGGCATGTAGTGGGCCGTGTTCATCAGGCTGTTGTTTTCGTACTTCGCGAGCGCGGCGAGGTCGTCGAGGTCCCTGCGGGTCCCGTGGTTGCGCTCGATGAAGTCTTCTTTGATTCGCGTCCAGCCGTGCGTCAATGCCTGCTCCAGAACCGCTCGCGCAAGGACGGTGTCGTCGCTGCGTAATGCCGATTGGTAAACGGCTTCGGCCTCATCGGCGTCGTCTAACTTCCGTGCACGGTCTTGGGCGGTGCGGAAGCTGTCCAGGCGCGCGGGGTCGTTACTCGACCCAGTCAGGCCGAACAATCGCTTCTCGATCCGTTCCTTCTCGCGCTTGACGGCTGACTTCTCAGCCCTGTGCAGTGCGGCGAGCTGTTCGACGACCTGCGCGTGCAGCGGCGCTAGTTTCTGCCGTCGGCCTTCAACGGTTAGGCCGCGGTCTGTTTCGACCTCGGTATGGAGGTTTTGAAAGTCGTCAGACAGCTGGCCGGCTTGGTCGCGGAAGCCTTGCACTTCCGCTTGCAGGGCTTCGAGTCCGCTCATGTCAACGTTGTCCTTTCTGAATGGCGGCGGTGTCGTCGGTGGTGGGTTCTGGTTCGACGTCGATGGTGGTGAGGCGCTGGTGGCCGCCTTTGGCGTAGGCGGCGCGTCCGCGTGCTCGACCACCGTGCTCGACGGGTGGGCGGGCTTCGGCGACAAGATTGTTGAACTCCTCGTCGGTCAGTGCTGCGAGGATGCGTGTCACTTCGGTTCTGTTCACGACTTACCTTCGATGTGCTCGGTGACCGCGGTATCGTCGAGAAGCCATCGGCCGCTAACGATGCGGCCGCCGAGCCGCGGGGCGAGGCGCCGTACCTGCCTGCTGGACAGGCCCATTCGGTGCGCGGCTTCTTCGATACTCACGGTTGGTGATGTTGCCGGTATCACCACGTTGGGGACGTCCACATGTCCGGTTCCGGACGCTTCGAGGAATGCTGCGGCGAGGTCATCGTGAATCTTGCTGTGCGGCAATCCGGACAGACGCCGGGAGCGGATCGCGATGAGTACCGCGTCGGCGGCTGCTCGTAGCCCCGGTCCAGACACGATGACGACGCCAGGCCACTGCTGTACAGCGTGGCTGGTCACGAATTTGTTTTTCCGGTCGGGATGGTGAAGGTGTAGTTGCGGCGGTTGCAGAAGCCGGTGACCGCGTCTGGCAGCCAATGGCGGTGATCGCAATAGGGGCAGACGACCTGCAACAGACGGCGGCCGTCGGCCAGTGTCCGGCGGGCACGGATCACTGTTCGCTTCACAGTGCACCGCCGCTGAGTCGAGCTTTCGCGTTTCCGACTGCGGTGCAGCGACTACAGATTCCGCGATCCCGCGACGCGTGCATGTGCTTCGGAATTGGTCTACCGCAGTCGCAGCACTGCGCTACCTGAGCAGCGTCCGGGGGCGTAGATGATGCGCCCCAGTCGACCGAGCCGTGATTGTTCAACGCGTTGAACAATGTGGTGTCTCGGGTTCCCTCAGGGTCCGCGAGGTCCGCGAGGTCCGCGAGTCCGGCATCGCCTTCATCGCCCACATCGCGCACATCGCCCTTTTCTGGAGGTACGTAGCGCAACCAGGGGTCCCAGAAGTCCTCGCGGCGGTAACCCTTCCGCGAGCCGAGCGGCGTCCAAACATCTTGTGACTTGATGTCGTAGTCGCTGAGGAGTTGCGCTAGCTTGCGTGGTTTCAAACCTTCGCCATATAGGTCCCCCCACGGGGCCTCATCGAGTTCGGCCAACTTCTTGAGGACATCCGCGGTGGGCATCGTCGCTGCGTCGGCGGGCCAGATCCTCTTCAGATCGCGCAGCAGTCGCACACCGAGACTGACCGCAGACTCCGGCTTCTCCGAGATAAAGGCCGAGCACGCTTCACGTGCCCTCGCCGGCCATTCGCCACCGGCGAGATCGGCCACCATAATCAGCGGTTCCCAGACATCGGCGTCCCGGTCCTGCACCCCATCAGGGAGGGTCGGGTACTGCAGATCGTCGGTGACGCTGGCGGCCCACGCGGCCATTTGCGCCTGGAGCTTTTCTCCTTCCGGGCGGTGCAGCCGGTCTCGGAAGGGCTCCAGCGATTCGCCGCCGCGGCGCGGCTTCATTCGGATGATGACCGACCGCGACATCAGCGTGTCGGGCAAGTTTCCGAGTCCAGCCATTGCGACCGGGGTGAAGACGTGGAAGTCCTGCACTTCATCGCGGTTCTTTCCGCCCACGCGTTGAACGACCGCGCCGACGCGGTAACCGTTGTTGATCACCCTCCGCATGTCTTCGGAGCCCTCAGACTGCTTCTTGCCGATGAAGATGGCGTCGACCTCGTCAAGCAAGATGGTGGGTTGCCGGTCTTCCACGATCCGAAAGAACGCTGACATCGATATGTCAAGCGCCATAAGCGGGTTCGCGCAAAGCACGTCGAGCACTTCCAGAACGCGAGTCTTCCCAGACCCAGGCTCTGGGGACAAACACGCGAATCTGGGCGTGGTTTCCAGCCGGTCAATGAAATGTGTATGCGCGGACCACAGGGTTGCCGCGACGTAGCAGTGTTCACCGGGTAGGAGGCAGAAGCGGCGGATGAACACTTCGACGGCGTCGAGGACCTCGGCGGCGCCGTCGGGGTTGTCTTCGGCGTACCACTCGGCGAGTTCGTCTGAACGGTCCTCGGTCACGACGCCTCCCGCGGAATGTAAACCATACTGCGCTGGGTGATCTCGCGCGCCACGACAGGCCAATCCTCGGCCGCCGACACGTCGCGTGACGCCTCAGCGCGGGTCTCTTGATTTATCTCCAGGTGGAGCGCCCAGTGCTGTGCGGCGTCATAGACGGCTGCCCACTTTCGCGCGTCGAGGTCGTCGAGGGAAACCCATTCGGGTGTGCCGATCATCGGGAACTGGCCGATCATCTTGAGTTGCCCGTCGACGAACTCGTGGACCGACCACCAGGAAACCTGTTGCGAATACGGATGGTCGGTCATTTGTTCACCGCCTTCGCGGCGCATACCGGGCCAAGGAACCTGCGAACCGACTTCGGGTTCGTCACCCAAGCGCCACAGCGGCGACACTGAACCGCTATGCGGTAACCGCGCTCAGCGGCCGCACTGATGACGGCCAGGTCGGCGCGGTCATCAGCGGTGAGCGACTCAAGCCTGTCGAAGCCGTACAGGATCGGCTCGGCGGTAGACTGCCGATAGCCTCTGGTGGCGTTTGAAGAGGGCCGGTTCTGTGGCGGGGCCGGCCTTTTTCGTGTCTGGGACATCAGGCATCGCCGCCCGTTTCGGCGATCAGTTTGCTACCCACCACGGCCTTGCGGCGACGCGCTTGCGCCGACTTCAGGGCGAGCCGCTTAAAATGGGCTTTGCGCGCATGCTCGGCGCGCTGGGCGCGTTCAGTCGGCGTCAAGACACCTTCGGGGTCGACCTCACGCTCGAACTGATCGAGCATTGCTCTACGAGCGGGTTCAGTTCGCGCGGAACGGTTTTCGGTACGTGCCCATGAACTGTGGGCCGCGATTTGGCCGCGCAAGGATTTTTCAGCTGGAGTCATAGCCAACTTCTCCACCTCAACAAATGAGAGGCGAGCCGCCTTATCGGGGCAACTCAACGAAGCTGGCGCGGGATTGCGCTGCTACAGGTTTACCGGTGCCTGCGCGGTGCAGTCACGATATCAGCAAGCGTTGTACAAAGCGCGCAACTGCGAGATTGTGAGTGTCGCGACGTCGCCATCCTTCAGCACTGCGCCGTCAGGGGCGACATAGCCCTTTGACAGCGCGAGCTTTTCGAGGACGGGCATCACTTTCTCCCACCGCAGCCTGAGTTTTGGTTTGCGCGGCGGCACTTCCAGAACTGTGCGGCCATCAGGCAGCCGCTTCAACGGTGACAACTCAGCACGGTCGAGGCCAGGGGGCGCGGGATGACTGCGCGTGTAGGCTTCGATCTCTTCCCAACTCTCAAATGAGTCCACCACCCTGAGGCTGTACTCCGTTGCCTTGCGGCTCGTCGGAGCGAACGCAACGCCCCACGGCTCCGTTTCCCACAAACCCGCCTCGTCGCCAAAGCTGTACTTGATGAAATCGCAAACGCGCGGATGCAAAGTCGGTTTCCCGCGCCGGACATGCTCGTCGACCAGTTTGATGCGCACTCGCCGCTCAAGCATCTACAACTCACCCAGATTGAGTGAGCGTGCCTCGGCCGCTGCGCGATCGGCCGCCGTCGATCTGGTGTAGCGGTCAATCATGTCGCGAGTCGACCATCCGGCGACCGCCATCAGTCCGCCTTCCGATCCACCCGCTGCCAACCACCGCGAGGCCGCGGTGTGCCGCAGCAAATGCGGATGGAAGTTCTTGAGCCCAGCCAACTCTGCCCGCCACTTAAGCGTCTTGTGTAAGCCGTAATACTCGAGACCTTTACCGCGGTCGCCGAGCCACAGCGCGGAGGTCTCGGCGAGCAGATGACTACGGCGGGCGCGCAGGTAGCGGTCGATGGCAACACCAGTCTGAGGGCCGAATGGCGCAACGCGGCCCTTGCCCCCTTTGCCTCGCCGAACCGTTACCAAGCCGCGCCCAAGGTCAATGTCGTCGACGGTGAGGCCGCACACCTCGCCTGCGCGCATCCCGGTCTCGACCATGAGTCGCACGATGGCCTCGTCGCGACGGTCGCGGAAGTCTTTTCCGACGCAGACCTTAATGAGGCGGCGCAACTCTGCCTCCGACAGCGACTCGGTCACCTTGGCATCCAACTTTGGCGCCTTCAGGCCGAGAAGGGGATCGTCGTCTATCTCGCCTTCTTCGGCCAGCCACGCCGAAAAACGGCGCATGGCGAGTTGGCGGGATCGGGCCGTCGCGGGTTCGGCCCCGGCGTCGAGCAGGTCGGCTACGAACGCCTTCATCAGATTGCGGTCGAGGGCCGGGGTCTGGTTCTGCTGTGCGCACCACCGCAGGAAGGCGCGCACGCCGTCGCCGTAGACCTTGACTGTCTGTGCTGACTTGCGTTCAGCGCGCAGAGACAGTTCCCAGGAAGGGAGTAGGGCAGCGAGGTCGAGGCTCGCTGGTTTGCGACGCGCCATGCCGATATCTTGACTAGCTGCGCTGTGCTTGTCTACTATTTCTGAACTGACCAACAAATCCGCTGGTCAGAGCAAGATATCGGAGTGTTGCTCAGTCCAGGTAGTCGCGCAGAACCTGAGAACGGCTCGGGTGGCGCAACTTTGACATGGTTTTCGACTCGATCTGGCGGATGCGCTCGCGCGTCACCCCGTACACCTGACCGATCTCGTCGAGCGTGCGCGGCTGACCGTCGGTGAGCCCGAACCGCAGCCGCACCACTCCGGCTTCACGCTCGGACAGCGTCTCCAGCACCGACTGCAGCTGATCCTGCAGCAGCGTGAACGACACCGCGTCCACGGCCACCACGGCCTCGGAATCCTCGATGAAATCGCCCAGCTGCGAATCGCCCTCGTCGCCGATGGTCTGGTCCAGCGAGATCGGCTCACGGGCGTACTGCTGGATCTCCAGCACCTTCTCCGGCGTGATGTCCATCTCCTTGGCCAGCTCTTCGGGAGTGGGCTCGCGGCCCAGGTCCTGGAGCAGCTCACGCTGGATGCGGCCGAGCTTGTTGATCACCTCGACCATGTGCACGGGGATGCGGATGGTGCGGGCCTGGTCGGCCATCGCGCGGGTGATCGCCTGGCGGATCCACCAGGTGGCATAGGTGGAGAACTTGTAGCCCTTGGTGTAGTCGAACTTCTCGACGGCGCGGATCAGGCCCAGGTTGCCTTCCTGGATGAGGTCGAGGAACGCCATGCCGCGACCCGTGTAACGCTTGGCCAGCGATACCACCAGACGCAGGTTCGCTTCCAGCAGATGGTTTTTCGCGCGGTCGCCGTCGCGGCAGATCCACATCATGTCGCGGCGCTGCGCGGCGGGCAGCTTCTCACCCTTCTCGGCGAGTTCGGCCATCAACTGAGTCGCGTACAACCCGGCCTCGATGCGCTTGGCGAGCTCGACCTCTTCCTCGGCGTTGAGCAGCGCGACCTTGCCGATCTGTTTGAGGTAGGCGCGCACCGAGTCGGCCGATGCGGTCAGTTCGGCGTCCTTACGGGCCTGCCGGAGGGCCTCGGATTCCTCTTCGTCCCAGACGAAGTCGCCGGATGCCTTGTCCTTCTCCGACGGCTCGGCGATCTCGTCGTCCTCCGCGACGGCCTCGGCGTCGGCTTCCGCGGCGGGCGCATCGCCCTCGGCGGCCTCCGCACTCTCCTCGGCGGGTTCCTCGTCGACCTCGAGATCCGCCAGGTCGATATCGGTGTCTTCGACCGCGAGGTCCTCGCCGGGCTCGGCTTCGATGTCGTCGGTCTCGAGGTCGTCGGCCTCGGCGTCGACCTTGGTGTTGTCGGGCTCGGCGGCGGTGGCCTTCTTGGCGCGACCGCGGGGTGCGGCGGTCTTGGCGGCCTTCGAAGCCTTGGCCGGTGCCTTGCCTGACGTGCTTGCCTTCGCGGCGGTCTTGGCGGCGGTCTTGGCGGGCGCCTTGGTGGCGCGGGTCTTGGCGGCCTTCTTGGCCGGCGCCGTCCCGTTAGCCGACTTCGCCGCGGTCTTCTTGGCGGGGGCGGTTTTGGTAGCGGTGCGCTTCACCGGCTCATCGGTTGCCGGGCTTGCCTTTGTCGCTGCCACGTACACCCTTTCCTTGTGCTACCTCATCACGGGCAGGGTAAGCCCCATCGATGAGCGTCGGCTGTCGAATAATGGCGGTTGATAATCGTCGCTATCCAGGCTGCGGCCGCCGTCGACCATTGTAACGACAGTGTGCGAGAACGCCGCCTCGAGCGGCAAATCCCGGGCGTGGCTACTTGGCGGTAGCTGTGACATCCACCTCAGCAGCCATCGCGGCGCCCACGATGCCCGCCGTGTTCTGCAGAGCCGCGGCCACCACCGGCGTGCGGTTCTTGAGCAGCGGAATCCATTTATCGGCCTTGCGGCTGATGCCGCCGCCGGCGATGAACAGGTCCGGCCAGATCGCGTTTTCGACCGCTACCAGCACCTTCGTCACCTCGACGGTCCAGCGCTCGTAGTTCCAGCCCTTGCGTTCCTTCACCGACGACGCGGCGCGATGCTCGGCTTCCTTGCCGCCGACCTCGAGATGACCGAACTCGGTGTTGGGCAGCAGCGCGCCGTTGTGGATCACGGCCGAACCGATTCCGGTGCCGAAGGTCAGCAGCACAATCACGCCGGTGTTGTCTCGGCCCGCGCCGAACTTCTCCTCGGCCAGCCCGGCGGCGTCGGCGTCGTTGAGAACCGTGACCGGCTGTCCGTCGAGCGCGTTGCTGTAGAACTCGCTGGCGTTGCTGCCGATCCATTCCTTGTCGACGTTGGCCGCGGTGCGCACGATCCCCTCGGTGACCACGCCGGGGTAGGTGACGCCGACCTTCTCGGTCCAGCCGAATTCCCGGACCACGGCCGCGACCGTCTTGCTGACCGCCTCGGGAGTCGCGGGCTGGGGGGTCGCCAGCTTGAATCGCTCGCCGATCAACTGGCCGGTGTTCAGGTCGACGATTCCGCCCTTGACGCCGCTGCCACCGACGTCGATTCCGAATCCGCGCCGCTGGCTCCCGTTGACGCTCTGGGTGACGGGTGGTGAATTGGTCGCGGTCATGAGCGCTCCTCTACTCCGGGCAGGCGTGCCGCAGCCACGTCATGCGCCCCACACCTTAGTGGTTCGAAAGTGGCTGCGCGGGCCTGTCGGAGACAGTCGGCGACAACGACGACCGAAACGTGCTGCGATGGGTGCATGCCCGACAACGACGCCGATCCCGTCCTGCTGCGCTCGGTCGCCGAGCAGCTGGCCACCGAAGCGGCCGCCTTCGTACGGCAGCGCCGTGCAGAGGTTTTCGGCGCCCCCGGCTCGTCGACAGACGATTCAGGGCTGCGAACCAAGAGCTCGCCCACCGACCCCGTTACCGTCGTCGACACCGAAGCCGAGCGACTGATCCGCGACCGGCTGGCAGAGCTGCGGCCCGGTGAGCATGTGCTCGGCGAAGAGGAGGGCGGAACCCCCGCGCACGGGGACGACCTCACCTGGGTGCTCGATCCGATCGACGGCACGGTCAACTTCGTCTACGGACTGGAGGCCTATGCGGTGTCGGTGGCCGTGCAGCGCGGCGGCAGATCGGTGGCCGGTGCGGTCGCGAATGTGCCCGCCGGCGCGGTGTACTCGGCTGCGCTCGGCCACGGCGCCTCTCTGCGCGACGCCGACGGCACCGCATCGCTGCACACCAGCGGCGCCGACGATCTGTCAATGTCGTTGTTGGGTACGGGTTTTTCGTACGACCGCGAACAGCGGGCCCGGCAGGCCGCGGTGTTGACGCGGGTCCTCCCCGAAGTACGCGACGTGCGCCGGATCGGATCGTGCGCACTGGACCTGTGCATGGTTGCGGCGGGTCAACTGGACGCCTACTACGAGGACGGCGTCCACCTGTGGGATTGGGCGGCCGGAGCGCTGATCGCCGCCGAGGCCGGGGCCACGCTGCAGTTGCCGCAGGGCAGCGGGGCGACGGGCGGGCCGGGGTTCATCACGGCCGCCGCACCGGGCGTTGCGGCCGCCCTGGACGACGTCCTGCGCGGCGCGGGCGCACCGTAGAAAGCGGCTGCGCGATCGCGGCTCAGCAGGTCCCCGAGTGGATCTTCGACAGCAGCGACGAGTCGGACGCCTGCGTGGCGTCGGGGCGCAGGCTCGCCAGCACCGCCTCGATGTCGTCGCTGCTGCTCAACTCCGTGAACTCTGTGCCGAGAGCCAGATCGACGCTGTCGTCGCCGCGCTCGTCCTGAAAAAGTTCGGTGCACGGCGCCACCAGCCACACCGCGGCGGCCGCGGCCCGTCCGGCTTCGCCGAACCGGATTTGACCCTGGCAGTCCAGCCGCGCGGTCGCGTAGATCGGATCGTTCGCCGCGGTCGGTTCGGCGAAGCCGAGGTCCTTCAGCGCGCTGGCCACCTCGGCGGCCTGACCACCCTGACCGCTGGCGTTGAGGACCCTGATCTTTGTGTCGGCGAGGCGGGCGGGGCTCACGTCGATCATGTCGGCGCGCGACACCTGCTCACCCAGCGTCGAAGCGGGGGCGTTGGGATCACTGGGCGCTGGCGGCGGATTGCACACCGCGGCCTCCGGCACGTCGGCGGGGCGGTTCAGGGCGATGACCCACACCATCAACGTCACCACCGAGAGGGCGACGAACAACAGGATGGCGGGCAGAAAGTTGCGCCGCCGGAAGGGGCGACCGTGTTCGTCGAACGCGGTTCCCTCTGTGATTTGCGCGACCACGCTTGCACTCTAAAGCCCCTGTTCCTGCGTTCCGCGCATGGTACGAGGCCTCTTGTGACATAAATCACAGTGCAACGGGTACACATACGGGCACGAATCGTTTGGCGGATGCGTTCGACGCTGGTACAAAGCTCTGCTGCACAAGGTTTATTCGGAGGGGACACGATGGCTACCGATTACGACGCCCCACGGCGCACCGAGACCGATGACGTCTCGGAAGATTCGCTCGAAGAGTTGAAGGCGCGGCGTAACGAGGCCCAGTCGGCGGTTGTCGACGTCGACGAGTCGGAGTCCGCCGAGTCCTTCGAATTGCCCGGCGCCGACCTGTCCGGCGAAGAGCTGTCGGTACGCGTGGTCCCCAAGCAGGCCGACGAGTTCACCTGCTCGAGCTGCTTCCTTGTCCACCACCGCAGCCGTCTGGCCAGCGAGAAGAACGGCATGATGATCTGTTCGGACTGCGCTGCCTGACAGCGCTGCCGAGCGGTTCAACTGTTCAGCGCCGCCAGCACCCTCTCCGGCTGACGGCAACTGACCAGCCAATACGGCGTCGGATCGTCCGGATCGTCGAGCACCACCAGAACCATCGGGCCCACCCATGCCCGATGAACGACGTAGGCGGCCGGATCCAGTTGGCGCCCCAGCGCCGCGGACTTCGCGCTCCGCGGCACCTTGGCCGACCGGGTGATCACGTTGGCGGGCAGATGCGCGGGACCAGCCCACAGCTCGGTGCCGCCGGGCCCGCTGACGACCCGCACCTCCGTACGGCCCAGCCATAACAAGACGACGGCGGCGACAGGCAACAGCACTGCGTACGGCAACCATTCGGGTATGCCGGGAATGCCCATGTTGATCTCGAGCGCGATGAGCGCCGCGAGACCCAGACCGGGCGGCCACCACCACCACGGCACCCAGAGCCGCTCGCGGTAGCGAACGGATTGCGTCGTGGCGCGCGTGTCGGACACGCGGCCAAGAGTAATCTCTGACGTCGTGCCCACTTCTCTGGCGGTCGTGCGCCTCGATCCTGATCTGCCGATGCCCAGCCGCGCCCATGACGGCGATGCGGGCGTCGACCTCTTCAGCGCGCTCGACGTCGAACTGGCGCCCGGTGAACGCGCGCTGGTTCCGACGGGTATCGCCGTGGCGATCCCGCACGGGATGGTCGGACTGGTGCATCCCCGCTCGGGTTTGGCTGCCCGCGTGGGGCTTTCGATCGTCAACAGCCCGGGCACCATCGACGCCGGCTACCGCGGCGAGATCAAGGTTTCGCTGATCAACCTCGATCCGCAGGCACCGATCGTCGTGAACCGCGGGGACCGCATCGCTCAGTTGCTGGTCCAGCGGGTAGAACTGCCCGAGCTGGTCGAGGTCACGTCTTTCGACGAGGCTGGTCTTGGTGAAAGCACCCGTGGCGTAGGTGGCCACGGTTCCTCCGGCGGACATGCGAGTTTGTGAAATGGCATTCGGTAAACGCAAAGACAACGAGATCGGTGACGTCGACGATGTCGCCGGGCAGGCGACGGGCGACGCGATCGACGACGAACTGGAAGGCCCGTTCGACATCGAGGACTTCGACGACGCCGAGACGGCCGCCGCCGGCCGGCTGGATCTGGGCTCGGTCCTGATCCCCTTGCCCGCGGGTGGTCAGGTCCAGGTCGAGCTGACGCCGCAGGGCGTGCCCAGCGCGATATGGGTCGTCACTCCACACGGCCGGTTCACCGTCGCCGCGTACGCCGCTCCCAAGAGCAGCGGCCTGTGGCGCGAGATCGCCGGAGAGCTCGCCGACTCGTTGCGCAAGGACGGCGCCCAGGTGTCGATCAAGGACGGGCCGTGGGGCCGCGAGGTCGTCGGCGTGGCCGCCGCGCAGCAGGGCCAGGCAGCGCAGCAGGGGCAACCCGGCGTGGTGCGCTTCATCGGCGTCGACGGTTACCGCTGGATGATCCGCTGCGTCGTCAACGGCCCACAGGAAGACATCGACACACTGGCCGCCGAAGCGCGAGAAGCGTTGGCCGACACCGTTGTTCGTCGCGGAGAGACTCCGTTGCCGGTGCGCACGCCGCTGGCGGTCGAGCTGCCGGAGCCGATGGCGAACCAGCTGCGCGAGGCCGCCGCGGCACAGCAGGCCGCACAGCAGGCGCAACAAGGCCAGCCGCCCGGTCAGCAGGCACCGGTCGCGCGCCGCAGCGAACAAGGGTCGGCGATGCAGCAGTTGCGGACAATCACCGGCGGCTGAATCGCCGTATTGCCTTAAGGGGTTGCTTCCACGCACCAGGTGCGTGCTATCCACCGGTTAACGCGTGCCAGGCCTGACCCCGCCGCAGGCCTCCAGCAGGGCGGCCACGCACGCGGCTCCCAACACCGCCGGGTCGGCGCCGAATTCGTCGAGCGTGACGGTCCGCAGCGCCGCCTGCGGCGCCGCGGTCACCCATTCGGCGGCCACCTCGATCGGATGCACGGGATCGTCGCTGGCGGCCGCGACGCCCAGCGGGACGGCCAACTGCGCCAATTCGGCGCGGGTGGGTGCGACGTAGTTCGCCGCCTCCTCCATCGCCTCCGGCAGGGCCGGCCATTGCCCGAGCCACGACCGGGTCAGCTCATCGCCCAGCCACCGCGGGCTCGACGCGCGCATCGCCGCGCTGGTGGCCGCGAGCCCGTCGCGGCGCAGCAGTTCGGCGGAGTGACGCGCGGCGGCCGCCGCGGGTGCATGCTGCGGGGAGCCGGTCCACGCCGGAAGCGCCGCGAGCACCGCAACCGTCCGGCCCGGATGCGCCAGCGCCCATGCTGTGGCGACCGCCGCGCCGATCGACACGCCGCCAACGGCGATGGGTCCGCTGCGCGCGGCGTCGTCGAGTGCGTCCCGGTAGCCGGCGACGAGCCGGTGCGGCTGAGGCGCGGGTGTGACGAGCGTCGCACCCTGCTCGTGCAAGGCGGCGGAAAATGCCCGGTAGACGAAGTCGTCGTCGGATCCGGTGCCCGGTAGCAGCACCGTCGTGACGCCGCGCAGAAAGACCGTCATGACCTGATCGTGCCTTGGTCGAAAAGCCCCGGCGTGGCGAGGTGACCCCACGTGGCATCTCGTAACTCACAGGGTTAACGTGGCGATTACTTGGGTAGGTCCAAGGTGCATCTGCGGATAGGTCAGGAGAGGCCATGGCAACGGCCGAAGGGTATCTGCGCCGGCTCACGCGACGGTTGACAGACGACCCCGAGCAACTCGACGTCGAAGAGCTCAGCGACGAAGCCGCCTCGACCGGCGCCCAAAGAGCGATCGACTGCGAACGCGGTCAGGAAGTGACGATGATCGGCACCCTGCGCAGCGTCGAATGCAACGGCAAGGCATGCGCGGGCGGCGTGAAGGCCGAGCTGTTCGACGGCACCGATTCGGTGATGCTGGTCTGGCTCGGTCAGCGCCGCATCCCGGGTATCGAGTCGGGCCGCACCCTCAAGGTGCACGGTCGCGTCGGCAAGCTCGACAACGGAGCCAAGGCCATCTACAACCCGCACTACGAGATCCAGAAGTGAGCGACCCCGGAACCGAACCGGGGCAGCCGAAAACCCATCAGCCGACGAAGGCCAACGCCGTCCTCGACCAGATGGGCGGGGTCAGCGGTCTGATCTACTCGACGTTGCCGGTGGTGGCGTTCGTTCCGATCTCCCAGACCGTCGGGCTCATCCCCGCCATCGTCGCCGCGCTCGGCGTGGCCGGCATCATCCTCGCGTGGCGGCTCGCTCGGCGGGAGTCCGCCCAGCCCGCGATCTCCGGCTTCTTCGGTGTCGGGATCTGCGCATTGATCGCCTACGTGATGGGGGAGTCGAAAGGCTACTTCCTGCTTGGCATTTGGACGTCGTTGTTCTGGGCGGCGGTGTTCACCGTGTCGGTGGTGATTCGCCGGCCCGTCGTGGGTTATGTCTGGGGCTGGGTCAACGGACACGGCCGGGACTGGCGCGGGGTACGCAGGGCGGTGACGGCGTTCGACGTCGCGACGCTGTTCTGGGCGGCGGTGTTCGCCTCCCGCTTCATCGTTCAGCGGCATCTCTACGACGCCGACCAGACCGGGTGGCTGGGTGTCGCGCGAATCTCGATGGGCTGGCCGTTGACGGCGGTCGCGGCGGTGGTGACCTATCTGGCGATCCGGACCGCGCAGAAAGCCATCAACGCGCGCGAGTCCTCCGACGAAGCCAACGCCCCGACCGGAGGCTGAATTCAGCGCAGCTGCGGGTGCAGCAGCAGGTCCTGCAACTGGTCTTCGGCCTCGGCGACGGCCACGAACAGCAACTCGTCGCCACCCTCGAGCGGTTCGTCCGACTCGGGCACGATCACCCGCGGGCCACGCAGGATCGCCACCAGCGTGCAGTCGCGGGGCAGTTCGAGGCGCTTGACCGGCTTGCCGCCCCACGGAGTGTCGTCGGGCAGCGTGATCTCGACGAGGTTGGCCTGCCCCTTGCGGAACTCCATCAGCCGCACCAGGTCGCCGACCGCCACCGCCTCCTCCACGAGGGAGGCCAGCATCCGCGGCGTCGACACCGCCACGTCGACGCCCCAGCTCTCGTCGAACAACCACTCGTTGCGCGGGTCGTTGACGCGGGCGACCACCCGCGGCACGGCGAACTCGGTCTTGGCCAGGAGGCTGACCACGACGTTGACCTTGTCGTCGCCGGTGGCCGCGATCACCACGTCGAACTGCTCGAGTTGAACGGATTCGAGCAGGGTCAGCTCGCAGGCGTCGCCCAGCCGCCACTGCGCCGAAGGTATCGCGTCGACGTCGATGTGGTCGGGATTGCGTTCCAGCAGCGTCACTTCGTGGGTGTCGACCAGCTCACGGGCGATGGACCGGCCGACGGCGCCGGCCCCGGCGATGGCGACCTTCATCCCTCGAGGTCCTCGCTCGGCGGCAGCGCCGCGATGGCCAGAGCCTCGGCGATATGGCCGGCGATCGCGGCCATGAACACTTGGTCGCTGGCCTGGATGACGGTCTTCGCATCGGGCAGCAATCCGGCACCGAACCGGATCAGGAACGCCACCCGGCCGCCGGTGGCCGTCTCGAGCTCGGTGATGCGGCGGCCCACCCACGCCTCGTGCAGCGCCAGTTCGGTGACACCGACATTGCCGGTGGGGTCGCGCCACTTGGTGGTTTCGGTCTCGCGGGTCAGCACGTTGAGCAGACGGTCGGTCGTCCACGGCACGGTGGCCACCGTCGGGATGCCCAGCCGTTCGTAGACCGCGGCGCGCTTGGCGTCGTAGATCCGGGCGACCACACGCTCGACGCCGAAGGTCTCGCGGGCGACCCGCGCGGAGATGATGTTGGAGTTGTCACCCGAGGACACCGCGGCGAACGCGCCGGCTTCTTCGATGCCCGCCCGCAGCAGCACGTCGCGGTCGAAGCCCATGCCGAGCACCCGCTCCCCGTTGAACTCGGGTGAGAGCCGGTGAAATGCCGTGCCGTCGCGGTCGATGACCGCGACGTCGTGGCCGATCCGGGAGAGGCTGTCCGAGAGCAACGCGCCGACCCGGCCGCAGCCCATCACCACTACACGCACTCCACGGTCCTTCCTGTCGAACCCGTGCAGTCGAACGCTACAGCTTTCCGACGGGCAATTGCTGCTGGGCTTAGTCTTGGCACTCGTGTCCAAGCTATCCAGGTTCGCGCGGCGGGTGGTCCTCGGCAGGCCGTTTCGCAGCGACAGGATTTCGCACACTCTGCTGCCGAAGCGGATAGCCCTTCCCGTCTTCGCCTCAGACGCCCTGTCGTCGGTGGCCTACGCGCCCGAAGAGATCTTTCTGGTGCTCTCGGTCGCCGGCCTGGCCGCCTACTCGATGACGCCGTGGATCGGGCTGGCGGTGGCCGGGGTCATGGTGATCGTCATCGCCAGCTACCGGCAGAACGTGCATGCCTACCCGTCCGGGGGCGGGGACTACGAGGTCGTGACCACCAACCTCGGACCCACTGCCGGCCTGACCGTGGCGAGCGCGCTACTGGTCGACTACGTGCTCACCGTCGCGGTGTCGATGTCCTCGGCGATGTCGAACATCGGCTCGGCCGTGCCGTTCGTGAACCATCACAAGGTGCTGTTCGCGGTGATCGCGATTTTGTTGGTGGCGGCGATCAACCTGCGCGGCATCCGAGAGTCCGGAACCGCTTTCGCCATCCCGACGTACGCGTTCATGGTCGGGATGTTCCTCATGCTCGGCTGGGGCTTCTTCCAGATCTATGCCCTCGGGGAACCGCTGCAGGCCGAATCGGCGAATTTCGAGATGCATTCCGAGCACGGGGAGATCGTCGGTTTCGCGCTGGTTTTCCTTGTGGCACGGGCGTTCTCATCCGGCAGCGCTGCACTGACGGGTGTGGAGGCGGTCAGCAACGGGGTGCCGGCGTTCCGCAAGCCCAAGTCGCGCAACGCCGCGACCACCCTGGCGTTACTCGGCCTGTTCGCGGTCACCCTGTTCATGGGCATCATCATGTTGGCCAAGGAAACCGGTGTGAAGATCGCGGAGCGACCGCACGAACAGCTCGTGGGCGCCCCGGCGGACTACCACCAGAAGACGCTGATCGCGCAGTTGGCCGACGCGGTCTTCCACGACTTCAGCGTCGGGCTCTTCCTGATCGCCGGTGTCACGGCGCTGATTCTGTTGCTGGCTGCCAACACGGCGTTCAACGGGTTCCCCGTCCTCGGCGACATCCTGGCGCAGGATCGTTACCTGCCGCGCCAATTGCACACGCGCGGAGACAGGTTGGCATTCTCCAACGGCATCCTGTTCCTGGCGTTCGCCGCGATCGCGTTCGTCGTGGCTTTCCGCGCCGAGGTGACCGCGCTGATCCAGCTCTACATCGTCGGTGTCTTCGTGGCATTCACACTGAGCCAGATCGGCATGGTGCGGCACTGGACGCGGCTGCTGCGGACCGAAACCGAGCCGATGTTCCGGCGCAAGATGATGCGTTCCCGCGTGATCAACGCGATCGGCTGCGCCTGCACCGCCACTGTGCTGGTGATCGTGGTGGTGACGAAATTCGTTGCCGGAGCCTGGATTGCGATCCTGGCGATGGGGCTTCTCTTCGGGATCATGAAATTGATCCACCGGCACTACGACACGGTGGCACGCGAACTCGAGGAGCAGGCCGCCGCGGCGAGTGACATGGTGCTGCCCAGCCGCAACCACGCCATCGTGCTGGTTTCAAAACTGCATCTGCCCACGATGCGCGCGCTGGCCTATGCCAGGGCCATCCGCCCGGACACGCTGGAAGCCATCACGGTCAGCGTCGACGAAGGCGAGACTCGGGCTCTGATGGACAAGTGGGAGGACAGCGATATCAGCGTTCCGCTGAAGGTCGTCGCCTCGCCGTACCGCGAGGTCACCCGACCGGTCCTCGATTACGTCAAGCGGATCAGCAGGGAGTCGCCGCGCACCGTCGTCACGGTGTTCATCCCTGAGTACGTCGTCGGTCACTGGTGGGAACAGCTGCTGCACAACCAGAGTGCGCTGCGGCTCAAGGGCCGCCTGCTGTTCGAACCGAACGTGATGGTGACATCGGTGCCGTGGCAACTGAGTTCCTCGGAGCGGCTCAAGACGCTTCAGCCGCAGTCGGCGCCCGGCGACGCGCGCAGGGGATTCCTGGAGTGACCGGTGTCGCGGCTGTGCCGTCGGAACTGACTGTGACCGCTGGGCCGCCCGCCAACGGTGGCAGCTGTGTGGCGCGCGACGACGGCCGCGTCGTGTTCGTCCGCTACGCGCTGCCCGGGGAGCGGGTCAGGGTTCGGGTCGTCGCCGATCGTGGCAAGTATCTGCACGCCGACACCGTCGAGGTCATCGAACCGTCGCCAGACCGTGTCGAATCGATCTGCCCGATCGCGGGTGCGGACGGCGCCGGCTGCTGCGATATGGCGTTCGCCGAGCCCGCGGCGGTCCGCAGGCTCAAGGGCGCCGTCGTCGCCAACCAGTTGGCCCGATTGGGCGGGTACCACTGGCGCGACGAAGCCGACGTCGCCGCCGACCCGGTCGGTGACGTGGGCGCGACCGGGTGGCGGACTCGGGTGCGGTTGGACACCACCGCCGCAGGGGAACCCGGATTCCACCGGTTCCACAGCGCCGAGCTGATCACCGACTTGAACTGCGCGCAGCTGCCGGGCGGGATGGTCGACGGCCTGGCCGAGCGGACCTGGCCGCCCGGTGCGCATCTGCACGTCGCGATCGACGACGAGGGCACGCGCCACGTCGTGCAGTCCGGACCCAAATTCGGGCCCAAGGGCAGGGCCGCCACGCAGGTGATCGAGGGCGACTACGAAGCCGTCCAGCGGGTTGCGGGCCGAACGTGGCGGGTGCCTGTGACCGCCTTCTGGCAGTCGCATCGCGACGCGGCGCGGCTCTACAGCCAATTGGTGGCCGGCTGGGCGCAGCTGAGCCCCGGGATGACCGCGTGGGATTTGTACGGCGGGGCAGGGGTGTTCGCGGCCGTGCTCGCCGAAGCGGTCGGGGAGACCGGCAAGGTCGTCACGGTGGACACCTCGCGAGGGGCATCGCGAGCCGCGCGGGCCGCCCTTGGCGAAATGAAATGGGTGTCGGTGGTCACCGACTCGGTGCGCCGCGCCCTCACCGCCCAGCGGAAGCGGGCCGATGTCGCGGTGCTCGATCCGCCGCGGACCGGAGCCGGTCGCGAGGTGATCGACCTGCTGGGGGCCGCCGGGGTACCGCGTGTCATCCATATCGGTTGTGAGGCAGCGTCATTCGCGCGAGATGTCGGGCTCTACCGCGGACACGGATACACGGTCGAGGAGTTGCGGGTCTTCGATTCGTTTCCGCTCACGCACCACGTCGAGTGCGTCGCGGTGTTGAGCCGCTAAACGGGTATCCGGCGGAGGATGCAGACGTTTTTGCCCTGCCCGGGTTTCGACGACACCGCCCGCGTCCTCGACACGAAGCGGCTCGGCAAACAGCGGGTCGAGACCATCCAGGTGGTTCGCGCCCTGACCGTCCCGGGCTACGGCTGGCGCCATCACCCCGCAGCGGCGATGTGGGCCGGCTACGAGGAAGCCCTGGTCCGCTACGGGCTCGACATCTGCGCCGCATGGTGCCGGCTGGGCCACGCCGACACGTGTGCGACCACCATGCTCACCGACCTGACCCGCACCACCGGCATCGCCACTCCGCGCACCCAGGACGAGTTGGCCGCGGCGGGGGAGGTCCCGCCGTGGCTGGGCGATCCGGAGTTTCACCGCAGCCACCAGTCGGTGCTGGTGCGCAAGGACCCGCAGCACTACCGCACGTTCTTCCCCGACATTCCCGACGACCTGGACTACGTCTGGCCGGGTTCCGACCGTCCCCGACGTGTCGCGATCTGACGTCAGCCGCTGAAGTACCGGGCCAGTCGGCGCTGGCGGTGCCCGAACAGCGCCCCGACAGCCGCCGCGATGACCGGCGTCAGCACTCGCAGCGGTGCCCGCAGTTCGAAGGTGAGCCGGTCGCGGACCACGGTTGAGGCGTCGCCCGCCGGTTCGAGGGTGCGTTCGTGCCGCCACAGCCGCATGCTCAGCATCGTCGACTCCTCGTGGAAGCCGCGGCCCGGCCACAAGCCGGCGATCGTCAGGTTGTCGTAATCGAACGGCAGCACCCCGAACAACCGCATCCAGCAGCGGCCCACGGGCTCGCCGACGGGGATCGTCTCGACGGTCAGGTCCTTCTTGCCGCGCGGCATCGACATGGTCATCCACGGCCGCAGTTCGTGGTTGATGCCCTCAGGCGTGACGATGCGCGCCCACACCTGCTCAATGGGCGCCCCGATGGTGCTCTGACGTTCGACGATCATTTGGGACCAACGTAGGCCAAGCGCCTGCCGCTGCGGTGGCTACATCGCGTTGATACGTTGAGCGACAGGGTGTGCCGGGAAGTCTGGTCGGCAATTGTCTTGTCGACCCCTACAGATCGGGACCCACCGTGACCGCCAACCCACTGCGCCGCTTCGGACGGCGGACGCTGTTCTCCCGCGGATCATGGTCCGAGACCAGCCGGGTGACCTCGATCCTGCGCCGGGAAACCGTCGGAGGCGCGATCCTGCTGGTGGCTGCGGCCGTCGCGCTCGGGTGGGCGAATTCGCCGTGGTCAGAGAGCTACTTCGCCCTGCGCGATCTGAAGATCGGCGGCGAACCGTTCGGCCTGCACCTGGACCTCACGGTAGGCACCTGGGCGGCCGACGGATTGTTGGCCCTGTTCTTCTTCGTCGTCGGACTCGAGCTCAAACGCGAGTTCGTCGCAGGCGACCTGCGTGACCCCGCCCGCGCGGCGCTGCCCATCGCCGCCGCCGTCGGCGGAATGGTGGCCCCGGCCCTGATCTTCGTCGCGGTGACCGCTCACGTCGGCGACGACGCCCTGCGGGGTTGGGCGATCCCGACGGCAACCGACATCGCGTTCGCCGTCGCGGTGCTCGCTGTCATCTCCACGCACCTTCCCTCGGCGCTGCGCACGTTCCTGTTGACGCTTGCTGTCGTCGACGACCTTCTTGCGGTGCTGGTGATCGCCGTCTTCTACACCGAGGGGATCAACTGGGTCGCGTTGTTGGCGGCCCTGGCGCCTCTGGCCCTTTTTGCGCTGTGCGTGCAGCGCCGCATCCGGTCGTGGTGGCTGTTGGTTCCGCTCGCGCTGGCCACCTGGGCGCTGATGCACGAGTCGGGCATCCACGCCACGGTGGCCGGTGTGCTACTCGGCTTCACCGTGCCTGTCGTGCGTTCGCAGGCGGCGGGCGGACCCGAGGCCGGGCCGGGGCTGGCCGAACACTTCGAACACCGCCTGCGCCCGCTGTCGGCGGGGTTCGCGGTTCCGGTGTTCGCGTTCTTCGCCGCCGGGGTGAGCATCGGCGGCTACACGGGGTTCGCCGAGGCGATGACCGACCCGATCACACTCGGCATCGTGCTGGGTCTGGTGGTCGGGAAACCGGTCGGCATCTTCCTGACCACGCGGATCCTGGCGTCGGTCACCAGAGCCGATCTGGACGCCGCGGTCCGGTGGATCGACGTGCTCGGCATCGCCATGCTGGCGGGCATCGGGTTCACCGTGTCGCTGCTAATCGGCGACCTCGCCTACGGCATCGGATCCGAACGTGACGAATTCGTGAAGATCGGGGTGCTGACCGGATCTCTGGTTTCCGCTGCCATGGCCGCGGTGCTCTTAAGGCTGCGGAACAGGCAATATCGCCAGATCTACGAAGAGGAAACCGCTGATTCCGACCACGACGGTGTGCCCGACATCTACCAAGCTCGACACGACTGACTGCGACGGCCGTGCGTAGACTGAACGAATGCTTGAACAGATCCGCGGGCCCGCAGATCTGCAGCACCTGACGCAGTCGCAACTGAGCGATCTAGCGCGTGAGATCCGCGAATTCCTGATCCACAAGGTGGCTGCCACCGGCGGGCATCTCGGCCCGAACCTCGGCGTCGTCGAGCTGACGCTCGCGCTGCACAGGGTGTTCGATTCGCCACACGATCCGATCATCTTCGACACCGGACATCAGTCCTACGTGCACAAGATGCTGACGGGCCGCAGCCACGAGTTCGACAGCCTGCGCAAGAAGGGCGGCCTGTCCGGCTATCCCTCCCGCGAAGAGAGCGAACACGACTGGGTGGAATCCAGCCACGCCAGTTCGGCGCTGTCCTATGCCGACGGGCTCGCCAAGGCGTTCGAGCTGTCCGGACACCGCAATCGCCATGTGGTCGCCGTCGTCGGTGACGGCGCGCTGACGGGCGGTATGTGCTGGGAGGCGCTGAACAACATCGCCGCGGCGCGACGGCCCGTGGTGATCGTCGTCAACGACAACGGCCGCAGCTACGCGCCGACCATCGGCGGTTTCGCCGAACACCTGGCCGGCCTGCGGCTGCAGCCCGGCTACGAACGCGTGCTCGAAGAGGGCCGCAAGGCGGTGCGCGGCGTCCCGGTCATCGGCGAGGTCTGCTACCAGTGCATGCACTCCATCAAGGCCGGCATCAAGGACGCGTTGGCGCCGCAGGTGATGTTCACCGACCTGGGCCTGAAGTACGTCGGGCCCATCGACGGCCATGACGAGCACGCCGTCGAGGTCGCGCTGCGCCGGGCGCGGGGCTTCAACATGCCCGTCGTCGTGCACGTCGTCACCCGCAAAGGCATGGGTTACGCGCCGGCGGAGAACGACGAGGCCGACCAGATGCATGCGTGCGGTGTCATCGACCCCGAGACCGGGCTGGCGACGTCGGTCCCCGGCCCCGGCTGGACGTCGACGTTCTCCGAGGCGCTGATTGGCTATGCGGCACGCCGCCGCGACGTCGTCGCGATCACCGCGGCGATGCCCGGCCCGACGGGTCTGACGGCATTCCGCCAGCGCTTCCCGGACCGGTTCTTCGACGTGGGCATCGCCGAACAGCATGCGATGACGTCGGCGGCCGGGTTGGCGATGGGCGGCCTGCATCCCGTCGTCGCGATCTACTCGACCTTCCTGAACCGCGCGTTCGACCAGGTCATGATGGACGTGGCGCTGCACAAGCTGCCGGTGACGATGGTGTTGGACCGCTCGGGCATCACCGGCCCCGACGGCGCAAGCCACAACGGCATGTGGGACCTGTCGATGCTGGGCATCGTGCCCGGCATGCGGGTGGCCGCACCGCGGGACGGTGTTCGGCTGCGGGAGGAACTCGGCGAGGCGCTCGACGTCAACGACGGCCCGACCGCCATCCGGTTCCCGAAAGGCGATGTCGGCGAGGACATTCCGGCTGTCGAACGGCGTGACGGGGTCGACGTGCTGGCGGTGCCGGCCGACGAGCTCGCCGGCGACGTGCTGTTGGTGGCGGTCGGTCCGTTCGCGTCGATGGCGTTGGCGGTCGCCGAGCTCCTGCGTAACCAGGGCATCGGTGTGACGGTCGTCGATCCGCGCTGGGTGTTGCCGGTGCCCGAGGCGATCACCGCGCTGGCCCGCGAACACAAGCTCGTCGTCACGCTCGAGGACAACGGTGTCAACGGCGGTATCGGGTCTGCGGTATCGGCGGCATTGCGCCGCGCCGAGGTCGATGTGCCATGCCGCGACGTCGGCCTGCCGCAGGAGTTTTTCGCTCAGGCGTCCCGCGGCGAGGTGCTCGCCGAAGTCGGCTTGACCGATCGCACCGTGGCCCGCCAGATCACCGGCTGGGTCGCGGCTCAGGGCGCCTCCGTCAGCGAAGCCGAGGTCAGCGAGCAGCTCGACTAGCGCTCCAGTCCCGCGAGTGTGCGTGTCTGTTCACCACACACCGGGCGGATTCAGCAGTCTGTGCACGCTCATCGATGGGGTCGAGCCGCTCGAACCCGCGTGCATCAGCAATCCGGTTAGGCTGCGGCGATGGATGCCGAGTTGGAGCGCTGGAAGGCCGCGGGCCGCTACTTCGATTACCTGGGCTTCGAGATCTTCTATCGGGTCGACGGCCCGCCGCTGGGTGAGGCCCCCACGCTGCTGGCCATTCACGGCTATCCCTTCAACTCGTGGGACTGGTCACTGGTCTGGCCGACGCTGACCGATCGCTTCACCGTCATCGCACCGGACATGATCGGCATGGGCTTCTCGGCGAAACCCGTCGCCTACGAATACTCGGTGCTCGATCATGCCGACGTCCACGAGGCGCTGCTGGAGCACCTGAACGTCGGGCAATGTCACGTGCTGGCGCACGATCTCGGCGATTCGGTCGGCCAAGAACTCCTGGCCCGCAGCGAGTTCGGCCAGCAGTCGTACGGGTCGGTGCGCTATCAGTCGATCACCTGGCTCAACGGTGGGCTGTTCAACGAGGCCTACACTCCGCGCACCATGCAGAAGCTCATGTCGGGAACTCCGCTGGGCGACTTGATGAGTCCTCTGCAGGGACGCAGTTCGCTGTCGCGCGGGATGCTCGAGCGAACACTCGACGAACTGTTCGGGCCGAACACGAAGCCCTCACGCGAGCTGATGGACCGCTTTCATCAGATTCTCGATTACAACGACGGTAAGCGCGTGCTGCACAAGGTCGGTCGATTCTTGGGCGACCGGTACACGCACCGCAACCGATGGGTGCGCGCCATGCGCCGAACCACGGTGCCCATGCGCCTGATCGACGGACCCGTCGACCCGAACTCCGGGGCACACATGGCGCGTCGGTACGCCGAAGTGATTCCCGACGCCGACGTGGTGATGCTCGCCGACGACATCGGACACTGGCCGCAACTGGAGGCTCCCGAGGAAGTGTTGCGCCACTTCCTGATTCACGTCGAGAAGGTGACCGCCTAGCCTCCGGCGGATCCCTGCTCGGCAAGCGCAGCGTCGGCCTTGGTCAGCGCCTCGGCCAGCGGAGGCACCGTCAACTCGCGTTGCCATGGCCGCGTGCCCGCGTCACGCAGAAACGCCTCGATCACCTTCGCCCGGTCGTCGACCGGCTCCCAGTCCCAACACAACCGGCGCACGGTATCGGGGGAGAGCAGATTCTCGGTGGGCACGGAAACCCGTTGCGACACACCGGTGAGCGCGGCGCGCACCGCGTCCAGTCGGGCGGCGGCTTCGGGTTTGCGCCTGGCCCACCGGGACGCGGGCGGAGGACCGTTCGGCGGCTCCTGCGATGTCGGCAGGTCCTGCGTGGTGCGGGCCCGGGCGAGCGCGTCGAGCCAGACCTTGGCGCTGCGGCGCTGCCGGTTGCCGCCGAATATCGGCAGCGCCGTCAACTTTTCGACGGTGTCGGGGTCGGTGGTGGCGGCGTTGATGATCGCCGAGTCCGGCAGGATCCGGCCCGGCGCGATGTCGCGGCGCTGCGCGATGTGGTCACGGGTGGTCCACAGTTCGCGCACGGCGGCCAGCGCGCGGGCGTCGCGGATCTTGTGGATGCCCGACGTGCGTCGCCAGCGGTCCCGGCGGGTCGGTGTCGCCTCGAACTTCCTGAGGTGCTCGAATTCCTGTGCCGCCCACTCGGTTTTGCCCTGCTCCTCGAGTACCGCGGCCACCGCGTCGCGCAGGTCGACGAGCACCTCCACATCGAGAGCGGCGTAGTTGAGCCATTCGTCGGGCAGCGGCCGCTTGGACCAGTCGGCGGCGCCGTGGCCCTTCATGAGCTGCAGGCCCAGCAGCCGCTGCACCATCGCGGCGAGGTTGACCTTGTCGTAGCCGGCGAGTCGGCCCGCCAGCTCCGTGTCGTACAGGCGGACCGGCCGGATGCCGAGTTCGGCCAGACACGGCAGATCCTGGTCGGCGGCGTGCAGTACCCATTCGTCGGTGGCCAGCACCTCTGCCACGGGGGCCAGCGCTTCGACCGGATCGGCGCCGTGGCTCACCGGGTCGATCAACACGGTGCCGGCGCCGTCGCGTCGGATCTGGACGAGGTAGGCACGGTTGGAGTAGCGGAACCCCGAGGCGCGCTCGGCGTCGACCGCGAACGGGCCGTGGCCGGCGGCCAGCAACTCGGCGGCCTTGCGGATCTCACTGACACTGGTCGACAGCGCGGGCACGCCGTCGCGGGGCACCAGCAGCGGCGTCGCCTCCGGCTCGGCCTCTTCGGGCGCGGCCGCCTGCGGGATGGCCTCGTCGGGATCGGGCATCGTCAAGCGCGGGTGCGTGAGCCGAGGTCGGTGACGCCCTGCGGCGGCAGCCCGGCGGCGTGCTCGAGCACCTCACAGAACGCCTCGACGTGCGGGCCCAACTCCAGCGTCGTCGCCGTCCAGGATGCACGCAGTTCCAACTGGTGGGCCCGGGGCGGGCCGGAGATGTCGCCGTAGCGCACCGACGTGGTGGCGGTGACGGTGCCGCCCAGGGCGGTGACGTGCTCGGCGCGCTCGGCAAGGGCGTCGACGAGCCAACTCCACGCAACCTCGGGCAGCAGCGGGTCGACGGCTTCGCTGGAGTCCAGATCGGCCTGAATGTAGGCGACCAGGCGCATGGTGCCGTCCCACGCGTCGGCGCCCTCGGGATCGTGCAACAGGATCAGGCGGCCGAACGCGTCACCCTCCGAGCGCTCCGGCACGATCGCCGTCTCGGGATGGCGGACCTCTGCGCCCAGCGCATAGCTGAACGGCGCCAGCCGCTGCGGCGGGCGGATCGGGCCGAGCTCGATCTCCGGGCGGACGGTGGTGGCATTCATCGCCGCCACCGCTTCGCGGAACTGAGCCGGTTCGGCGGTGGTCACGACGTTTGACGCTAGACCATTCGAGCAGGTCTGTGCGCGTGGCGCGCCGATCTTGTTGGGCACCGATCCGGTCGAGGCGAAGCGGGCCGCGCCAGATCCACATGGCAGCATTGACAGCGATGAACACACGCCGTGAGCTGCCCGACTCCGCCTATCTGGCCGCCGCCCGCGGCCGCAAACCCGGCCGCGTGCCGGTGTGGTTCATGCGGCAGGCGGGCCGTTCGCTGCCCGAGTACCGCGCACTGCGGGCGAAGAACACGATGATGCAGGCCTGCTTCGATGCCGAGCTGATCACCGAGATCACCCTGCAGCCGATCCGCAGGCACGGTGTTGACGCCGCGATCCTGTTCTCCGACATCGTGGTGCCGTTGCGGGCCTCGGGCATCGACCTCGATATCGTTCCCGACGTCGGCCCGGTGATCGAGCACCCGATTCGCACCGCCGCCGACGTCGGCGCGATGAGACCGCTGGAGCGTGAGCAGGTCGCGCCGGTCGCCCAGGCCGTCGGGACGCTGGTGTCCGAACTCGGTGAAGTGCCGTTGATCGGGTTCGCGGGCGCGCCCTTCACGCTGGCTTCCTATCTGGTCGAGGGCGGACCGAGCCGCAACCACGAACGCACCAAGGCGATGATGCTCGGAGAACCCGAGACGTGGCACGCGCTGATGACCGCGCTGACCGAGGTGACGATCGCGTTCCTGCAGGTTCAGGTGGACGCGGGTGTCGATGCGATCCAGGTGTTCGACTCATGGGCGGGGACGCTGTCGCTGGCCGACTACCGCAGCTATGTACTGCCGCACAGCACCCGGGTGTTCGCGACGCTGGCCGCCGCCGGAGTGCCGATGACCCACTTCGGTGTCGGTACCGCCGAACTGCTGGGCGCGATGTCGCAGGCGGCCTCCGGACACGGCGCCCCGGCGCTGGTCGGGGTCGACTGGCGCACGTCGCTGTCCGATGCCGCCGCCCGGGTGGTCCCGGGGACGGCGTTGCAGGGCAACCTGGACCCGGTGGTGCTACTGGCCGGCCTGCCGGTGGCCGAACGCGCCGCGCGTGCGGTCGTCGACGACGGCAGGCGGGCGATCGATGCGGGCGCCGCCGGGCATGTGTTCAACCTCGGGCACGGCGTACTCCCGGCCACCGATCCCGGGGTGATCACTGAAGTGGTGGCGCTGGTGCATTCCCTGTGAGCCCATCGTATTGCGTTGTCGGCGGCGGGATTTCAGGTCTCGTCGCCGCATACCGCCTGCGCGTCGCCGCGGGTCCCGACGCGTCGATCACGCTCTTCGACCCCGCCGACCGGCTGGGCGGCGTGCTGCGCACCGAGCGGATCGGCGGCCAACCGATGGACGTGGGTGCGGAGGCGTTCGTCGCGCGTCGACCCGAAGTCCCTGCCTTGCTGGCCGAGCTGGGTCTGGCGAACCGCCAGATCGGCACGACCGGCGCGCGCCCGCTGATCTACAGCCAGGGCAGGCTGCATCCGCTGCCCGCCGGCACGCTGCAGGGGATACCGGCGCAGCCGTCGGCGCTGGCGGGGCTGGTGGACGAGGCGACGATCGCCTGGATGCACGGTGAACCCAATCGCCCGTTCTCGTGGCGCCCGGGCGCCGACCCGTCCGTTGCCGAGCTGGTCGGCGACCGGTTCGGTGAGCAGGTGGTCACCCGTTCGGTCGAACCCCTGCTGGCCGGTGTCTACGCAGGCAATGCGGCGACGATCGGGGTTCGTTCGGCGGTGCCGACGCTGGCTGTGGCGCTCGACCGCGGCGCGAGAACCCTCACCGAGGCTGTTCGGGACGCGGCGCCGCCGCCGGTCACCGGGTCGGTCTTCGGCGCGGTCGACGGCGGCTACCGGGTGTTGATCGACGAGCTTGTCCGGCGCGCCGGCGCACAGTGGCAGCAGGTCACCGTCGAAAGGTTGCACCGCGGCGCGCGGGGCTGGGAACTCGTCGACGACGAGGGCGCCCGCTACCACGCCGACGCTGTCGTGCTCGCCGTGCCTGCGCCCCGGCTGGCGCGGCTGGTCGCGGAGGTCGCTCCCCGAAGTGCGGCCGCGGCTGGGCGCATCCCGGTGGCGTCGACGGCGTTGGTGGCGTTGGCGTTGCCGGGCGGTACGCCGTTACCGCAGCAGTCCGGCGTGTTGGTGGCCGGCGGTGAACGACTGCGGTCGAAGGCGGTCACGCTGACGTCGCGCAAGTGGGGTGAACGCGGCAGCGTCGAGTTGGTCCGGCTCTCCTTCGGGCGGTTCGGCGACAACCTGGCCCGCAGCGTGGGCGACGAGGAATTGCTCATGTGGGCGGCCGAGGATCTCGCCACGCTCTTCGGTGTCAGGACCGAGCCCGTCGACTACCACGTGCAGCGGTGGATCGACGCGATGCCGCAGTACGGACCGGGGCACGGCGGGCTGGTCGCCGAGTTGCGCTCGGGACTGCCGCCGACGATCGCGGTCGCAGGCGGTTATCTGGACGGCATCGGCGTACCGGCGTGTGTGTCGGCGGCCACCAGGGCGGTGGCGTCGCTGGTCACCACGCGCGTGGCACGATAGAGCTATGGCCAAGCTCGACTTCGACACGCTCAACTCGACCCTTCGCTACCTGATGTTCTCGGTGTTCGCCGTGCGGCCCGGGGAACTGGGAGAGGAGCGCGGCGCGGTCGTCGACGAGACCGCGACGTTCCTCAAGCAGCAGGAGGAGCGCGGCGTCGTGGTGCGCGGCCTGTACGACATCGCGGGTATGCGCGCCGATGCCGACTTCATGATCTGGACACACGCCGACAACGTCGAGGCGCTGCAGGCCACCTACGCCGACTTCCGGCGCACCACCGCCTTGGGTCGCGCCAGCAATCCGGTGTGGAGCAACGTCGCATTGCACCGTCCCGCGGAGTTCAACAAGAGCCACATTCCGGCGTTCCTGGCGGGCGAGGAGCCGGGGAACTACATCTGCGTGTATCCCTTCGTGCGGTCGCTGGACTGGTATCTGCTGCCCGACGAGGAGCGCCGCCGCATGCTCTCCGAACACGGCATGGCGGCGCGCGGCTACAAGGACGTGCGGGCCAACACCGTGCCGGCGTTCGCGTTGGGCGACTACGAGTGGATCCTGGCGTTCGAGGCGCCGGAACTGCACCGCATCGTCGACCTGATGCGTGATCTGCGTGCCACGGATGCGCGGCGGCATGTCCGCGAGGAGACGCCGTTCTTCACCGGTCCGCGGATCAGCGCGGAGCAGTTGATCGATCGCCTGCCGTAACCGGCGTCGCTCGGTCATCATGGACCGATGAGGACACAGGTGCTGCTCGGTGCGGCGATGTCGATCGGGGCGCTGGCGGCGGCGCCGACGGGGTTGGCGCAGGCTCCAGACAGCGAGAAGTGTGCGCCGCGGTTCGGTCAGGTCATCGACATCACGGCCGGCGACATCGACTGCATCACCGCATCGGACTACGCCGCGAAGTACGACCTCAACGGCGACAAATACCAGGTCATCGGCCCGTTCACCTGCTACTCGGGCAACGCGATGACCGCGCCGCTGCTGTTCCAGTGTGTCGCTGACACCGAGGACCGCGCCGAGTTCGCCGTCTACCCGGCGTAGCTCTTTTGGCGCCGAATCGCGCCGAAATGGCGCCGAATCGCGCCGAAATGGCATTCCGGCAGAACTTTTTCGAGTGAAAGCCCTGCTGGAATGCAATTTCGCGTCAGGAGGTCGGCTTGAGCCGCAGCGAGATCGAGTTGATGCAGTAGCGCTGGTCGGTCGGCGTGGGGTAGCCCTCGCCCTCGAAGACGTGGCCCAGGTGGCTGTGGCAGTTGGCGCAGATCACTTCGACGCGGCGCATGCCCAGCGAGTCGTCGGACCGCAAGATGACGGCGTCGGAGTCGGCGGGGTCGAAGAACGACGGCCAGCCGCAGTGCGATTCGAACTTCTCGCTACTGCGGAACAGCTCGGCACCGCAGGCGCGACACTCGTAGATGCCCTCGGTCTTGGTGTCGGTGTACTCGCCGGTGAACGGGCGCTCGGTGCCGGCCTGGCGAAGGACGTGGAACTCCTCGGGGGTCAGCTTCTTGCGCCACTCGTCATCGGTCAGCTGCAGTTTGGGGGCCGGTGTGGTCATGCCTCCACGCTAGCGATTTTCTGTGCGACGCACCCGCTCCTCGGCGTAGGCGAACGCGGCAGCCTCGTCGTCTACGTCGAACTCCGAAAGATGCGTGGTACGTCCCTCGCGAAACTCGCCCACGATGATGCGGGTCCATTCGTATCGCTCGCCGTCGTGACCTGTGGCCTCGCGTTCGTGCAGAGTCACCGCGACCGTCGGTGAAATCCATCGTTCGATCGAGTGCCACGAACGTACCGAGGAGACCATTGCGCACAGGTCCTCGTAGCTGGCTCGTAAGTCGGCGACTGACCGGTCGGGGAACCCGGATCGCGAACGGCTGACGGCGTGCATGTCGGCGGTAGCCATCTCCCCGAACACCCGGTCCCACTCCCGACGGTTGATGGCCATCAGGTACTTGGCGATGTGGGTCGCACCCTCTGCGACGGCCGCTCCTTCGCCGACGCAGTACCGCCGCGTGAGTTCTTGGTAGGCGTTCTCGAAGTCGTCCTCGTCGAAGCGACCCTCGTAGACGAAATGTCCAGCGTCGTCGACCTCGTAGACGTGGAGGTAAGACGTTGCGTTGCCGGCGTCGTCCGACCAGACGCTGGAGTGCATACTCAGAAAGTCACCGCGGACCGCTAGAGTTCGCCACTCGAAGTTGTTGTACTGAGCCAAGATCCGTTTCCCGGCCAGCCGCAGCCCGGCGGCATTACGAACGGGATCCCCGCTGACCCGGCGTCGATCGTCGTATACGCATGGGATTGCGTAGCAGCCGATACCCCCTTCAAGATCCTTGGCCCGCATGGCGTTCTGCAGCGCGGCGACGGTATCGCACGATCTGTTGGTCAACGGCAACCGGCTGCCGACGGCGTGGATGCGCTCCTCGGCGCAGGCGAAGGCGGCGTCCTCGTCATCGGCGTCCTCGTCATCGGCGTCGAACTCGCACTCCGAGGCCATCCGCCCGTCGCGAAACTCCACGACGCTGAGTCGCGTCCAGGTGTACCGCTCGCCGTCGGGACCGATGGCCTCGCGCTCGGTGCGGTTGACGCAACATGTCGGCGATACCCAACAGAGAGCTGATAGCCATGTTCGTGCCCAGTCGACACGCGCATTGAAGTCCTCGATAGCGGCGCGCGCCTCTGTGAGCGAACTGTCGGGAAATGCTGAGCTGGAATGCATCTCGAAGCGCATCCCGGGTTCCATGAGTTCGCCGAACAACCGGTCGAGGTCGCCGCGGTTGAGCGCGACGATCCACTCGGTCTGTGTGGCACCTGCGTCGGCGAATGAAGCGCCCTCATCGAAGTAGTACCGTCGCTCAAGTTCACGATAGGCACCCTCGAAATCGTCTTCATCGAAGCGACCGTGGTAGACGATCCGCCCGTTGTCATCGACCTCGTGAACCGTCAGATACCGAACCTCGAAGCCGTCATCATTCGCCCAATGCATCAAACCGAGGGCCAGTGATTCACCGCGCACCGCTAAGGTCTTGCTTTCGAATGTCGAATAATCCTCGAGGATCCGCTCCAGAGCAGCGCTAGTCTCCCCGAGAGGGTTCCCGGCAAGGCGTCGACGATCGTCGTAGACGAAAGAGTCCGCGAAAAGTGCTGCAGCGGCATCGACTTCTCGTGCCTCCATCGTCTTCCACAGGTCGTCGGACGTCCTGGTCGCCAGATTGCTCACTGTGAGTCGGCTGTTCGCAGATCGCAGTAACTCGTCGGCGCACGCGAAGGCCGCTTCCTCGTCGTCGATTTCGAACACGCACATCGATGCCATCTGTCCGTTGCGAACTTCGAAGGCGAGGAGCCGTGTCCACGAATAGCGCTCACCGTCACGCCCGACCGCCTCCCGCTCGTGACGGCCGACGCAGACAGTCGACGACAGCCAGCATGTCGATGAATGCCACTGGCGCACCGACGCGAACATCCCGTCGAGGTCTTCGATGGTCGCGCGAAGCTCGTGGGCGGAACGATTGGGGAACCCAGACCGTGACCGGTTTTCGATGCGCATTCCGTCCGCGCTGAGCTCGCCGAAGAGTCGGTCCCATTCGTGGTTGTTCAGCGCGGAGGCATACTCGATGGTCATCTGGCCGGCTTCAGCGAATGCAGCTCCCTCGCCGGCGAAGTACCGGCGTTCGAGCTCCCGATACGCGCCGTCGAAGTCGTCGTCGCCGAATCGGCCGTAGTAGCAGACGAGGCCATCTTCGTCGGTCTCGATGACGTGCAGGTATCTCGTCTCGAATCCGGCGTCGTTCGCCCATCGCGTTCGTGACAGCTGCAGCGATTCACCCCGTACCGCCAGGGCCTCGCCCTCGAAGATCGAGTACTGCGCGAGGATTTCCTCACAGGCAGCGCGGACGTCCGTCGGAGGGGTGCCCGCCATCGCCCATCGGTCGTCGTAGACATACGAGTCGGCGAACAATGCCGCGGCGCGATCGGCGTCACCAGCCTCCATCGCCGCCCTCACGGAGTGCCACGCCCGGCTGGCCTGGTTGCTGATGGCTAGCCGACTGGCGGACGCACGCAGCAGATCCTCGGCATGAGCGAACGCCGCCCGCTCATCGTCCAACTCGAACTGGCACATCGATAGAAGTCGACCGTCGCGGACCTCTCCGGCCATGATCCTTGTCCAGGAGTACAACTCGCCGTCGTGGCCGATGGCTTCACGTTCGTGACGGGCAACCCCGACCTCCGGCGACAGGTAATACTCGACCGCAATCCACGAGCGATTGGAGGCCACCATCGACTTGAGTTGTTCCAAGCTGGCGCGCAGATCGCCTGCCGACCGGTCCGCGAAGACTGAGCTTGACTTGTTGTATGTGCGCAGCTCAGGACTGGCCAGCTGCCGGAACGCCAGGTCGAAGTCTCCTTTGTCGGTAGCAAGCATGAATTCGGCTACCAGAGAGGCTGATTCGGTGACCGCAGCACCTTCGGCGGTCCAATACCGATGGCAGAGTTCGCGGTAGGCACCCTCGAAATCGTCTTCATCGAACCGGCCGTGATAGGCGACGCGCCCGTCATCGTCGATCTCGTGGAGGTTCAGACTGACCGTTTCGTTCCCGGCGTCATCCCACCAGCGACTCCAGCGCAGCTCCAGTCGCTCGCCGCGGACCGCCAGAGTTCGCCATTGGGAGTGTGGGTACTGCTCGTTGATGCGCGCTGCGGCGGCCCGCAATCCAGTGTGACCCTCGATCGGGTGGCCGCTCAGGCGTCGACGATCGTCGTATACAAACAGATCCGAGTACAACGCCATCGCGCTGTCAACGTAACCGGCCGTCCCTTGGCGCCAGGCGTTGTCGACCCGCTCACTGGCCCGGTTCGTGACTGCGAGTCGACTGGTGGTGGCCCGCACCCGCTCGTCGGCGTAAGCGAACGCTGCATCCTCATCGTCGAGGTCGAACCGACAGGCGGCGGCGACCCGTCCGTCACGAACCTCGCAGACATCAAGCCAAGTCCACGAATAAGACTCGCCGTCGTGGCCCATTGCCTCGCGCTCGAAGCGAAAGACGGCAATTGTCGGCGACAGGAAGCGCACGGCGGCCTCCCACGACCGCGACGAGCCCACCGCGGCGTCTAAGTCTTCAAAGGAGCTTCTGACATCGGTTGCGGTGCGGTGGCCGAACACAGAACTCGACCGGTTCTCGAGACGATAGGAGGGAGCCGTGAGCTCCCCGATCAATCGGCCGTAGTCGCGTTGATTTAGCGCAGTGATCCATTCGGTCGTGACAGCCCCCAATTCGGCGAACGCGGCGCCCTCTCCGGCGTAGTAGCGCCGTTCGAGTTCGCGGTAGGCACCTTCGAAGTCATCCTCGTCGAAGCGACCGTCATAGAGAACACACGCCGCATCGTCAACCTCGAAGACGTGCATATACGCCGTCGCGTTCCCAGCCTCGTCGGACCATCGACTCCGTACCAGGACCAGGCGATCACCGCGCACCGCGAACACGTGAAAGTCGAACACGGTGTACTGCCTGCAAATTTGTGTCACGGCCGTCCGCATGGCTTCCCGACCGACGATGGCGTCACCGCTGAGTCGTCTCCGATCGTCATACACGAATCCATCCGCATAGGCGCCAACAACGCCGTCGATGTCGTGGGACCGTAGCGCCTCGAACACTTGCGGTAACAACTCGGTTGCTCGGTTCGCGAGTGCTAGCCGACTGGCGGCCGCCCGCACCCGCTCCTCGGCATAAGCGAAAGCGGCTGCCTCATCGTCGATTTCGAATTGACATATCGATACGAGCCGGTTGGCCCGGATCTCGGCTGCATGGATACTGGCCCACTCGTAGTTCTCGTCATCTCGTCCCGTAGCTTCTCGCGAGAAGCGGAGAACGAGCCAGCTCGGTGACAGCCACTCAATCGCTGACGCCCACACACGAGACGAGGCGACAATCGCGTCAAGTTCTTCCAGAGTGCCGCGGAACTCGTCGGCCGAGAGTTCGGGATGCGCCGCGTGGGAACGATTCTCGAGCCTGAAGTCCTCAACGAAGAGTTCACCGAAAACCCGGTCGTAGTCTCGTCGGTTCATGGCGAGGACTATCTCAGTCGTCACAGCACCCGCCGCGGCGAACTCCTCTCCCTCGCCGGCGTAGTAGCGCCGTTCGAGTTCGCGGTAGGCGCTTTCGAAGTCGTCCCCGTCAAAGCGGATGTGGTAGAGGAGGCGGTCGTCGTCGCCGGTTTCATTGACGTAGAAGGAGGTTGCGACGTTTCCGTCGTTGTCTGCCCACCGGCTCCACACAAGATGCAGGCGCCGGCCGCGGACAGCGAGGACGTGAAATTCGAAGTGCGTGTACTGCTCTGAAACCCGCTCTATCGCCGTCCGCATCGCGTCGAGGCCAATGACGGGCTCGCCGCTCAGGCGTCGCCGGTCGTCGTAGACGAACCGGTCTGAGAACCAGGCGAGGGCGCCCTCGGTGTCGTGTTCCTTAGTCGCCTTGATGAAGGCGGGTAAGTATCGACAGGAGTCATTGGTGACCGCGAGCCTGCCGGCGACCACCGCGGTGCGCTCATCCCTGGGACCTGTTGCTGCTCGGACGGGTTTCTCCGAGGGCGTGGCTACGGGCTCGTCGGTAAGCCCAATCGAAATGGACACTTCCTTAGCTGTATACAGCGCCTTGGCGTCATCTCGAGCGGTGACGGCGCCCTCGCGATCTCCCGCTGCCGTGAGCACACGGCTCAACGCGAGGCAGGCCTCCGCGTGGTCGAGAACGAGGTCTGTCCCGCTGGCGACCGTCACCGCATCCGTGGCCATCGCTACCGCATCACCCTGGCGGCCCTGAGCCGAGAGGATTTCGGCCCGCACCGCGCGCCAGGCGATCGCCGTCTTCAGATTATGGCCTGCGAGCCCCTGGCTTTCAGCTGCGTACTGGTCGGCTTCGTCGATACGGCCCTGCGCAAGAACGGATCTTGCCAATAGGGCGGCGGCTTGCCCCGCGTCGGCGCCGACGCCCAACGCGTCGAGCCCTTCCAGTGCCGTTCGAAAGTGCGGCTCCGCGGCGACCGCATCGCCCTCCATCAACTCGATGATCCCGGCGAACAACTCCGTTTCCATCAGGCCGTGTCGCAGACCGAGGTCGGCCACTATTTGGCGAGCATCGCCAAGCATCCTGCGCGCCTTGTCCGGCCGTCCGCGTAGCAGTTCCAGGACGGCCAGATGCCGCAGTGACGTCGCCTCGAGCGAGGGCGCGGCCGTCGTCATCCGTTGCATCCGCACCACGTCAAGACATCGGCCGCCGGCCTTCGGCACGGGACTCGGCCCCCACAGCGCTGCACCCGGTGCAGCGCCCAACGCCGCGGTGATCTGCCGATGGTCCCCACTCTGGCGCGCCGCGATCAACGCCTCGAACAGGTCGAGTTCGCCGTCACCGACCCGGCCAAGACGCAGCCGTGCGCTCGCTCGTACGCGATGCGCCTTAGCTAGCCCGGCGGCGTCGGCGCGGCGGGCGAATTCGTCGATTGCGCCCTGGAGGAGGCTGTCGTACTCCAGTAACCGCTCAGGGTCTGTATAGATGCCGTGCTGGCACCGGTAGCACGTCGCCCATGGAGCCAACGCTTCTCCTGCAGTACGCTCGAGCTCGTCGACAAGTCCGGCTCCGGCGGTGACGTCGCCGGCGGACAGAAACGCTTCGCAGGCTGTCAGTAAGAGCTCGGCGTGCACCGTGTTGTCGGCCGCCGCAAGAGCCGAGCCTCGTGCCGCCTGGGTGCCCGCGGATATCAACTCGTCGCGGTCGAGCGCCCGCCGCGCCGAAACCGAGTAATGGCGTGCGGCACGCAAAGCCAGATCACTCGTGTGCTCGGTGAATTCGCCGAGTTCATGACGATAGACGTGAGCGGCTTCCAAATGTCGCGCGATCATCTCGTCGGCTTCGAACGCGACGCTGGGTCCGCCCGCCTCCACCCAGTCGGCCAGGCGTACATGCAGTTCCGCTCGGTCCGACTTCAACAGTCGCCGGTAGGCGACGTCGCGGATCAGCACATGGTGGAATCCCCATACAGCTTCGTCACCGACGTAGGTGCCCGTGGGCTGGGCGAGTTCCAGACGGCGAAGTCGGTTGAGCGACATCTTGATCGCATCCGCCTGACCACGGGCGAGCGCGCGCACCGTACCGACCGAGAAGTCGCTCCCCACCACCGAGGCGATCTCCAGTACGCGCCGGTCGGCAGGGTCGAGACGTTCCAGTCGCGACGCGAGCAGGGCGTGAATCGTCGGTGGGATGGTGATGGCGTCGACGTCGATCGTCAGTTCCCAGCCGGTCGGCTGCTCGACGAGAACTCCGTCGTGCGCAAGCATTCCGACGAGTTCCCGCACGAACAGGGGGTTGCCGCCGGTGGAGGAAGGCAGCCGATGAAGCAGCTCGGAAGGCAACTTGGCGGCGCCCAGAACCCTGGCGGCGAGTTCGGCGGTCGCGCCGGCGTCGAGGCCGTCGAGATGGATGGTGTCGGCGACCCAACGGCTTGCGGCGACGAGATCGGGACGAAGCTCGCGCAGCTCGGGTCGTGCCAGAGCTAAGACGAGTACCGGCACTTCCTTGATCCACTCGACGATATGCTCGATGAAGTCGAGCAGAAGGCTGTCGGCCCACTGGATGTCGTCGAGTACGAACACGACCGGGCCGCTTCCCGCCAACACTTCGATGAACCTGCGCAACGCCCAGAAGTTTTCCTCGACCGAGCCGGGTACGCCGGTGGCCAGACCGTTCAGGGCGCGCAGCAGGCGATCCCGCTCCGATACATCGGCCGGTATGTCGGTTTCGAGGTCGTGGGCACGCAGCATCTCGACGATCGGTGCTAGCGCAACGGTCCCGTCGATCGCGCATCGAGACTGGATCACAGACGTATCAGTCTGAGCAGCAATGAATTCCGCTGCCAGTCGACTCTTGCCGACGCCAGGGTCACCGACAACGGTGACCAGTCGGGCTGCACGCGTAGCAATCGCGTCGTCGAGCACACTTTGAAGTCGCCGCACCTCCTGCGATCGGCCGACGAATGGGGTGGCGTCCGCCGCGTCCGGTTGCAGTCCGAGCCACTGGTACACCGCGACCGGCGCGTTACGGCCCTTCACCTGCACCCGGCCGAGCGACTCGTAGCCGTACCGACTTCGCGTCGCTCGCCAGGTCTCCTCGCCGACCACGACTTGACCGCGAGGGCATTCGGCTTCGAGGCGGGCACCCACGTTCAGGGCGTCGCCCACCAGGTCGGCGTCGCCCGCCCCGACGACGACCTCGCCGGTGTTGACGGCGACTCGCAGCGCCAGTTCGGTTCCGTGAGCCTCCGCGACCTGGGCGGCCAAACCGACGAATCGGTCCTGCAACTCGACGGCCGCGTCGACGGCGCTGGCGGCGTCCTCGGCTCCGATCTCGGGCACACCCCAGACGGCCATGAACCCGTCCCCGATGTACTTGGTCAGACCGGCCCTGTGCCGCTGGGCAGTCGAGCGCAGCAGGGCGTGATAGCGGCCGATCACATCGCGGGCTGTCTCCGCGTCGACCTGTTCCTCGAACGTGGTGGACCCGGCCAGATCAGCGAACATCACCGTCACCGTTTTGCGCGCCGGACCCGCAACCGGCAAATCCGCTTGATTCGCCTGCACCTCGAGCGGCGCGCCGCATCCCCGGCAGTACCGCGCGGTGGCCCGCGCCTCCAGGCCGCACGTCGCGCACACCCGCGCCAGCGATCCGCCGCAGCCCTCGCAGAAGCGCGCGTCCTCTTCATTCGTCGTCCCGCAGGTGGCGCAGGTGCGGCGGCTTTCAGCCATGCTCAATCCAGGCTCAGCGTGAAGGCGTCGTGGTCCTCGAGAGCCGCGACGGCGCGATGGAACATCGTGCGGGTCAACCGAAGGCTTCGTTCGTTGACAACTTGGATTCGGCCCTCGGCCATGACGGGGTACAGGAAGCACCACGCGGTGGCGATCCGGTAGTCCCGTCTTAATTGATCTGCGGAGTAATCGATTCCGTTCTCGGCAAGACGTTCGCGATACCGAGCGAGCAGTTCGTCTTCGCAGCCACGGCGCGCCTCGGGTGTGAGGCTTTGGGTCAGAAAGTAACCGAGATCGAAGGCGCCCCGGCCTTTCGAGATGACCTGCCAGTCGAGCACCGTGACGGGCGGATCGACGGGGTTGGTGGCGAAGAACATCTGATCGAGCCGAAGATCTCCGTGCAGGAATGTTCGAGGATGACGGGATACCTCATGGAGGAACCACGGCATCGACGCTTCGAATCGGTCGCCGTAGTCCCGGATCGCTGGGGACAGCTCGTCGCCCAGACGCTTGACGAACGTCGCCCATGCGGCGTGGTAGTTGCTGATGATCACCTCGGAGAACGGCGGAACGGCGTGCACTTTGAGCCATGGCAGCGAGGCGAGGCGCGCGTTGTCCCACCAATGTGCCTGGTGCCGGGCGAGGGTGTCGATGACGGTCTCGGCGTCGGTGACGGAGCAGCCTTCCAGTTGGTCGGCGATACGCAGTCGACCAAGGTCCTCGAGGACCAACACGAAATCGTGGGTCTCGTCGTCGAAGGCTGCGAAGTACGGACGCGCCGGCGGCAGCGGATTAGTGACGCCGATCTCCTGGTAGAACCGGACCTCCCGGCGGTAGAACTCGAGGTTCTCGCACAGGTTGGTCCGCGCGATCGCGTCCAGCGTCGGGAGCTTGACCACGACCGTCGGCGGCACGTCGGGGCTGCCGACGAGGTGGGCCCGATAAAGGCGGCCGAGCAACCCGACGCCGATCCCGAATTGCGCGAGCTTGCACACCCGGACATCAGCCTGTAGGACCTCGCTGAGCCATTCAGGGGTGATGAGTTGCGGATCTACCGGGATTCTCGGCATATTGCGCCTCCCCAGTTGACCCGCGAGCGAATCAATCGTACGAGATCACAAGCACATCAGCACTGGTAATAAAGGCGGCAGCGTCAGGAATGCATTTGACTTAGCAAATACTGTCGGAGCCGTCACCTTCAGCTGATCGGCGGTGCGACGGGCCTCGCCGGTTCTCCCGCACTGTCCGGCTCGGTCGGCGGCGGCTTCTTCAACCAGGTCGGGTCGATCCCGTCGTCGAGTCGGCCCTCTGCCTTGGCGTCCAGATAGCGGAAGTACAGCACCGAGAAGACCACCACGAGCATCAGGCCCCACCCGTAGGTGAACTTCATGTACTCGAGGAACCGCCCCGTCGTGGGCCAGTGTCCGAGCAGCCAGCGGTCGGCGCTCATGAACCCGTAGATCGCAAGCCACGCAGGCCAATTACGCAGGACCGAGTTCGGTAGCACCACCGTCATCAGGAACGGGAACAGCATCATCGAGTAGTAGCCCTGGCCCAGGGACAGCACCAGGAACGAGGTGATCAACAGCACGCCCGATGACGTCGTCATCCAGAACAGCGGGTCGCGGGTGCGGTAGTACTTGTACAGCAGCCACAGCGAGATCACGGCGATCACCGCAAACGCAATGCGCAACAACAGGATCAGCCACGTCGGCAGACCGTAGTAGATGCCGTTGCCGGCGATCGAGCTGTTGAAGTAGTCGCGCGTCGTGAGGATGTAGGGCACGGTGCGCGTCACGAAGTTCATCGGGTCGCTGATCAACGGCCATGCAGCGGCGTTGAAGATCACCGGCACCGCGATGGCGGCGACCACCGCGCGCCACTGACGGTTCAGCAGCGGCAACAACAAAAGCGGCGCCAGAAGCGGTTTGACCACCAGCGTCAATCCGATCGCTGCACCCGCCAGCCATTGATGGTTGCGCTTACCGTCCAGCAGCCAGCGGAAGAACAGCACCTCGGCCAGCAGGATGCACCCGTTGATGTTGCCGAAAACCAGTGTGTTGATCACGCTTTCGGTGCAGAACATCGCCGCCAGCAGGGCGGGCAGGGCGACCGAGCGGAAGCCGTAACCGAACAGTCGCACCAGGAAGTAGGCGGCCAACACGATCGCGATCGTGTTGAACGTGATGAACCAGTACCGCGAGGCGTCGACGGGCAGGTAGCCGAACGGCGCCATCAACAACGTCCCGCCGGGCGGATACAGATAGTGCGGGTCGACGTGGTTGAAGTGCTCGTTGTAGATGTCCCAGCCCATCTTGAAATTGACGACCGCCCGGTAGACGGGTCCGTAGTCGTCGGTGATGTAGCCGTTGGTCGCCAGCACGTAGCTGCGGTGGATGATGAACAGGATCGCCAGCGGCCACAGGATCACCTTCAACACCGACGCAACGCTGGGCGGGGAGGTCCGGGGCCGGAAGGGCGTCGTCAAGGAACTGGCCACAAGATCGCGCACGACCGCACGGTACCCGACCGCGGTCGAGGTCAGGCGTCAGGCAGGGCAGAACGTATCGGTGTCGGGCAGGTTGCCGCTGTCGAGGTAACCCAGGACCGGCGGGAGCGCGCACGGCGAGTAGATCGAGGCGCCGTGCCCGATGCCCTGCCACATCACCCGCCTGTTGGCCGACCCGGCGTTGATCACCGTGGCCGCGACCGCGGCGACGCCCTCGTTGCCGACGATCGGGTCGTTCTGGGTCCCGAGCAGCAGCACGGGGATCTTGAGGTTCTCGGGCTGCTGGGGTGTCGCACCGCTCGGCCAGTTCAGGCAATCGACCAGGTTCAGCGCGCCGACCGTGCCGAACTGCGGATACAACTTGTTCCAGGCCACGACCAATTCGCGCACCCGGTTCGGAGTGGGCCGATTCAGCGAATCACTACAGCCGTTGACGAACTGACCGTCGGTGTTCCGCAGGCTCTCGGCACGCGCGATCAGATCGGTGAACGGCGCGGGATCACCCGACTGTGCGGCCGCGATCGCGGTTGCCAGCGCATTACTCGACTCGATGCGGTCCCCGCGGGGGTAGGCCAGCGCGGTCGAGATCGCGTTGGCCACGGTCGCGACGGCGGCGCCGTTGGGTCCACGGCCCTGGCGTGCGGCCGACAGCAGCGCGTCCACCGCGCCCTTCGGATCCGGGCCCAGCGCACAGTTGATCGCGGCGCACTGCGCGGCCCAGGCGTCCAGCGCGGCCTGCTCGCCCTTGACCCGCTGCTCCATCGCGGCTTCGGCGGCAATGCCCAGCGGCAGAGGAGAATCGAGCACCAGGCGCGCGACCTTGTTGGGATGCGACCCGGCATACGCGAGCGCCACCTGTGCGCCGTTCCCGACGCCCAGCAGTGCGAGGGTGGGCACGTCCCACGTGCTGCGCAGCCGCTCGATGTCTTCGGCGGCGTGGGAGTTGTCGTAGGCCGAATCACCGGGGGCGATGGTGTCGGTGCAGCTTGTGGTCGCGGTCTGCACGATGGCGCCCAGGTTCGCCACCGGATCGTCGCCGGACTGGAACTGCGCCTGGTCGAGCATTTCCTGGCGGTCGAACAGGTCGCGGCAGTCCAGCGCCCCGGACATGCCCATGCCACGGCGGTCGACGGCGACGATCGGGTGGCTGTTGAGCACATCGGTACCCGCGCGCGACAGCCAGACCGGCAGCTGCAGTGACGACGGCAGGTCCGAGCCGGTCGTCATCACCACGGGGCCGGCGTCCTGGGGGGTCTGCGGTCCGCGGGCGCGCACCACACCGATGCTGACCGAGCCCGACGCACCGTTGATCGGGTCGAGGTCGGCGTCGTAGGTGGCGCAGTCCAGCGTCACACCCGGCACGGAGGGCACGGCCGCGTCGCCGAACACCCGCGACGTGCAGTCGCGCCACGCCAGGTCGTTTTTGGGTGCTTCGATGGGCGGCGGGCCGTCAGCGGCTTGGGTCGTTTCCGGCTCACCCTGAGGCCCCGCCCCGGAGTCGGTGGCGAAGCGGGGATTGGCCGCCAGCCCCGGCGAACACGCCGCGACGAACGCCACGACGGTCGCCAGGCTGAGAAGCCGAACCAGCTGACCACGCCGATGCATGCCGACCACAGTACTGATGCGCGGTTCAGTCGAGCCGCACGTAGCGGGTGTAGAGATAGCCGTCGTCGTCGCTCAGCACATGCGCCGGGCGCATCCGCGTCAGCACCTCGCCAGGCCCGGAAGCGATGCGGGGGGCCTTGCCGCCGACCAGGAACGGGGCCACCGTCAGACACAGCTCGTCGAGCAGGTCGTTCTCGATGAGCAGGCTGAGGATCAGCGGGCCGCCCTCGGAGAGCACCCGCAACAACTTGCGTTCGGCCAGCGCCTGCAGCGCGGTCGCTGTGTCAACTTCGTCGGGCCGGGGGCCCGAGGCGTCGATCACCTCGGCCACCCCGCCGAGGCGTCTGCGGGTGGCGTCGCAGGCCGCAGAGCAGGTCAGGATCAGCGGCGGCACATCGGTGCGGGTGAAGAACCGGGCGCCGGGGTCGAGGTCGCCGGATCTCGTGATGACGGCGATCTGCGGCACCTCCGCCTGGCCGCGCGCCTGGCGGGCGCCCCGCTGCGGGACGGGTACCTGCGCGCCGGAGTAGTTCTCGGTGCGCACGGTGGCCGCACCGACGAGGATGACGTCGGCGGCGTAGCGCATCTGCTCGAAGACGCTTCGGTCGCCGGCCGCTCCGAGCGCCGCGGTCTTGCCGCCGGCGGTCGCTCCGCCGTCGATGCTGGCGATCATGTTCCCGCGCACCCAGCACCTGCGCAGGTCGGCGGGGTAGGCGTAGAAGTCGCCGAGCCGCCCGTCGGTACCGTCGATCGGTGCGCCGTCGGGCCCGAGCACTGTGAACTGCGCCGCAGGGGCGGTATCGGCCATGAAGATGATTGCAGCACGTCGATAGGGTGCGTGCATGGACGGGTCCGAAGCGGTGCAGCATCTCGTCGACCGCCACCCCGCCGTCACTCCGGACCGGTTGATCGCCCAACTCGCGCCGCCACCCACGTTCTCCGACGTCAGTTTCGACACCTACATCCCCGATCCCGCCGAACCGTCTCAAGCCGCGGCGGTGCAGTCATGCTTGCGGTTCTGCGCTCAGGCACAGCAGCGTCGCGCGGGTAAGAAGAAGCTGTTCGGTCGCCGTGAAGTGCTGCCGGGCGTCGGGCTGTATCTGGACGGGGGCTTCGGCGTCGGCAAGACGCACCTGCTGGCCTCGTCGTACTACCGGTTGCCGGAACCGAAGGCATTCGCCACCTTCGGCGAATTGACCCAACTGGCAAGCGTTTTCGGATTCGTCGAGTGCATCGAATTGCTGGCCGACTACGTCGTGGTGTGCATCGACGAGTTCGAACTCGACGACCCGGGCAACACGACGCTGATCTCGCGGCTGCTCTCACAGCTTGTCGAGCGCGGCGTGTCGGTGGCCGCCACGTCGAACACCCTGCCCGAGCAACTGGGGGAGGGCCGGTTCGCGGCCCAGGATTTCCTGCGTGAGATCAACACGCTGGCAGCCATTTTCGAGACCGTGCGCATCGACGGGCCGGACTATCGCCACCGGGATCTGCCGCCGGCTCCCGAACCGCTTGCAGACGCCGAGGTCCGCGAGCGCGCCGCGCGGTCACCGGGTGCGACGCTCGACGACTTCGACGCACTGTGCGCGCATCTGGCGACCATGCACCCGTCGCGGTACCTGACGTTGATCGAAGGTGTCGCGACGGTCTTCCTCACCGGCGTGCACACAGTCGACGACCAGAATGTGGCCCTGCGCCTGGTGTCGCTGACCGACCGGCTGTACGACGCGGGAATCCCTGTGGTGGCGTCGGGCGCCAAGCTCGACACCATCTTCAGCGACGAGATGCTGGCCGGCGGGTTCCGCAAGAAGTACCTGCGTGCGACGTCCCGGTTGCTCGCGCTGTCGCGGCAGCCCGTCTGATCGCGAACGTGGGTTACCCGCACGCCTTTCGCGCCGCCACGTGCGTCGAGCCCACACTCGGCCCCCTAGAACGTGCGCACCATCACGTAGTCGTTCTCGATGGCCGCGCCCAACCGGAACGTCTTCGTGCCGCTGACCCCGAAACCGTGCTTGGCGTAGAACCGCTGCGCGCGCTGGTTCTGCTGGTTGACGCCCAGCCACACCGCCGCGGCGCCCAGTTCCTCGCACTCCTGGAGCGCCGCGTGCATCAGCGCGGTCGCCACCCCGGAGCCGTGGCACTCGGGCAGCACATAGATCTTCGACACCTCGACCGCCGGGCGTGCCTCGACCGCGCGCTGGACGTCGGGGTCGTCGGGCACACCCCGAATCAGCATGGCGTAGCCGGTGATTGACGCGTCGGTGCGCGCGACGAGCACCACGCGGTCGGGGTCGACGAGGTAGTCGCGGAAGCGCGATTGCGACAGGTTCTCCTCGACGAACGCTGCGACGTTATCGAGAGTCACCGCCGGGGGACAGGCGAGCGGAAACGTGCGGGCGGCGACGTCGGCGAGTTCAGGCAGGTCGGCGTCGACGGCCGCCGTGACGTCAATGCCCAACGGCGCCTACACGTTCCACTGCGCCAGATGCTCGCCGGTGATCTTGTCGAGCAGCACCACGTTGGACACCAGGTCGCGGTAGCAATCCCAGAACACCGCGCCACTGACCGTGGAGCCGGCCGGTGCGTTCCCCAGCTGAGGTTGCAGCGCGTCCGGAGCGTCGGTGTTGCGCGGTTCGTAGCTGTCGCCGGTCGGCGTCACACCGCGGAAGCTGTAGGTGATCGACTGCGCGTACGGCGTCGGCACCTGGACGGAATGCACGGTCACCCAGGCTCGCCAGACCTGCTGGCGCGGGGGGCGCGGGGCATAGCCGAAGCCGGGCGGGATGGGGGACGGATCGACGCTGTGCACGGTGATGTCGGCGACCAAACCCTTGAACTTCACCTGCAAAGTGTCGCCGAGCCTGCCGATCGGGGCGGTCACCGCCGATGCGGGCGCAGCGACGATCCCGGCAGCAGTCGCCATGGCGACCACGAGGAGCACGAACCAGCGACGCATCTCCGAATGATCGCACAGACTGAAACCTGTTACAGACGCTTCCAGGCAGGACCCACGGGCGACGCCTCAGGCGGCCTCGAGGCTCAGCAGCGTCGACTTCGCCTGCGGGCCGCCGACGTACTGTCCGGACGTGCCGTCCGAGCGCACGACGCGATGGCAGGGAATCACCACCGGCAGAGGATTGCGGGCGCACGCGCTTCCCACCGCCCGCACGGCGCGGGGGTTGCCGACGGCGGCGGCGACGCTCGCATAGCTCGCACGCTGTCCGTAGCCGATGTCGCGGAGGTGTTCGATCACACTGAGGCGGAAGCCCGCGGCCAGCCGCAGGTCGACCGGCACCTCGAACGCGGTGCGTTGCTTGGCGAAGTACTCGTCGAGCTGGCGGGCGACGGTGTCGAGTCGCGCGGGTGCCAGCAGGATGCGCGGACTGACGACCTCCGCCAGCCGGGTGAGCACCGCGTCGTGGCCCTCGATGTCAAAGGCGACGCGGACCAGTCCGACGGTGGTGGCGGCCAGCAGGAGCGGACCGACGGGGCTGTCGACCATGCGGTAGGCGACATCGAGCACGCCCTGGTCGTCGGCGGCGCGTTCCAGCTGTCGGTGCAACCGGGCGAGCGTTGCGGTATCGGGGCTCAGTTCATCGAAAAGGTTGGTAGTCATCGGCTTTCCTCACGGTAGATCTTGCGCAGGGTCTTGATGCCGTCGGCCGCGGCGCGGCGAGCGGCATCCGGGGAGTTGCCGAGCAGCCCGGCGATCTCGGCGAACGGCACGCCTGCGATGTGGTGGTAGGCGACGGCCTGGCGCTGCTTGATGGGCAGCCGCGCCAGGGCGTCCCACAAATCGGGGTCGCGGGACGCGGGGTCCGCCCGCGATGAGGGCTGTTCCGGCATCGAGTCGGTGGGCGTGGGTCTGCGGGAGCGCGCGCGGCCTGCGTCGAGGGCGCGCCGGTGCGCGATCGTGACGAGCCACGCCTCGACATTGGCGTCGGCCGGCAACTGCGGGTAGGCGCGCAACGCGGATAAGAACGTCTCCGACCAGGCGTCCTCGGCGTCGACGGGACCGACGACCGCGCGGCAGACCCGCAGCACGGTCGGACCGTGCTCGGCCACCACGTCTTCGAACGGTCGCACCCTCACATCATGTAGACGTCGAAGGGTGGACACATGTGAGATCAGTCCTTGGTGAACGCCTGCAGCGCGTCGAGGAGTTCGCTTTCGAAGCGGTCCTTGTCGACGCCGGCGCGGTGCAGCGGTCCGTCCTCGGCCTCGGCTTCCCACAGGGCCAGCAGGATGTGCTCGGTCCCGACGTAGTTGTGCCCCAAACGAAGTGCCTGACGGAACGTCAGCTCGAGCACCTTTTTGGCGGCGCTGTCGAACGGGATGAGCGTGGGAAGCTTCCCGTCGGCCGGCGGCGGCAACGACACCACCTGCGACACCGCGTCCGCGTCGACGCCCTGGCCGACAAGCAGTTTGGCGGCCAGCCCGTCGGGATCCTTGAACAACGCCAGCAGCAGATGATCCGACCCGATCTCGGGATTGCCGGCCGCGTGTGCGATGTTCTGGGCCTCGACGACGGCGTTGCGGGCGCGGGGGGTGAACCGGCCGAAGCCCGCATTGGGGTCGAGAAGATCGGCGTCGGTGGGTGTCTTGGGTACGAAGCGCTTCTGCGCGGCCTGTTTGGTGACGCCCATGCACTTGCCGATATCGGTCCACGACGCTCCCGAGCGGCGGGCCTGATCGACGAAATGGCCGATCAGATGGTCGGCGATCTCGCCGAGTGACTCCGCCGCCAGCACCGCGTCGGTGAGCTGTTCGAGGGGTCCGGAGTGCACGGTCTTGATGACGTCGATGAGGTCGTCGAGCCGGACCGGGATGGTGATCTTGGCGGGCTGCGTCATGCCGTCAACCCTAGGTTGACGGCCGACTGTACGTCAACCGTTGGTTGACGATCGCGGGTATCCGCGTCGGACCGTGCGGTCGAGGATGCCCAACGTCGCGCGCAACGCGCTTTCGGAGATGACGGGGAAGATGCCCGCGTCGCGCCAGTGCTGGTCGATGTCCGACCAGTCGTAGAACGACGTCACGAGCGTGCCGTCGTCAGTGGGTTCGAGGCGGTAGCCGTAGACATGACCGATCTGCGGGCGGATCCGGCCCAGGATCGTCCACGAAATCAAGCTGTCCTGTTCGTAGTCGCGGATCGAGACGGTGACGTCGTACTTGCCCATGGGGAAGTCGTTGAGCGCTTCGCGGTCCATGTGCACGACGAAGCTGTCCCCGGCGGCGCGAACCGGTTCGCCTTCGGCGTCCTGCAGCATGCCGCTCGCGTCGATCGCCACATGACCCTGGGGGTCGGTCAGGACGGTGAAGATGTCGGGTGCGGGTGCGGCGATGGTCCGCTGGACTTCGATGCGATCAGTCATCAGCAAATCATGCCCCGAACGTGAAACGTCGCGAAAGTCGTTTCGGTCATAGCGGTCGGGGTATTCGCCAGTTGCTATGCGCAACCATGTGGACCCTGCTCGCGTTCAGTCCGCCCTGCTGCGGCGCGCGATCACGTTCATCAACGAGAACGCCCACAGGGAAATAACACTCAGAGATATTGCCACTGCCGTCAATGTGACGCCACGCTCGGTGCAGTACGCGTTCCGGCGACATCTGAGCACCACGCCGCTGGAGTACCTCCGGCGCGTGCGACTCGACCGAGCCCACCGCGAACTGCAAACGGCCGACCCGCGCAGCGACACCGTGATGGCGATCGCGGGACGGTGGGGATTCACTCACGCAGGCCGGTTCAGCGGCGTGTACAAACGCACCTACGGGACTCCGCCGAGCGAGACGTTGCGGGCCTGACGGTTATCTCGGGAAGAAGCCTTCGCGAGTGAAGAAGCCGGGTTGCCATCCGCGTGCGCCGAGGCAGAGCATCGGGCGGCCGTCGGGCGTCTGGGCGGCGGCTTGAGGCTTGGGGCAGGGCGCTCCCACGTCTTGGACGCCGAACAGTTCGTACGAGGCCTGCCAGAATCCCTGGTTGGTCGGGATCGGCGGCCACTGGTTCTCGATCCAGCGGCACTGCAGGACTTCGCCGCCTGGTCCGCGCCCGAAGGTGAACCGCTCGAGGTTGAAGCACGGCCCGGTGAGGTGGGCGTCGTAGTTCATGCCCGGCACGTCGGAGGCGTAGCGGCCCGGCGTGTCGGGGTAGTCGGTGTCATCAGCGGAAGCGAGCGGGGCCGCGCAGATGGCGGCGCCGGCGATCGCGGCGGCGGCGAGCAGTTGGCGAATCATGTCCCACCCTCGATGTCAGGACCGGTCGGTCTCTGCAAAGCGTAGTAGGTGCGCCACGACGGCTGACCCTTTTCCTGTCACTGCACGCAGAACCGGCGATTGTGGAGGGTGCGGGGTGTTCGCGCCCTGGTGGTCCGCACGGCGGCGGCGTGTGGAAGCCTGCCGCCCAAATGCAGGCGAAGTCGCGAGGTCGCCGATTCAACCGCGCGATTACCGGGAAGCCTTACTGATATCCGCTCACAAGCGGCTTCGCGTCATGCTCGTATCGGCGCGGAGGGCAGTTCGACTTTGGAACGATCTTCGACTCGGTGAGGAACGCGGCAAGTGATTGCAATCGCGGTGGTGCTACTGGTTTCGGCAGCTGTGTTGATCCTGTTCGGCGTGGTGCTTTACGGCAATGGCGTCGGCACGGTTCCCGACGAGCCTGGCCGCGAGCCGGCGGCCACCCGAGAGGGCCTGCGGCGCGTCTCATGGACAGACCTGTTCGCGCGGATGAAGACATCGGTCCGAGACATTCTGAATGAGGACGCGAGGCGGCCCCAGAAGTTGACCGCGGCCGGCGCCTTCTGCGTCCTGGTGGGGAGCATCGTCCTGGTACTCGCGCTGCTGTCATTCGTCACCGCCATGGTGTAGCGACACCGCTGTGGTGCTTGTTGGATAGCGACGATAGGTCGAAACCCTCCCTGCGATCAGCGCAGGTCGGGCAGACTGACCGACATGAGTTGGGCGACCACGGTGACGAGCACGTTGGTGCCGTTTGCCTCTGTGACATCGACTGCGGCCGTGGCGATCTGGACCAAGCGCATCGATGCGAGGACCAAGAGAGAAGAACGAGATCACGCTCTCGTCCTGGACTACGAGAAGCGGGCTGGTGAGGACAAGAAGGCCGCGCTGAAGCGTCTGATCTCAGCCACTCTGCACCTCAAGCGCGGAGCCGAACAACTCGCTGGAGCTGAACAAAGCCTTAGCCAACGGCGGGCCGAGGCGATCAGACAACTGTACGAATTCCGTATACGCCTGGGGATGGACGACGGAATAGCAGAGTTGATGATTTATGCCGCGGAGCCGGTGCGTGACCTCACGGAGTTGATGCTCGACGAGTGGGATCGCCAGTTCCGAGAGCACGGCTACTCCTTGGCACAGTTGGATGCCTGCAAGAGGCGGCTCGTCCAAACCGCAGGCGACCTCGCGCCGACCGACGAACAAGCGATCTATGCGGAGCGCAAGTGGGACGAGCTCAAAGAAGAAGAAGGATCGTGGCTCAAAAGGCTCGGCGACGAGTCGGAAATTGACGTCGAGGCGCTGGTGGAACTCTGCAAGCAGATCTTGAAAGCCGCGCACAAGGACCTTCGTGGTGGTTACGGCGTAGAAACGGATTAGGCTGCGGTTGCACGGAAGTGCCCTTGCCGCAAGCCAACTTCTCCGCATCAATCTGGCTGAAGAGGCTGAACCCGTGATCGCGATGGTGGACCGGCTCATGCCCGATGGAGGTTATCGCCCCTCAGGGTGGTTAGGCGGCGGCACGGGTCGAAAAGATCCCCCGAGGTGGTCGGCCGCATTCGGGCGCCGGATGCCGTTGAGGTCTCCGAGGGCGCGTTGAGGGCGTGCGCTATCGAGAACGGCAGGCGTGCTGCACAGTGACAAGGCGGTCAGCGTAGCGGCCGCCGGGGTGGTTGAGTCGCATGACGGCCGTCACTAGCTTGGTCTAGGCGGTGGCTCAGGCTTTGCCAGGACATTGTGGATGTACTGGAGCGCGTCCTCGGCGTCACGGCCCACTGGACTGAACCCCACCCAGCCGTGAATGCCGCGGTCGACTTCGTACCAGTGGATGTCGACGCCCTCGGTTTGGGCGCGTCGGTGGAATGCTCGGGCGTCGGGGTTGAGCATGTCGTGGGTTCCGGTCATCACCGTGATGGTGGGTAACCCGGACAGCGGGCCGGTAGCTGGACTGATCAACGGATGATCGAGAGGGTCGCCCCCCGCGTAGCAGGTTGCTGCTCGGTGCAGGAAGTCGAGATTGAGGACCGGATCAACTTTGGCCACCGCGGGAACCGCGGGATCGGGCAGCCCAGCGTGCAACCACGGTGAGAGCAGTACCGCATCGCTGGGTTGCGGCAACCCTGCATCGCGGCTTGCATGGCACAATCCCAGCGCTAGCCCGCCACCGGCTGAGTCGCCCATAAGGACAACGGATTTCGGATCATGGTCGGCCAGGATCCGGCGGTAGACGCCGAGGAGAAACGTGTAGACCTCCCGGTAGGTATGTTCGGGAGCGAGGGGGTAGATCGGCACTGTTAGAGTGCGACGAAGAATGACGGACAGGTCGGCCAAAAACGGCCAGTAGAGCGCTGGCGCGAACTCGACAACATAACAACCGCCGTGCAGATAGAGCATGTGACCGTTGACGGTGACATCGTCAGGCAGCTTCGGACGGATCTCGTACACGGGCCAACCGTCGAAGTCATTGCGGGTGACCGCCACCTTTCTGTCGAGGCGCTTCGGCGGTGATCCGGCGTATGGACGTCGAGGCGGGCCGGCGGCCCAGCGGTCGATTTTTTTCGGCCGCAGGGTCAGGTAACGCGACTGGCTCAGCCATAATGCTCTGGCCACCAAGCGGTGTCGCAATCGGGCGCGAGGACTCACGTCGATAATTCTGGACTGAGCAGCCTCGGCGCGTGCGACTTCGGTGTCTCCAGTTTCTGCGCCTCATTGGATGGAACGAAAGGCCTCGACAGCCACGAAGACCCAGGTTGATGCTGAGCTGCTTCGGCTCCTATTGGCGTCGCTTCTCGATGTTCTACCCCACTACGAGAACAGGCAACAAGCCGAAGGGTTAGTTCAGCTTCATCGCGACGATGAGTTTCCTGAAAGCTGGGCTGCTCAGGGCCGCTCGTGCACCTGAGCGTCGAGATGGGCGGCGGCGTGCTTTAGCAACAGCACCGCGTCGGCCGCGGTGGTGTGCACGTCATCGTTGAAGGCGTCTAGGTCCGGCCAGTCCATTGCGTCGGCGGAATTGGCCAGCCGCACAAGTAGTAGTTCGAGCCGATCGACCTGCTGTTGCACCGCGCAAGGCTGCCCGGTGTGCCAGTAACCAGCCGCAGTACGAAGCGCCCCTCCCAGGCAGAAGCTGCATGGGGCGGCCACAGGCTCGGTGCGTGTCCGGTAGGCCCCCGCGCCGACGTGCTCGGTGCGCACCCGTACCCAGTTGCCCGGCGAGTCGGCTGCCGGGTGCACCTGAGTGCCATCGGCGTCACGGTAGTAGGCGCCTTGGGTCCACCCGCCGTCAGCCTCGATGAGCGCCAGGGCGCCCTCGATTACCTCCCGGTCGGTATTCATGTCAGCCATACCTTCAACGTACGAAGTAGGGCCGCGCCACAACACGAGGTTGGCCTCCCGAGTTTTGGGGGTTAACCCCCCTGAACACGAACATATGTACGACGACCCCGCCGCTAGGGTGCCAGCCGCTGCCGGGCGATATTTGCGTTCGCTCGGTACGACGCCGCACGGCGGAGCAGATGGATATCGCCGGAGACGGGGGACGATCACCGCGTCAGAAGACGGGGGAAAACCCCCTTACTGAAGCCAGGACAGACGGGCAGAGTAGTTAACAGGTCCGCCGGGCCGACCCCCCGCGGCCCGGCAGACCTTCCGCCGCAGGCACCAAGTCTCAAGCCCGACCAACACGCTCGACGGTTTTTTATCCACCCTCGCGCAAGCAGGGAACGGCAACGACAACACCGGCGAAACCGCCACCGCATCTAACGGCGGCACCGACATCCAGCTCCGCCTGAGAGCCGTAACGAGGACGACAGATCGACTCGCGGGCTCGTCACTATCGAGAAGCGGGCGTGGCGAAGACGTCACTCGCAAAATCACTCCGACGGCTGTCTGAGCCCGCTGAAGGTCTCGAAATAGAGCACATATGAGACCGCTGTCGAGAAGCATCCGGCAGGGCGTTCCCCAAGGCCAGGTTGTCTCAGAAGTTCGTCTCACGAGTGCTTGTCTCGCGGATTACGCCAAATCGCTTCTGAGACAGTGATAAGCCAGAGCCAACCGTCTCCCGTTAGCTGTCACTCTGGTGGCGGCTGGATGTCGGTGCCGCCGTTAGAGGCGGGCAGGTTTCGGTCGTCGGGCCAGTGACCCCGCCAACTGGCCGAAGCGGGCGCGGGCGGCCTACGTGCCGCTGCCGGGGTCGGTGCCGCCGCCGTTCTTGGCGGCCTTGCGGTCCTCCTTGGCAGCGTCCTTGGCGGCCTTGCGGTCATCCTTGACGGCTTTGCGGGCGTCTTTGACGGTCTGGCGGGCGTCCTTGATGGCTTCGCGGTCTTTGGGTTTGGTTTGCCGGAGGTCGTTGAGCGTCTCGCGTGCGGTGTTCAAGGCGGACTGAGGACCGCCACCGGTGCCGCCGTTACAGCCTCCGTTGCCGCCAACGCCGCCAGGGCCGTCACCACCGCCGCCGGCACCGCAGCCGTCATTACTGCCGCCGCCATCGTCACCTGGACTAGCCGAAGGGAGGGTGATCGACGGGAAGGCCGAAGCTGTCGGCGCGAGTGGCAGTACTAACGCTCCCGCTATCGAAACCACCGCCAGCAAACCGAGCGCCGCCTTCTTCATTCCATTCCCCTTGACTACTGCGAAGATTCCGAACGGGTGGCAGTATCGCCGTCTGAACTGCCGAGACCAAGACGAATTTACGGCACCGACAAGGGTCCGTACAGCAAATACACAGGTATCTGTGAAGCGATTCTTGCGTACGGCAGCAAATGATCGTCATTGACCTGGGAAAAGGCTCCCAGCGGCGAACTGTGTCGGCGATGCGGGGCCGGTCCTCTGCATCCTCAAGCACCCGGAATAACCGGTCTGAGAAGCGATTGGGCGTGTCCGGGGGCCACCGCCGCTGCGCCCGCACAGCGCGTCGTCGCCGGGAAGGTTCGGACCTCGCATTCGCGAGCCTCGCACCCGGCGGGCCCACATCGTTGGCGACACGAGCCGAACACTAGATCAGGCGAGCCGAGCTCCGCCTTGATTCAGATTCGGGTGTCACTCTGGTGGTGGCTGGGTGTCGGTCTCGTCGTCGGCTGCGGTGGCGGTGTAGCCGTCGTTCTCAGAGCTGTCGGATCGCGCTGAAGCGAGCTGCGGCGACGGCGGCGCTATCAACGTGTTGCGAATCAAAGTCCACTCCAGAGATTGATCGATCGGTGTGGCGCGCCAGCCCCGTCTGGTTTCGCCTTCAGATCAGACCGGTAGGGCGGTTACGGAGGTTATGAAATCAGGGGTTTCCGTATGACTTGTTTGCTGGGTCGTGCAGCGTGACTGTCCGGACGGTGCTGTTGGTCGTCGTCGGTGATACGCGGAAATTGTTCCGATCCAAGATTTGAGGTCGCGTGGTCGCAGCGTGGCTTCATGCCTGCTCTGGACCCGCGCGACCGTGTGCAGCGATTTGTCCTCCGTGCCCGGAAGCCTGGGAACCGATTTACGAGGACCTTGAGTTTGTCACCAGTGAGGCCGACCGACGGTGAGGACGGTGTAGGTCGGCCAAGCCGCTGCAGACGGGCAAAATCACCGGAGTCAGCCGGATGGTTCCGAAGCCCTAGCACTCGTATCCATCGCGGTACTTAGGGCAATCATGGGAAATGGTGGTTGAGAAGACGGTGGTGTACTGGCTCGTCCGCGCCGGCGACCGGTCGCTAAGACCATCCAGGGTCGAGGCAAAAACTCGCGTCAGCAATCACCAGCAAAGGCGCGGATGATGCGCTTCCCCGCCAATCAGTGACGGCGAATCCCCTCGTCACAGGGATTTACAAGGGTACGGTTCTGCGAGCCGCATGCCGCCCAGGGTTTACGGGATCGGGCCGCCGCCCGGCTCGTTCTTCGCGGCCTTACGGGCGTCCTTCGCCGCTTTGCGGGCGTCCTTGAAGGCCTGGCGGGCGTCTTTCACGGCCTCACGGGCGTCCTTGATGGCCGCGCGGTCCTTGGGCACAGCCTGGCGGAGGTCGTTGAGATTCTCGCGGGCGATATTCAAGGCAGCCCCAGGACCGGTGCCGGGGCCGGGAGGGTTGGTGTCGGGGCCGGGGCCGGGCGGCGGAGTATCGGTGCCGCCGCCGGGCGGTGTGCTTCCACCATTCCCCGTTCCGTCATCGCCGCCACCAATACCGCCTTCGGTACCATCGTCCGAGCCAGCGGGGGCCAACGGCACATTGAGAGTCGGTTGAGCCGCAGCTACAGGAACGAATGGAAACGCCCCCGCTCCAGCAATCGAAACAGCCGCCACCAGACCGAGCGCAGCTTTCTTCATCAGATTCCTCCTCGACCGCCTGAACTTTTGAAAAGGAAGCAGCTAACCGTCTGAACTGCTGAGACCGAATTGAATTTACTTCTTCGACAGGATTTGGACAGCGACTACTCAGGAATCGCGTCGGTGCTTATTGCAAATGGCAGCAAATGATCTTCATTGGCCTGGTGAAATGCTCTAAGTCAGCGGCAACTTCATTTCACTGACACCTGCACCATTTCCGAGATCGGCATGTCTGGCTCGGCGTGAGTTCGGCGGGGGAACTGTGGAGTCCAGACTCCGTGATGTGTTTGCCCATTTTTAGCCCGCAGGCATTGCCAAGCGGTTCAAAACATGGCTTCTAGGGCAAAACTATGGTGCGCGATACTGGGATTGAACCAGTGACCTCTTCCGTGTCAGGGAAGCGCTCTCCCGCTGAGCTAATCGCGCCGAACCTTCGTAGAGGTGGAGACGGGAATCGAACCCGTGTGCACGGCTTTGCAGGCCGTTGCCTCACCACTCGGCCACTCCACCGCTGGGGTTGATGCCACTGCACCTTCGAGCGGATGACGGGATTCGAACCCGCGACCCTCACCTTGGCAAGGTGATGCGCTACCAACTGCGCTACATCCGCGCGCCACGAACGACTCGTCGCCCGTCGCGAAGGACGACGATAGTCCACCAAAGTGTAGCTGCACAAATCCCGACGTTCGCCGGTGCGTCTCTGCCCGTTCACATCTCAAAACTGCTGGTACCCCCCGCGCGAGACGAAGAATCCGCGGTCCCGAGCGGTAGTCGCGGCACGTGACCCCGCGTCCGCGCTCTCGCATCGCAGAATGTCCGACCGGACCGCCTCACCCGTAGGCAACCGCGCATCGACGCCGAGTGCGGCGTCACGTCGGTGGGCGGAACCCCCGTATCGGGCGGGCCCCACCAACGTCGCGCCGCAGGGATCAGCGAGACCCACCGCCGTGCATTGCCCACCGCGTGACCATAGGCCGGCAACCCCCTGCGCGGCCGACCGAATCACCAAGCCAACGGCGCTGATCTTCGCCGGTGAATTCGGGGCGCGATGCTGGATCGTGCTAGTGTTCGACGTCGTTCGACCGTTCGGTCGACTCTCCGGTCTCGTAGCTCAGTGGGAGAGCGTCCGCCTCACACGCGGAAGGTCGCTGGTTCGAACCCAGCCGGGACCACACTAGAGCGAGGTGGACTAAGTAGTTCACAGCTTGAGACGGCGGTTGCCCGAGTGAGTGATCGCCTCTGAAGGCGTCAGCGCGTATTCCTCGCGCCCAGGAATTCGTCGCATCTTCCCAAGCGCATCTCACCGGTGGGTCGCGCCCTGAGCTGGTCGTGATTCTTACGTTGTGACGGGGGAGTACTCGGGCTCGTGCGCGGTGACTCGATCTCGCCGCCGTTCGAGATTTGCTCTGCGCAATCAGCGGCGATGCTGCGATTATGTGGCCTATGGCGGCTGGGGGAAATCCCGCGATGCAGCAGGCCGCTGAGCGGCTTCTGACAGCGGCTCATATCGAGCCAGCGGGCCTCTTAGTCGAGGGTGAAGCGGGAATTGGTAAGACCACTGCCTGGCTGAATGTCCTGGATGCCGCACGGGGACGGGGCTTTCAGGTCCTCTCCGCACGCGGACATCAGACCGAGTCGGTGCTGGCCTACGCCGCTGTGGCAGATCTGCTGGCCGACATCGATGCCGCGACCATCGACGAATTGCCCAGGCTCCAGCAACTCGCCGTGAACCGGGTGCTACTGCGTGCAGACCGCGACGGTCCACCAATCGATCACCGCGTCGTGGCCGCCGCTGTGGGCACGCTTCTCGAACGCCTCTCGGCGGCCGCACCGCTGCTAGTAGCGATCGACGACGTGCAGTGGCTGGATGCATCTAGCCGCGTAGTGCTCGGCTTCGTCATCCGCCGCCTACGCGGCCGAATCGGTGTGCTGGCGACCGAACGCTGCGATCCTGGCCAGGGTCGTGCAGAGGAGTGGCTGACTTTGGCTAGCGCCGAGCAGATGGCTCGAATTCGACTGCAGCCGTTGAGTCTTGGAGCTCTCCATCAGTTGCTGCTGCAGAGAATCGGGCACTCCTTCAGCCGAGTGGTGCTCGTGCGAATAGCAGAAATATCGGGCGGCAATCCGTTTTATGCTCTTGAGCTTGCTCGTGTGATCGATGGACGCGAACCGCTCGCCGGCCCGGGTCTACCCGCCACCCTGGCCGAGTTGGTACGCATGCGCGTCGGGCGTCTGGAAGGGGACATAAGGCCGGTGCTGCTAGCCGCGGCGTCTGTTGCGGCTCCCACTGTCGATCTCTTGGCCCGGGTCACCGACTCGACTGTGGAGCACGTCATGGAGGTACTCGAAGCCGTCGAAACCGATGGCGTTGTCGAAATTGACGGCAGCAGGGTCCGCTTCACGCATCCCTTGCTCGCTTACGGGGTGTACAGCGAGGCTTCTGCGGCCAGTCGCCGAGCCATGCATCGTGCCTTGGCGTCCGTGGAAGTCCACCCCGAACTCAAAGCGCGCCATCTTGCGCTTGCCGCTACGACTGCCGACGAGGCGACTTTCGCGACTCTGGACTCAGCAGCCGAGGCGACTCGGCATCGCGGCGCACCTGCGGCCGCGGCCGAGCTGCTTGAACTCGTGATCAACCTGGGCGGCGGCACACCGATGCGCCGAATGCGGGCGGCCGAACATCACCTGCGTGCCGGGAACACCCAACGGGCCGCAGAGGTGCTGAGGCCTGCGTTGGTTGAGCTGGAAGACGGACCGCTGCGAGCCCTCGCACTGATCCTGCATGGCGGCATTCTCGTGTACGAGAACACGTTCGATGAAGCGGCCGTACAACTTGAGCGAGCCCTGGACAATGCCGCGGAACATCCCGCTATCAGGGTGCGTGCTCTGCTGATGCTTTCCTTCGCACAGGCCACCGCCACTCACTACGAGGCTGCCCTGCGCAGCGCCGCAGAGGGAATCGCGATCGCCGACTCTCTTGAGGAACCCGGTCTGATCAGCCAAGCACTGGCGACGTATGTGACCGTGAACGCCCTGTATGGCAATGGAATTGACGAAACCGCGCTTGAGCGGGCACTGCAGCTCGACGATGAGACCAGCGACGCGCCGGTGCCGTTGTGTCCACGAGCCGCCGCACTCCAGGTGCTGGCGTGGGCCGGGGACTTCGGCGCAGCCCGTGCGCATGGCGAGTCGTTGCGACGCTCCTGCGAGGAGCGTGGTTCCGACAGCGAGATCTTGTTCATCGCTATCCATGCGACCCTGATCGAGATCTGGCAGAGCCGCTTTGGGGAGGCGGCACGAGTCGCCGAGGACTCGATGCAACGAGCCCAGCAACTCGGCGGGGACCACCCGTTGGCCATTGCGGGCATTGTCACTGCCGCCGTGTCGGCCTTCACCGGTCGCGAGCAAGACGCCCGCGATGCTGCGCACTCCGCTCTGATCGCTGCACGGCAATGTGGAGCGCCGGGGGCTGAGAACTGGGCGCACATGATCTTGGGGTTTCTCGAGGTGTCGCTTGGCAACCACGCCGAGGCGATTCGTCATTTCGAACCGGGTCTGGCGGGCCTGGGCTCGACACCGCCAGGTACAGAATTGATAACGGCCTGGTGGGTGCCCTACGCCGCCGAGGCGATGATCAACCTGGGCAACGTCACAGACGCTGCAGCGGTACTCGATCTGTTGGAGAGCAATGGACGCCGTCTGGACCGCGCTTGGATGATTGCGGCCGCCCTGCGCTGTCGAGCAATGCTCGCCGCGACGAAGGGTGTTCTGACCGAGGCAGAAGAACTTGCTCGTGAGGCGCTCGCGGAACATGAACGGACTTCGATGCCTTTTGAACTTGCGCGCACTCGGTTGCTGCTCGGTCAGCTGCAGCGGCGCCAGCGTCTCAAAGAGGCAGCGGCAAATACCCTGCGAGAAACGCTGGAAATCTTCGAAGACACGGGCGCGTCGATATGGGCCGAGCGCACGCGTGCCGAATTGTCCCGCGCCAAGAGCAGCCGTGCTGGGGACTCGGTACTCACCTCAACCGAACAACGAGTCGCCGAACTGGCCGCTACCGGAATGACCAACCGTGACATCGCATCGGCCTTGTTCATCAGTGCGAAAACGGTGGAACATCACCTGAGCCGGGTTTACCGCAAGTTGGGTATTCGCACCCGTGCTCAACTGGGCAGGCGGATGGCCCCTCATAGCTAGCACCGGCGCGGACTCGCGCGCCGATCCTTTGGATCAAGCCGACGCAAACCACGCTCCCACACTGGCCGTGAGCCGTCCCGGCGGCATCCCGATTCGCTCGCATACCTCAGTGACACTCTCCGGCGACGTGGCCGCAAACACTCCGTAGAAAACCTCGTCCTCAGGTACTGCCACGGCACCCACGAGGCGCACCACACTGAATTCGCCGTCGCTGTTCTCCAGTGCCGCCTGCAGCCTCGTCACCAGACGCTCGACGGCGTCCTGAGTCAAGTTCGCGAGATACCACTCTGCGAAATAACACGAAACGCAATCCACCGAAGCATCCATGTCCCGCACGCTATGCGGAACCGCATAACAAGGAATCGGGAGATTCCCTAGGTTGAGGGCTCGGAGCACGTGGCCCTACGACCACGTCACATCTCCCTCGGCACGCGGACCGCCGCCTCACCTCCCTAAACTCGTACCATGCCTGTGGCCATCGATGCTAAGCGAGCGAGTCGTCATGTCTGAAGAGAAGCCGCCCGGCGAGATCCTTCCGGAAAGCGAATGCTGGAACCTGTTGGGCAGTGTGTCGTTGGGGCGCCTAGTCACCAGCGCTGATGGGATTCCCGAGATTTTTCCGGTGAACTTCGTCGTCCAGCGCAAGACGCTCCTGTTTCGCACCGCGCAGGGCACCAAGTTGGTCAGCACTGCGGTCAACCGCGACGTGCTCTTTGAAGCCGACGATCACAACGTCGGCGAAGGATGGAGCGTCATCGTGCGGGGCGTCGCGCGGACCGTGCACGACGACGACGACCGTGCGGAGGCCGAGCGGGCGCAATTACTGCCCTGGACCACGCACGCCAAGGACCACTACATCCGGGTGCTTCCGCGACGCGTCACCGGCCGGCGCTTCCGCTTCGGTTCGTAGCGGCCGGCTAGCGCCTGCGTCGCCACACGATGATCCCGACAACGGCGAGCACGGCGACGATCGCTGCGATCGGCACCGTCTGCTTCGGATTGTCGGTGGCGGTGTGGCGGAGCGTGTCCGCCTTCTCGACGACGCGCTCCTTGGCCTCGGCCGCCCTGTCCTTGGCGTGCTCCTTGGTCTCGTCGACTTTCTCCTTCGCGCGCGTCTTCACATCCAGCTTGGCCTGCAGCGCCTCAACCGTCTCGCCGAGTTCCTGGCGGGTCTGCTCGATGTCGGCCTCGATGTCGTCGACGCCCGCATCCGGTCCGGGCTCGGGGCGTGGATTCGGTGCGGTCATGACCGGGCGTCCTTTAGTTCTTGGATGTCTGCTTTCACCGTTTCAACGGTCTTCGGCGCCGCCGGTGTGACCTCCCGAGCCTGGCTGCGTCCCACCAGAGCCGCGATACCCGCGATCACGAACAGCACTGCCGCAACGATCAGCGCCGCGGCCCAAACGGGCAGCACGAGAGACAACGCCGCCACCCCCGCCGCGATCAACGTCGCCGCGCCGAAGAAGGCCAGCAGGCCCGCCACGCTGAACAAGCCCGCGCCGATCCCGGCATGTCGGGCCGATTCCTGAAATTCCTTCTGCGCCAACCGCATTTCGTCACGGATCAACCGCGATGTCTGCTTCGACAACTGGCTCATCAACTCGCCGACCGACGCGTCAGCGCCAGGCCTGGATTCCACCGTCATCACATACCAACCTCTGACTTGTCTTGACGTGTCGCGACAGTGATGCCCGTGGTCAACACGCCCGAAACACCAAAGCCCCTTTGAATGCATCTGCTGACCGTTATCTGAGCGACGACGGGAAGGGCGGCAGAACCGCAGGTGGGACCGGAGATCGAGGCCGCGGTCGACTTTCAATGCGGCTCTACCATGCCGAAGCGGTCACCATTTGGAAACGGCGCGGTGCGGCGTGGCGTGTCCTTGACAACAGGCTGCTGATATTAACGCGGTCGTATGGACGCGACCTCGGTACGGCATGCAAGGTCTGCTGCCTCGGTTGAACGAATGTGTGAGCGTGAGTGGAGGGATCAACGTCGATGACGACCTTTAAAGGAGTCAACATCGCGGCAGCCGTGGGGGCTGGTTTGTTGGGTGCGGCCATCGGAGTGGCCGTCGCACTGAGTCCGGTCGCCTCGGCCGGGGGATATGAATGTGTGGAATCGAAGGGCGGCGCACCTGCCGGCGCACCCGGGGCGCCCGTCTGTGCTCCGCTGACAGATATGGCCGGCGTGCCGATGGCACTTCCCGGCCCGCCTCCTATCGCGCCGCCGTTGGTGCCGCCCGTCGTGCCTCCGCCGCTGGTGCCGCCGCTTGTGCCCCCGCCGCTGGTGCCGCCGCTTGTGCCCCCTCCGCTGGTGCCGCCGGTGGCCGGAGCTCCGATCGTGGGCGGCGCTCCCGCAGTGGTAGGCGCTCCGCTCACGGAGATGGGCGGACTGGCCGGAAAGGGCAAGGGAGACCCATCCCGTCCGCCGGCGCCCGGAGCGCCCGTTCCGGGTCAGCCCACTCCGCCAGGGCCGGCGACCTGACGGCCCACCGAGGATAGTCCCTCCGGTTTGGCCCGGCGGCGAGCAAGTCTCGCGGCCGGGCCAAATCCATTGGTTCCCAATTAATTTGGACTAATCTCCGCAGGGCGGGCCGCTGTAGCCGAACCGTGACGGAGACTTAACCGAATTGCCCAGGCGCTCTTGGTCTTAAAGCGCTCCGGCTGCCCTACCATTATTGACATTGTTGTAATTTCAAGGGAGGCACCAAGATTGCGTGCTGTACTTCGGTGTGTTCTCGCCGCGGTTGTCGTCGCCACCAGTGTGGTCGCAGGGCCGGCCGGCGAAGGTGCGGCGGCCGCTAGTCAGGCGGTGAGAGGTGCCATCGCCTCCATACTGCCCGCCGAGGATCAGGTCGTGGGGATTGCACATCCCGTGATAGTGACGTTCAAGCACTCCGTCGTCGACCGGGATGCGGCCGAGCGGTTGCTCGACATCACCTCGACACCCCCGATGACGGGTACGTTCGAGTGGCTCGACGCCAAGACCGTCCATTGGGCGCCCGACGAATTCTGGCCCGCCCACAGCACCATTGCGCTGTCTGTCGGCGGCTTCAAGACGAACATCGCCACCGGCGCAGCGGTTGTCGGCGTGGCCAATATCGCTGACCACACCTTCACGGTCACGATCGACGGGGTCCCACCCGACAAACTGCCTTCGCCGCACCACCGGCCCTTCTTCGGTGAGCCCGGGGTCTTTCCGGCCTCGATGGGCAGACCCGAATACCCGACGCCGGTGGGGACATTCCCGGTGTTGGCCAAAGAACGCGAAGTGAAGATGGATTCGAGCAGCGTCGGCATCCCCGTGACCGCAGACGACGGCTACCTGCTCGACGTGGAATGGGCTGTAAGGCTCACCAGACGTGGCATCTTCGTGCATTCGGCACCGTGGGCGATCAACTCACTGGGCCACGAGAACGTCAGCCACGGATGCATCAGCCTCAGTCCTGCAGACGCCGAGTGGTACTTCGACAACGTCAAGGTCGGAGACCCGGTTCTGGTGCAGGAGAACAACGTCGAGGTGCCGCGGCCGCGGGTCGAACCGGCGAATCCTGAGGTTCCGCGGGTGATCGCCCGGTAAAGGGACTTCGCGTTCAAGGACGCGACTGGTCCACGATCTCCTTGGCGATCTTGAGCAGCGGCACATTGGAGTCCTGCGACAGTTTGCGGAGCAGATCGAAGGCCTGGACGGCGTCGACGCCGTAGCGTTCCATCATCATCCCCTTGGCCTGTCCGATAATGTCGCGGCTGGCCAGGGCCTGCCTGAACTGTTCGTCGCGGCGCGCGGCGTTCCAGGCCACCGACGAATGGGCGGCGAACACCAGTCCCAGGCTTCTGGACTCCTCACCGAAGGCGTCGGGTTCCTCGGAATAGACGTTGAGCGCGCCCATCGTCTCGCCCTCGATGAACAACTGGAACGCCATGATTGAGCGAATCGGCGTCTCCGCCAAGGCATCCTGGCGATAGAGCGGAAAACGGTCGTCCGTGTGGAGATCGGCGACGTAGACGACCTTCTTGTCCCACGCCGCGGTCAGGCACGGACCCTCCTGGTGGCGCTGCTGAATCTTGTCCAACAGCATCGGGTACATATGCGTCGCCGCAGGCGTCTCGACGCTCTTGGGCTTGCGGGTGATCGTGATACCGGCGTACCGGGCCCCGGGGATCTCGACGGCCGCATGTTCGGCCAACTCCGCGATCACGGTGTCCGCATCGGGTCGGCTGTAGAGCCCGCGCACCAGCTCCGCGATGCGCAGGTGCGCGTCCTCGCGTTCGTCGGGTCTGTTCGCCATCACCATTCGGAGTCCTTCACCGTCGTCCAGATTACGCGGGCAAGTTCAAGATCGACCTGCCGACAGCTCGTAATTATCGGTGACGAAAGCCGCCGCCAGTGCATTTTCATCTGCATCGCGGATCCGTGCGCTACAGCGCCCTCAGATACCGGTCGGTGACCACTCGCTGGACCAGGGACGTCGCCGGCGACCCGAGGCGACTCCACCAGGTCGCGTGCCGCGAGAACGCCGTCACCACGGCCGAGACTTCGTCAGAAGCCGGGTCGTAGCGGACCAGGAACAGCTCCTCGCCCGACTCTGCGTGACCGGGCAAGGTGCCGTAAGCGAATCCGCGGGCGTGGCGGTTGTCGACGAGGTAGACCACGCGACACGGTGCCGCGATCGGGCCGAGGTGTACCAGGACCTCCGAGCCGACCTCGGCGACCTCCGTCGTCGCCTCGACTCGCACCCCTGCGCCGCGCAGCATGCCCCAGCGCATGCCGGCCGCCGCGGCTTCGTCGAAGCGGTCGCGGCCGTGGCCGATGACCGCCGTCTTGTGCACGTGGTGGTAACCGGGCGGCAGCGTGCCGGCGGTGGCGCCCACCTCGGGATACGTCAGCGGGAGCGCGGCGAGATCGCTGAGCCTCACCCGCGCTACCTTGCCATCGTCGGCGTACGGTCGGTGACATGACCACCCCCGTCGCACAGGCGTCCGGCACGTTCACCATCGGCGACCTGACGGTCAACCGGCTCGGCTTCGGCGCAATGCGGTTGACCGGCAAGGGAGTCTGGGGTCCTCCCCAGGACCGCGACGAGTGTCTGCGGGTCCTGCGGCGCGCCGTCGAACTCGGGGTCAACTTCATCGACACCGCCAACTCCTACGGCCCCTACGTCTCCGAGGAACTGATCCGCGAGGCACTGCACCCCTACGACGGTGTCGTCGTCGCGACCAAGGCCGGGTTGCTGCGCACCGGGCCCGACGTGTGGCCGGTGCTCGGCTACCCGGAGTACCTGCGCCAGGAGTGCGAGATGAGCCTGCGCCGCCTTGGCGTCGAGACCATCGACCTGTTCCAGCTGCACCGCATCGACACGAAGTTTCCCGCCGAGGACCAGGTGGGCGAGCTGCTCAAGCTGCAGCAGGAGGGCAAGATCCGCCATATCGGCCTGTCCGAGGTCACCGTCGACCAGCTCGAGGCCGCACAGAAGGTGGCCCCGATCGTCACCGTGCAGAACATGTACAACCTCAGCGTCCGCTCCGCCGAACCGGTGCTCGATGCCTGCGAAGCCCGCGGCATCGGGTTCATCCCGTGGTTTCCGCTGGCCGCCGGGCCACTGGCCGCGCCCGACGGGCCACTGCAGCGCATCGCGGCCGACCATCACGCCAAGGCCTCGCAGTTGGCGTTGGCGTGGCTGCTCAAACGCTCGCCGGTGATGCTGCCGATACCCGGCACCTCCAAGGTGGCCCATCTGGAGGAGAACGTCGCCGCCGCGGAGATCGAGCTGTCCGACGACGAGTTCGAGACATTGAGCAAAGCCGGAGCCGCCGGCGACTGAGCGAGGCAATACGGTGGACGGGTGAGCTCTGAGCGGCCGCCCGGTGGTGGCTTCAATCCGCCGGTCGCCACCGATAGCGGTGGACCCGACTACGGACGTTTCATCGAAGCGGTCCGCACGTTGCAGGATCATGCCCGCGCAGCCGACGCCCCAGACGATGTCATCAGCGAAGCCGCCGACCAGATCGAGAAGGTCTCGCAGCTGCTCGCCCCCTACTACGCCGACGAATGGTCCTCACCCTCCGGCCGACGGCTGGACCTGCCCAACCGCGGCAACATCTTGTCGATCCCGCTCGACGTGCACGTCACCGACGATCAGCGCATCGAAGGCACCACCGAGTTTCGCCGCTTCCACCTCGGCCGCAACGGGGCTGCGCACGGCGGCAGCGTCGCGCAGCTGTTCGACGCCCTGCTGGGTTTCACCGCGTTCAAGCTCAGCGGCAGTAGGGCCCAGCGCACGGCATTCCTGCACATCGACTACCGGCACATCGCGCACGTCGAGAAGCAGTTCCAGGTGCAGGCGGGGATCGACCGGATCGAAGGCCGCAAGATCTTCGTCTCCGGGCGATTGCTCGACAGCGACACCGTGCTTGCCGAGGCACAGGCGCTGTTCGTCAAACTCAAACCGGGTCAGCCGTGAACGCCGCCGAGGTGAAACGGCGTCTTGGGCGGTGGCGCGACCGGGTCCGGGACCGTCGCTCGATCAACTTCGCCTACCGCATCGGGGTGGGCGTCGTCGGTGCCGTGGTCCTCGGGCTGGGCATCCTGGCCATCCCGTACCCGGGCCCGGGCTGGGCGATCGTCTTCGTCGGCCTCGGCATCTTGGCCACCGAGTTCGAGTGGGCGCGACGCCTGCTGGGCTACGCCAAGGAGCGCTACGACAAGGCGATGGACTGGTTTCATCGTCAGCACAGCATCGTCCAGATCATCGGCGGAGTGTTCACCGCGCTGGTGGTGTTCGCCACGCTGTGGCTGTTGGGCGCGGTCCACTTCTTCGGCGACCTCGTCGGGCTGGAGCACAAGCTGCTTCAGAGCCCTCTGGGCATCGGATCCTGACGGGGCCGATCGCAGGTGGGCACCGATAGCATGGTCGCGTCCTCGAGTCTGTTGACAATGAAATTGGAGAGTCACCGATGAGCGCCGCCACCAACCGCACCCCAGCAGCCCCGATCCGGGTCGCTGCCGGGACGACTGCGGGGGAGGCGGTGCGCGAGGCGGGCCTGCCGAGCCGGGGCGCATCCGACGCGATCGTCGTCGTCCGCGACGCCGAGGGCCGGCTGCGCGATCTGTCGTGGGCGCCCGACACCGACGTCGAGGTGACTCCCGTGGCCGCCGACACCGACGACGGCCGCAGCGTGCTCCGGCACTCCACCGCGCACGTGCTCGCACAGGCCGTGCAGGACCTCTTCCCGCAGGCCAAGCTCGGCATCGGTCCGCCCATCGCCGACGGCTTCTACTACGACTTCGACGTCGAGCGCGCGTTCACGCCCGAAGACCTCGCTGCGCTGGAGAAGCGCATGCGCCAGATCGTCAAGGAAGGCCAGCTGTTCTCCCGGCGCGTCTACGAGTCGAAAGACCAAGCGCGCGAAGAACTCGCCAACGAGCCCTACAAGCTCGAGCTGGTGGACGACAAGTCCGGCGACCCCGACGTGATGGAGGTCGGTGGGGACGAGCTGACCGCCTACGACAACCTCAATCCCCGTACCCGCGACCGTGTTTGGGGCGATCTGTGCCGCGGTCCCCACATCCCGACGACGAAATACATCCCGGCGTTCAAGCTCACCCGCAGCTCGGCGGCCTACTGGCGCGGTAACCAGAACAACGCCAGCCTGCAGCGGATCTACGGCACCGCCTGGGAGTCGCAGGAGGCGCTCGACAAGCACCTCGAGCTCATCGAGGAGGCGCAACGCCGCGACCATCGCAAGCTCGGCGCCGAGCTTGACCTGTTCAGCTTCCCGGACGAAATCGGTTCGGGGCTGGCGGTTTTCCACCCCAAGGGTGGGATCATCCGCCGTGAGCTCGAGGACTACTCGCGGCGCAAGCACATCGAGGCCGGCTACCAGTTCGTCAACACCCCGCACATCACCAAGGCCGAGCTGTTCAAGATCTCCGGCCACCTCGATTGGTATGCCGACGGCATGTTCCCGCCGATGCATCTCGACGCGGAACTCGACCCCGACGGCACGGTGCGTAAACCCGGCCAGGACTACTACCTCAAGCCGATGAACTGCCCCATGCACTGCCTGATCTTCCGCTCGCGTGGGCGTTCGTACCGCGAACTTCCGTTGCGTCTCTTCGAATTCGGCACGGTGTATCGCTACGAGCTCTCCGGCGTCATACACGGGTTGACGCGGGTGCGCGGGCTGACGATGGACGACTCGCACATCTACTGCACCCGCGAACAGATGCGCGACGAGCTGACCTCACTGCTGCACTTCATCCTCGACCTGCTCGCCGATTACGGCCTGACCGACTTCTATCTCGAGCTGTCGACGAAGGACCCCGAGAAGTTCGTCGGCTCCGACGAGCTGTGGGAGGAGGCCACCAACGTGCTGGCCGAGGTCGGCGCCGCCTCGGGGCTCGACCTCGTGCCCGATCCCGGCGGCGCGGCGTTCTACGGCCCGAAGATCTCGGTGCAGGTCAAAGACGCGCTCGGCCGCAGCTGGCAGATGTCGACCATTCAGCTGGACTTCAACTTCCCGGAGCGCTTCGAGCTGGAGTACACCGCCGCGGACGGATCGCGACAGCGACCCGTGATGATCCACCGCGCGCTGTTCGGCTCGATCGAGCGGTTCTTCGGCATCCTCACCGAGCACTACGCCGGAGCCTTCCCGGCGTGGCTGGCGCCCGTGCAGGTGGTCGGCATCCCCGTCGCCGACGACCACGTTCCCTACCTGAATGGCCTTGCGACGCAACTGAAGATGAAGGGTGTCCGGGTTGAGGTGGACGCCAGCGACGACCGGATGGCCAAGAAGATCGTCAACCACACCAACCAGAAGGTGCCGTTCATGTTGGTGGCGGGGGACCGCGACGTCGAAGCCGACGCCGTCAGCTTCCGCTTAGGTGACCGCACGCAGATCAACGGTGTACCGCGCGACAAGGCCGTCGCCGCGATCACCGACTGGATCGCCAGCCGTCGAAACGCCGCTCCCACAGCCGAACTGCTCGAGGCGGGTACCGCCAAGTGAGCGCCGAAGAGCAAGCCGACAGCGGCATCGACGAGCACACGGTGGTCGACCGCGGCGCCGGCGACCCCGACCATCTGCAGCGGCTCTGGACGCCGCACCGGATGAGCTACATCGCCGAAGCGCCCATGAAGGGCGGGTCGGCGGGTTCGGGCAAGTCCCGCCAGCCGTTCACCGACATCCCCACGATGCCCGACGAGGAGGGACTGGTCGTCGCGCGCGGCGAGTCCGTCTACATCGTGCTCAACCTCTACCCGTACAACCCGGGGCACTCGATGGTGGTGCCCTACCGACGGGTGTCGGAATTGGAGGACCTCAACCCCGACGAGAGTTTCGAGCTGATCTCGTTCACGCAGAAGCTGATTCGCGTGATCAAGTCGGTCTCTCACCCGCACGGTTTCAACGTCGGGCTCAACCTGGGCCAGTCCGCGGGCGGCTCGCTGGCCGACCATCTGCACATGCACGTGGTCCCCCGCTGGAGCGGCGACGCGAACTTCATCACGATCATCGGCGGCTCGAAAGCGGTGCCGCAGTTGCTGCGTGAGACCCGTGAACTGCTGGCCACCGAGTGGGCGAGACAGCAGTGAGCAACTTCTACCTGATGACCCGCGCGGCGTACGAGAAGATCAGCACGCCGATTGCCAAGGGTGCGCTGCGCGCGGGGTTCACCCCGGACAGCATCACGATTCTGGGCACCGCGGGGTCGGTGCTGGGGGCGTTGACGCTGTACCCGATCGGTCATCTGTGGTGGGGCTCGTTCGTCGTGTGGCTCTTCGTGCTGGCCGACATGCTCGACGGTGCGATGGCCCGCCAGCGCGGCGGAGGCACCCGATTCGGGGCGGTGCTGGACGCCACCTGCGACCGCATCAGCGACGGCGCCATCTTCTGCGGGCTGCTGTGGTGGGCGGCGTTCGGGCTGCAGAGCGCATCGCTGGTGGTCGCGACGGCGATCTGCCTGGTGACCTCGCAGGTCATCTCCTACATCAAGGCCAGGGCCGAAGCCAGCGGACTGTCGGGGGAGGGCGGTCTGATCGAACGTCCGGAGCGGCTGATCATCGTGCTGCTGGGTGCGGGACTATCCGGTCTGTTCGGGGTGGTGTGGCTGCTGCACATCGCGATGTGGGTGCTCGCGGTGACCAGCCTGGTGACGCTGGGTCAGCGTGTGCACAGCGTGCGGACCTCACCGGGAGCGATGGACCGAATCGCCAAACCCGAGGCCACCGACGCGGGCGGGGACGAACCGGAGGCGGACGAGCCGTGACGACCAGCCCCTCGGGACCGTCGGCCATTGCCAACCCGCTGGGTGGCCGGTTGGCGGACTGGGGGTACGCGACGGGCTGGCGGATGGTGCGCGCGATGCCGGAATTCTTCGCACGCAACACATTTGATGCCGGTGCTCACTTCGCGGCGCGCGGCGGTGGGCCCGAACAGCTGCGCAAGAACCTGGCCCGTGTCGTCGGTGTACCGCCCGAGCAGGTGCCCGACGGCCTGATTCGTGCTTCGCTTGCCTCCTACGCCCGATACTGGCGGGAGGCTTTCCGATTGCCGACGATGGACCACGAGGCGATCGCCCGCGAACTCGTCGTCGACGACGTCGACCTGCTGTGGGCCGCGTTGGACGCCGGCCGCGGCGCGGTGCTGTCGCTGCCGCACAGCGGCAACTGGGACATGGCAGGGGTCTGGCTGGCCCAGAACTACGGCACGTTCACCACGGTGGCCGAACGCCTCAAGCCCGAGTCGCTGTACAACCGCTTCGTCGCGTACCGGGAGGGTCTGGGATTCGAAGTCGTCCCGCTGACCGGCGGTGACCGGCCGCCGTTCGAGGTGCTTGCCGAGCGGTTACGCGACAACCGGCCGGTATGCCTGATGGCCGACCGTGACCTCAGCCGCAGCGGGGTCGAGGTCGATTTCTTCGGCGAACCCACGCGCATGCCCGCGGGCTCGGCCAAACTCGCCATCGAGACCGGGGCGGCACTGTTCCCGGTGCACTGCTGGTTCGAAGGCGATGGGTGGGGCATGCGCGTGTTTCCCGAGATCGACACGTCATCGGGCGACGTCACCGTCATCACCCAGGCGTTGGCCGACCGGTTCGCCCGCAACATCGCCGCCCACCCGGCCGACTGGCACATGATGCAACCGCAGTGGCTGGCCGACCTGTCGGCGGAGCGACGGGCGAGGCTGGAGGCCAGCCCGTGAGGATCGGCATGGTCTGCCCGTACTCATTCGATGTGCCGGGCGGAGTGCAATCGCACGTGTTGCAGCTGGCGGAGGTGATGCACGGGCTGGGCCACCACGTCAGCGTCCTGGCCCCCTCGTCGCCTGGCGCGCATCTGCCCGACTACGTCGTCTCCGGCGGCAAAGCCGTGCCGATTCCGTACAACGGATCGATCGCACGCCTCCGGTTCGGACCGGCCACACACCGCCTGGTCAAGCGGTGGCTAGCCGACGGCGACTTCGACGTGCTGCACCTGCACGAGCCCAACGCCCCCAGCCTGTCGATGCTCGCCCTCAACATCGCCGAGGGCCCGATCATCGCGACCTTCCACACGTCGACCACAAAGTCGTTGACGCTGACCGTGTTCGAGCCGATCCTGCGGCCGATGCACGAGAAGATCGTCGGGCGCATCGCGGTTTCGGACCTGGCCCGCCGCTGGCAGATGGAGGCGTTGGGCAGCGATGCCGTCGTCATCCCCAACGGGGTGGATGTGGGGGCGTTCGCGTCCGCGCCGCTGCTCGACGGCTATCCCCGCCCGGGTAGGTCGGTGCTGTTCCTGGGCCGCTTCGACGAACCGCGCAAGGGCATGGCCGTGCTGCTGCGCGCACTGCCCACACTGGTCGAACGGTTCCCCGACGTCGAGATCCTCGTCGTCGGTCGCGGAGACGCGGACGAACTGCGTGACGATGCCGGCGACCTCGCCTCGCATCTGCGCTTTCTCGGTCAGGTCGATGACGCGGTCAAGGCGTCGGCGATGCGCAGTGCCGACGTGTACTGCGCCCCCCACACCGGCGGCGAGAGCTTCGGCATCGTGCTCGTCGAGGCGATGGCCGCAGGCACCGTCGTGGTCGCCAGCGACCTGGACGCGTTTCGGCAGGTGCTCGACGATGGGAGGGCCGGCCGCCTCGTCCCGGTCGACGACGCGGCGGCGCTGGCCGAAGGGTTGATCGAGGTGCTCGCCGACGATGCGGTGCGCGAACGCTACGTCACCGCCGCGACCCACGCCGTCCGGCCCTACGACTGGTCGGTGGTGGCCCGACAGATCATGCGGGTGTATGAGACAGTCTCCGGGTCGGGCACCACGGTGACGGTTTCCGGCGGTGACAGCTCAGCCAAGGCCACGGCGACGGCGAGGACCAGGAAGGCGACCGGAGGCGTCCGGTGATCACCTGGATCGTCGTGATCACGCTGGCGGTGCTGGTCGTGGTCATCCTGGCGGTCGGCGCGTGGGCGCTGCAGACCGCCAACCGGCTCGACCGGCTGCATGTGCGATACGACCTGTCCTGGCAGGCGCTCGACGGAGCATTGGCCCGCCGCGCCGTCGTCGCCCGCGCCGTGGCCGTCGATGCCTACGGTGACGGGCCGGAAGCCACCCGGCTGGCCGTGCTGGCCGACGCCGCCGAACGGGCACCGAGGTCTGCCCGCGAGGGCGCCGAGAACGACCTGTCCGCGGCGCTGGCCCAGGTGGATCCGGGGTCCGTGCCGCAGGCTCTGGTCGCCGAACTGGCCGACGCCGAAGCGCGGGTGGTGCTGGCCAGGCGATTCCACAACGACGCGGTGCGCGACACGCTCGCCCTGCGCGAACGGCCGGTGGTGCGCATGTTGCGGCTCGGTGGAACCGCCGCGCTGCCAACATATTTCGAGATCGTCGAGCGGCCCGAGACGGTACCGGAGGGCGGTCGGAGGTGAGCTGGCGCACGTCGGCGCGGGTGATTCTGCTCGACGAGGCCGGCGCCGTGCTGCTGTTTCGCGGTTCGGACCCGGCGCTGCCCGACGCACCGCGCTGGTGGTTCACCGTCGGCGGTGCTGTTGAGGCGGGGGAGGAACTCGCGGCCGCCGCAGCACGGGAGGTCGGCGAGGAGACCGGTCTGCGGGTGGCCGCCGCCGACCTGGTCGGCCCGCTATGGCGGCGGCAGGCGGTCTTCGAGTTCGACGGTTCGGTGATCCGCAGCCAAGAGCTGTTCTTCGTGCACCGCACAACACGATTCGAGCCGACGATGGGCGGTCACACAGCGCTGGAACGGCGCATGATCCACGGCTACCGCTGGTGTGATGGAACGGTGATTCAAGAGTTGGTTGCCGGTGGCGAAACCGTCTACCCGCTGCAACTCGGCGAACTGCTCGATCAGGCCGCCGTTCTGGCCGACGGGCCGACCCGCCCCGCGGGGCCGACAGTGCAGATTCGCTGACGGGTCGTCAGCCGGCCACGATCAAATCGTGCGCCCCGGGTGCCCACGCCTTCTCGAAGACGTCAATGGGCACTTGTTCGCCGTCGCCGTCCTCGCTCCCGCTGTCGGAGAGGTAGACGATTCCGGCCTCCGGGTCCACACCGCTCACGACGACGGAGTGGTCGTCGTCGGTGTGGCTGCCGTCCTCCGCCCAGATCGTCTCGGAGTTGACGCCCGCGATCAGTCGACGTCCGCTGTCGAGGTATGTGATGAGCGCGGGAATGCCGGTGGCCAAGCCGGTTTGGGCGGCCAGATCATCGTCGGTGGCGGTGGCGTTGACGCCGTAGTGCTTCAGGAGAAGCACCTGGTCGTCGGAGTCGGTTCCGTTGTCCGAGTTCGGATCGTTCGGATTGGGGGGTGTGTAGATCGGCCGGTCGCTGCCGGGACTCTTGAGGTTCGAGGCCACCGCAACGATTTCCTGCTCGGTGGGTGCCTTCCCAGTGCTCAGGCCCACGACGGTGGCGACCGCCATCAGGCCGCAGTCCTGGAAGTTCTGCTGGCTCCAGTAATTGCTCGCTTCGTCGGGGTCACCGTGCATCTCCGTCGGAAGCATCGGACTCTCCGCGACACCGGGTGTCCCCACTGAGGCGAACGCGACTTCGTGCGTGACGTCCACGGCGCCGACCCCCCAGACGCCCAGTGTCAGCGCGGCCACCAGCGACGTGAACCCGATGGGAGTGCTCGTCATCTGGCCGCTCCTGTCGTTCCTTGGACCCGGATTCAGCGGACAGCCAGTCGGCTCCCAGCTTCGCGGGGGGAGCTTATCGTCCACGGATCGCCGGCGTCAGCGCATCGGAGATGTACAGCGGGGGGCGTGGACGTCAGGTGACGCCGCGGCCGAATCGTGCGGCTTCAGGTCTCTCCCACGCAGCGTGGGTCACTCGGGCGCTGCTGGATTGTCGGCTATCGCCGGTGTGATGAGACAATGACACCTGAACTGATTCCCGGTGGGGGAGCCGTCACGGCAGCGGTTCGCAAGTCACCGTCCGCGAACTGCGGATTCAATTGATTTGGCGGCCCCACTACACTGGATCGGTAGCAATTCGGAGGAGATAGCAGTGGAGACCGCAGCGAACGGCTCGCATCACAACGGCTCTGGCCACACCGGAACAGCCCGGGTGAAGCGCGGCATGGCCGAGATGCTCAAAGGCGGCGTGATCATGGACGTGGTCACTCCCGAGCAGGCCAAGATCGCCGAGGGCGCCGGTGCGGTGGCGGTCATGGCGCTCGAACGGGTGCCCGCCGACATCCGCGCTCAGGGTGGCGTCGCGCGCATGAGTGATCCCGACCTCATCGAAGGGATCATCTCGTCGGTCACCATCCCGGTGATGGCCAAGGTCCGCATCGGCCACTTCGTGGAGGCACAGATTCTGCAGAGCCTCGGCGTCGACTACATCGACGAGTCCGAAGTGCTGACTCCGGCCGACTACACCCACCACATCGACAAGTGGAAGTTCACCGTGCCGTTCGTGTGCGGTGCGACCAACCTCGGCGAGGCGCTGCGCCGCATCACCGAGGGCGCGGCGATGATCCGCTCGAAGGGCGAGGCCGGCACCGGCGACGTGTCCAACGCGACCACCCACATGCGTCAGATCGGCGGTGAGATCCGTCGGCTGACGTCGCTGTCGGAGGACGAATTGTACGTCGCGGCCAAGGAATTGCAGGCTCCCTACGACCTGGTCGTCGAGGTGGCTCGGGCAGGCAAGCTGCCGGTGACACTGTTCACCGCAGGCGGCATCGCGACCCCGGCCGACGCGGCGATGATGATGCAACTCGGCGCCGAGGGCGTGTTCGTCGGCTCGGGCATCTTCAAGTCCGGCGACCCCGCAGCGCGCGCCGCGGCCATCGTCAAGGCCACCACGTTCTACGACGATCCCGACGTGCTGGCCAAGGTGTCGCGCGGGTTGGGTGAGCCGATGGTCGGCATCAACGTGGAGAGTGTCGCAGCGCCACACCGGCTCGCCGAACGCGGCTGGTAACCGACCGAATGGCGATCGAACAAATCCTCGATCTCGAACAGCTCGAGGTCAACATCTATCGGGGAAGCGTGTTCAGCCCCGAATCCGGGTTCCTGCAGCGCACTTTCGGCGGACACGTGGCGGGCCAGTCGCTGGTGTCTGCGGTGCGCACGGTCGACCCGACGTTTCAGGTGCATTCGCTGCACGGCTACTTCCTGCGCCCGGGCGATGCCAAGGCGCCAACGGTCTACATCGTCGAGCGGCTGCGCGACGGCGGGTCGTTCATCACCCGCCGCGTCAACGCGATCCAGCACGGCGAGACCATCTTCTCGATGTCGGCCTCCTTCCAGACCGACCAGAGCGGGATCGAACACCAGGACGCGATGCCGGTGGCGCCGCCACCCGACGACTGCCCGGGACTGACCGAGATCAAGGCGTTCGACGACGCGGGCTTCAACCAATTCGCCGAGTGGGACGTCCGCATCGTGCCGCAGGAGAAGCTGACCCGATTGCCCGGCAAGGCTTCTCAGCAGCAGGTGTGGTTCCGTCATCGCGATCCGCTGCCCGACGACTATGTTCTGCACATCTGCGCGCTGGCCTATATGAGCGATCTGACGCTGTTGGGTTCTGCGCAGGTGCACCACGCCGGGGAGCGTAAGCATCTGCAGGTGGCCTCGCTCGATCACGCGATGTGGTTCATGCGGTCGTTTCGCGCCGACGAGTGGCTGCTCTACGACCAGTCGTCACCATCGGCCTCCGGGGGCCGGTCGTTGTGTCAGGGCAAGATCTTCAACCAGTACGGCGAGATGGTGGCGGCGGTCATGCAGGAGGGGCTGACCCGCTTCAAGCGCGACTACACACCGTGAGCACTGCGCACGTCGGTGTCCTTGCGCTACAAGGCGACACCCGCGAACACCTCGCGGCGCTGCGCGAGGCCGGGGCGGAGGCGTCGACCGTGCGACGGGTGCGCGAACTGGAGGCCGTGGACGCGCTGGTGATCCCCGGCGGGGAGTCCACGGCGATGAGCCACCTGCTGCGCGAACTCGATCTGCTCGAACCCCTGCGCTCGCGCCTGGCCGCCGGTATGCCCGCGTACGGCTCGTGTGCGGGGATGATCCTGCTGGCTTCCGAGATTCTGGATGCCGGGTCGGCGGGCCGGGAGGCCACGCCGCTGAAGGGGATCGATATGACGGTGCGGCGCAACGCTTTTGGCCGCCAGGTCGACTCGTTCGAAGACGACATCGCCTTCGGCGGCGTCAACGGGCCGGTGCACGCCGTGTTCATCCGGGCACCGTGGGTCGAACGCGTCGGACCCGAGGTCGAGGTGCTCGCCGAGGCCGCCGGTCACATCGTCGCGGTGCGGCAGGGCAACCGGCTCGCGACGGCCTTCCACCCGGAGATGACCGGCGACCGCCGCATCCACAAACTGTTCGTCTCGATGCTCTCCGAGTAGCGATTTGTGCACACTGAGGAGCGGTGAGCGCTCCTAACGGTGCACAAATCGCCAGAAGGGTTAGCGGATTTCGAGGCCGGTGACCGCGCGGCCGATCACCAGGCGCTGAATTTCGCTGGTGCCCTCGAAGATCGTGAAGATCTTGGCGTCGCGGTGCATCCGTTCGACCGGATACTCGCGGGTGTAGCCGTTGCCGCCGAGAATCTGGATCGCCTCGTCGGTGACGTAGACCGCGGTCTCGCTGGCCACCAGCTTGGCCATCGAACCCTCGGCATTCTCGAACGCCTTGCCGTTGCGCGCCATCCAGCCGGCCCGCCAGACCAGCATGCGGGCGGCGTCGATGCGGGCCTTCATATCGGCCAACTTGAATGCGATGGCCTGGAATTCGCCGATCTTGCGGCCGAATTGCTCGCGCTGACCGGCGTAGTCGAGCGCGTACTCATAAGCGGCGCGAGCCACGCCGACCGCCATGGCGCCGACGGTGGGCCGCGTGCGCTCGAACGTCGCCAACGCGGCCTGGCTCTTGGCCCTCTTGCCCTCGCGCACCCGCGCGATGCGCTCCTCGAACTTGTCCCTGCCGCCGACGATCAGGCCGCCGGGGATGCGCACGTCCTCGAGCACCACCTCGGCGGTGTGCGATGCGCGGATGCCGTGCTTGAGGAACTTCTGGCCCTGCCGGAAGCCGGGGGTGTTCGGCGGGATGATGAACGTCGCCTGCCCGCGCGTACCGAGTTCGGGGTACACCGACGCGACCACGATGTGCACCTCGGCGATACCGCCGTTGGTGGCCCAGGTCTTGGTGCCGTTGAGCACCCACTCGTCTTTGGCCTCGTCGTAACGGGCGCGGGTGAGGATGGCGCCGACGTCGGAACCGGCGCCGGGCTCCGACGAGCAGAACGACGCGACCTTCGGCTCGTCGACGGTGCCGAACATCTGCGGCAGCCATTCGCCCATCTGCTCGGGGGTGCCGTTGGCGGCCAGTGACGCCGCGGCCAGGCCGGTGCCCAGGATCGACAGCGCGATACCGGCGTCACCCCAGAACATCTCCTCGAACGCGACGAGCATGCCCAGACCGGATGGTTCGCCGGCCTGCTCGGCGAAGAACTCCATCGAGTACAGGCCGACCTTCGCGGCCTCCTGGATGATCGGCCACGGCGTCTCTTCGCGTTCGTCCCACTCCGCGGCGGCAGGGCGGACGACGTCGGCGGCGAATTCGTGCACCCAGTCCCGGACGTGGACGAGATCCGGCGAGAGCTCAAGCGAGAAGGACATGCCGCTATCTTACTGCGGAGTAAGATAGCGGCGAAGTATTGTGGCAGACCTAACAGCGCCGGCAAGAACGGGGACGCCGCGATGACGATGGTCGAGGTCGAGCCGCAACCGCGCATCGATACCCTGGTCACGCTCTCAAATGGAAGCAACGCGCGGCACACCGAGTACACCGGAACCGCGTGGTTCGACGGCAAACCTCTCGTGTCGGGTCTGGCACTGCGCAGAGCACCGAACGCTCCCAAAGGCATCCGGACGCCGAACTTCTCGGCGTCGTTCTTTCTTCCCGACAGCCTCCCGTACAACCGGGCCTCGCTGAGCAGCGCGACGTTGACGGTGTCGGTGGTCCTGCAGGCCTCCGGCGAGACCGGCGCGATCGTCGACGCGGCCGTGACCTTCACCGACGACCCGTCGGGCACACCCACGTGGCTGCAACTGCACGTGCAGGGTCACATCGGCTGGCCGGCCGCCGTCGGCTACCGCGTCATCGCGCTGACGTCGCCCGACGCGGTTCGGTAGGGCGCATACGTCCACGTAGACTCGTCGGGCGGACTCAGCGCACGAAAACTTGGCGCACGAAAGCGCACGGAGAGGTACTACCTGCATGAGCGGCCATTCCAAGTGGGCCACCACCAAGCACAAGAAAGCCGTCATCGACGCCCGCCGGGGCAAGATGTTCGCCAAATTGATCAAAAACGTCGAGGTCGCGGCGCGTGTGGGCGGCGGCGACCCGGCGGGCAACCCCACGCTGTACGACGCGATCCAGAAGGCCAAGAAGTCGTCGGTGCCCAACGACAACATCGAACGCGCCCGCAAGCGGGGCAGCGGTGAGGAAGCCGGCGGCGCCGAGTACCAGAACATCACCTACGAGGGCTACGGGCCCAACGGCGTTGCGGTGTTGATCGAATGTCTGACCGACAACCGCAACCGGGCGGCCGGCGAAGTGCGCGTGGCGATGACCCGCAACGGCGGCAGCATGGCCGACCCGGGTTCGGTGTCCTACCTCTTCTCGCGTAAGGGCGTCGTCACCCTCGACAAGAACGACCTCACCGAGGACGACGTGTTGATGGCGGTGCTCGACGCCGGGGCCGAGGACGTCAACGACCTCGGTGATTCCTTCGAGATCATCTGTGAGCCAACCGATCTCGTTGCTGTACGCACGGCGCTTCAGGATGCTGGCATCGACTACGAGTCCGCTGAAGCCGGGTTCGTGCCCTCGGTGACGGTGCCGCTGGACGCCGACGGCGCGCGCAAGATCATGAAGCTGGTCGACGCGCTCGAAGACCTCGACGATGTCCAGGACGTCTACACCAACATCGATATCCCCGACGAGGTCGCCGCCGAACTCGACGCCGAGGACTAGATCGTCATCGCCACGCGGTAGTGGCGATGGGCGAACAGCCAGTTCCCGTCGACGCGCACCAGTTCATCGACATATTCGCCGACCAGTCTGCGGCCCGGTTGATCGCGCAACTTCATGAATTCCAGGCAGTACGACCGTGCGTCGGCCCGGTTGTCGCGCACGGTCAGCGACGCCATCTGGGTGAAGAACGCCATCTGCTCGATGGCTCCGAAGATGCCGTCCCAGTGGTCGCGCAGTTCGCTCTTGCCGCGGCACTCCCCGCCCGAACCGGTTCTGCGGCCGTCCTCGGTCCAGCACGCCAGATACGCGTCGAGGTCCTTGCGCATGACTGCGTCGCTGTAGATTTCGAGGCGCTCTCGGATGAGTTGTCTGTCTTCGGCGTGCCCGCTGAACGTCATTGGCTCATTATCGGGATGACGACTTCAACGAGCGGAGGCCGCGGGTATGGCCAGGGTGACGGTAACCGATCCCGAGGGGGAGACGGTGACGGTGCGGCGCTGGTGGTGGCGCACGATCCCATGGGAGACCGGGTTTTCCACACTGGACGCGTTCATCTTTCTGCTCGTCCTGCCGTTCATGGTGATGTGGCCGCTCTGGCTGTTGCTGAAGTGGCTCGGCGTGTCGTGGAAGATCGTCATCGAACGCGACGGCGAGCGGGTCGGACGCGAACGGGTGCGCGGCTGGCGCCGGTCGGGCGAGCGCATCTACGAGATCGCGGCGTCCGTGCAGGCAGGTACGTACCCGATCGATCCGGTCGAGCAGCCCGCGGCGTCCTGATGCGCGCTCAGCCCCTGCCGTTGGACCGCACGAGCTCGTCGTCGTCGCAGTCGATGGTGTGGTCGAACGCCTTGGCCCGCTCCTCGGCTTCGGGACTGCCGGAGAACATCCCCGCGGCCACGCGCTTGGTCTCGCCGGCGACGTCGCCACCGATCTCTGGTGCCGGAGCCGCTTCGGCGGGCTGAATGCGGTGGATCGGCACCACGCCGCCGGTGCGCTGCACCCAGTCGACCAAGCCTTCGCGAACCGTGCACTGCAGGTCGTACAGCGCACCGGCGTTGTGTGCGCTGACCACGACGCGCACCCGGACCACACCGCCGACCGCGTCGGTCACCTGCAGGACGCCGCGCCGGCCGTCCCAGAGGTCGCTTTCGGACAGCAGCCGGTCCAACTCGGCGCGCATGTCGTTGAACGGCACGTTGAAGTCGACGTCGAACTCGACGGTGCCCATGATCTCGGTGGCGCTGCGGGTCCAGTTCTCGAACGGCTCGGTGGTGAAATAGGTGGACGGCAACACGAGCCGGCGCTCGTCCCAGATCCGCACGACGACGTAGGTCAGCGTGATCTCCTCGATGCGGCCCCACCACTGACCGTTCTCGAGCTGGACGATGTCGCCCACGCGGATCGCCCCGGAGAACGCGATCTGCATTCCGGCGAACACCGCGCCCAGCGACGTCTGCGCGGCCAGGCCCGCGACCACCGACAACACACCGGCGGAGGCGAACACCGTGGTGCCGATGTCGGAGAACGACGGGAACGTCATCAGAATCGCGGCACCGCCGAGGATGACGACGACCGCGATCGCCAGCCTGCGCAGCACGGTCACCTGCGTCCGAACCCGGCGCCACAGCCGGTCGGCGTCCGAGATCTCCTCACCGCCCCCGCCGTACCGGGCGATCATGCGCCGCTCGGCGACGCGGACAAAGCCCGTGACCAGCCAGGTGATGGAGACGATCATCAGGATCAGCAGCCAGTGGTCCACCCACCCGCGCCACGAGTCCGTGGTCTCCGACGTCCGTCGCACCGCGACCGTCGCCGCGATCACCATCAGCAGCATGCGCACGGGTTTGCGCGTGAGCACCTCGATGTCCTTGATCAGCGCGCTGCGGCGACTGACGCGTGCCATCACCCAGGTCAGCACCACCCCGAACACGTACACGGCGGCGATCGCTCCGGCCGCCCAGGCAAGGGTGACGGCGAGGTTGCTTGCGGTCTGCAGTTCGGTCTCGTCGGGCATGGGAATGAGGTCAACTCCACGAATCGGGATCAGGTCCTCAATCGACGGTAGCCCTGTTGCCGCGTGAGGAAACATCGGCTTCGGGGCGTCGAACGCGGATTCTGCCTTCTCACAAGCACAATTGGCGGGTGGCAGTGGTACGCGACACATTCGGCACCGAGTGGCAGATCAGCAGACGGTGGTGGCCGTTCCCGGGCGACGCCCTCGACCTGATGTTCGGCTGGCTGGAGATTCTCGTCGGCGCACTGTTTGTGGTGCTGTGGCCGTTCTGGTTGCTCGGCAAGGTCTGTGGTGTGCGCTGGGTGATCACCGTCGAGCGCGACGGGCATCAGGTGGGCCGCGAACTCGTCCGCGGGTGGAGCAGGTCGAAGCGCCGTATGAGCGAGATCGCGCTGGAGATCACCGCGGGCGGCCGCGGCGGTCAGTTCGTGATCTGAGCGGGCGTGTCCCTGCCGAGTGGCGAGCCTCCGGGCGGCTAAGCTCTCGAACAAGTGTTCACAGAAGGGCCGGACGTGCGGGTGATGGGAGTCGACCCCGGGTTGACGCGCTGCGGCCTGTCGGTCATCGAGGGCGGTACGGGTCGGCAGGTCACCGCGCTCGATGTCGACGTCGTCCGCACCCCGTCGGGCGATCCGCTGCACCGGCGGCTGTTGGCGATCAGCGAGGCCGTGGAGTATTGGATGGACACCCACAGACCCGACGTGATCGCGATCGAACGGGTCTTTTCCCAGCAGAACGTCTCCACGGTGATGGGCACCGCGCAGGCCGGCGGAGTGATCGCGCTCGCGGCCGCGCGCCGCGACATCGACGTGCACTTCCACACACCCAGCGAGGTGAAGGCGGCGGTCACCGGCAACGGCAACGCCGACAAGGCGCAGGTGACCGCGATGGTGACCAGAATCCTTGCGCTGCAGGCCAAGCCGACACCCGCCGACGCGGCCGACGCGTTGGCCCTTGCGATCTGCCATTGTTGGCGAGCACCGATGATCGCCCGGATGGCGGCGGCCGAGGCGCTGGCCGCCGAACAACAACGCAAGTACAAGGCCACGCTCAAGGCGAAAGCGAGGGCGGCACGATGATCGCATCCGTTCGCGGTGAGGTTCTCGACATCGCACTCGACCACGTCGTGATCGAGGCGGGCGGGGTCGGTTACAAGGTGATGGCCACCCCGTCGACGCTGGCCACCCTGCGCCGCGGGGCCGAGGCGCGGCTGATCACCGCGATGATCGTGCGCGAAGACTCCCAGACGCTCTACGGCTTCGCCGACGGCGACGCCCGCGACCTGTTCCTCACCCTGCTCGGGGTGTCCGGAATCGGTCCCAGCATCGCGCTGGGCGCGCTGGCGATGTACGACGGGCCGACCTTGCGCCAGGCCATCGGCGACGCCGACATCACCGCGCTGACCCGGATTCCCAAGGTGGGCAAGAAGACCGCCGAGTTGATGGCGTTGAGCCTGCGCGACAAGGTGGGCGCCGTCTCGCCGTCCGGTGCGGCGACCGCGACGGGCCATACGGTGCGTGGCCCGGTGGTGGAAGCGCTCATTGGACTTGGATTCGCGGCCAAACAGGCCGAAGAAGCCACCGACAAGGTGTTGGCCAACGACCCCGAAGCCAATCAGTCGACCGCGTTGCGGGCGGCGTTGTCGATGCTGGGTAACAAATGAGCCGATTCACCGACGACGACGACGCCGACGAGCGCGAGGTCTCGCCCGCGCTGACGGTCGGCGAGGGCGACATCGACGCAAGCCTGCGGCCGCGGTCGCTTCACGAGTTCATCGGGCAACCGCGCGTCCGCGAGCAACTGCAACTGGTCATCGAGGGCGCCAAGAACCGCGGCGGCACACCGGATCACATCCTGCTGTCGGGGCCGCCCGGGTTGGGCAAGACATCGCTGGCCATGATCATCGCGGCCGAACTCGGCTCCTCGCTGCGGGTGACGTCCGGGCCGGCGCTCGAGCGTGCCGGTGATCTCGCCGCGATGCTGTCGAACCTCGTCGAGCACGACGTGCTGTTCATCGACGAGATCCACCGCATCGCCCGGCCTGCCGAAGAGATGCTGTACCTGGCGATGGAGGACTTCCGCGTTGACGTCGTGGTCGGGAAGGGCCCGGGCGCGACGTCGATTCCGCTGGATGTCGCTCCGTTCACGCTCGTGGGGGCGACCACCCGCTCGGGTGCGCTGACGGGGCCGTTGCGTGACCGGTTCGGTTTCACCGCCCACATGGACTTCTACGAGCCCGCCGAACTTGAGCGGGTGTTGGCGCGTTCGGCGGGGATACTCGGTATCGAGTTGGGCGCCGACGCGGGTGCAGAGATCGCGCGCCGGTCGCGGGGCACACCGCGCATCGCCAACCGGCTGCTGCGCCGGGTCCGCGACTACGCCGAGGTCCGCGCCGACGGCGTGATCACCCGCGATATCGCCAAGGCGGCGCTGGAGGTCTACGACGTCGACGAACTCGGCCTCGACCGCCTCGACCGCGCGGTGTTGTCCGCGCTGACACGTAGTTTCGGCGGGGGACCGGTCGGTGTCTCCACGCTGGCGGTCGCGGTCGGCGAGGAGGCGACGACCGTCGAAGAGGTGTGTGAGCCGTTCCTTGTGCGCGCTGGGATGATCGCGCGCACGCCGAGGGGACGGGTGGCCACCGCGCAGGCCTGGACGCACCTCGGCCTGACCCCGCCGAGCGGAGTCACCGGTCTGGGGCAGGTGGGACTTTTCGACTGAGGAGGCGGCAATGGGCAGCGGCACGATCAGGCTGGGCGGGTTGCTCGGCGTGGCCTGCGCTGGTGTGGTGGTACCGGCGTATCTGGTCGGCTCGCCGGAGACGCCGAACGACGCCGACGGGCTGGGCGCCTATTTCGACAGCGCGGCAACGTTTCTCACGCTGAACGGCACGCTTCCGCTACTGCATCTGCTGTTCGGCCTGCTTTTCCTCGCCGTGCTCGTGTCGACGCTCCGGTCGGCCGCCGGGCCGACGGGTGCGGTGTACACCGCGGCGATCGGTGGGACGGTGTTTTTCGCACTGACCGCGGCCGGTCTGGCCGCCGAGGTGGCCGTGCCCGCCGCCATCGTGCGGTTCGACGACCTCACCGTGACGTCGTACTCGCAGCCGTTCCTCGGCCTGGCGGTATGGCTTTATCACTACAGCCATATCGGTTCGGCCGCACTGATATTCGCCACCGCCTACATCGTGTGGCGCACCGGCGTGCTGCCGAAGTGGTCGGCGTTTCTTGCGGTGCTCGGGATCCCACCACTGCTGCACACCTGGATCGGTCTGCCCGGTGCATACAGCGCGGTGGTTTGGATCGCGTTGACCGGTCTGGTGATGTTGGCCGTTCCGCCGGTGGTACGAGTGGAAAGCGTGGTCGCGTAATGGGTTTCGTCGGATTGTTCTTCGCGGGACTGGCCGCCCTCCTGCACATCTACATCTGGGTGATGGAGTCGCTGACATGGACGTCGGCGCGCACCAGAGCGACGTTCGGTCTCACCGAGGAAGAAGCGCTGGCCACCAAAAAGTTGGCCTTCAACCAGGGCTTCTACAACCTCTTTCTGGCCATCATCACGCTCGCTGGAATCGTGATCGGCGGCATCGGCTACAACTGGGTAGGCATCGCGTTGATCTTCGCCGGTGTCGGATCGATGCTGGCGGCGGCGCTGGTGCTGTTGCTGTCGTCACCGGACAAGGCGAAAGCCGCCCTCACCCAGGGCATCTTCCCGCTGATCGCGATCGTGCTGTTGGCGGTGGCCGTCACGCTGTAGCGCGCGTAGCGTCGAACGCACGCTCACCGTCGTCTTACAGCAGCCCCAACAGCTCCAGGTCGGTGGCGTACTTGACGATGACCTCGCGCGTCACATGCGGAATGTCCTTGTCCGGACCGATCTTCGCATCCTGCACCGCCGTGCGGAACCGCTCCGTGGGGGCAATCGAACCCTGGATCGGGGTCTCCGGCCGCTGGTAGTTGTGCAGCAGCGGGAGCAGCGATGCCTGTCGCTGCCGCTCGGGCAACCCGCGCATCGCGGTGTCGAATCGCGGCAGCCACGTGGCGTAGTCACCGACGCGTTCGACCGGATACCCCGCATCGATCAGCCAGTCGACGAACTCGTCGAGCCCGATGCCGTCGTCATAGGGGTTCATGACGTGGTACGTCTCGAAACCCGGTCCGCCGTCGTGGCCGACCTGCGCACCCAGCGTCGAGATGGCCTCGGCGATGAACTCGACGGGAAGCCCGTCGTAGTGCGCACGTTGGCGGTTGCCGTCCTCGTCGACCTCGTAGAACGAGAGCGGCGCGATGCCGGTCGCGACGAGGCTCAGGATCAAGCGCGTGAACATGTCCGGCACGTTGAGCTGACCGGCGTGTGTCGTGTCGGCCAAAATCATGTCGCACCGGAACACCGCGACCGGCAGCTCGCACAGATCGTGGGCCTCGCGCAGCAACACCTCACCGGCCCACTTGCTGTTGCCGTAGCCGTTGGCGTAGCTGTCGTCGAGCCTGCGTACCGGGCTGATCTGCCGGATGTCGCCGTCCTCGGTGAACTGTCCGGACGCGATGCCCGCACCGACGCCGATCGTCGACACATAGACGAACGGCTTGATCCTCGTGGTCAGGGCGATACGGATCAGCTCGGCGGTGCCGACGGCGTTCGGCCCGAACAGCTGGCTGTAGGGCAGCACGTGGTTGACCAATGCGGCCGGATCGACGATCAGGTCCACGGTGTCGGCGAGCCGCTGCCACGTCTGACGATCCAGCCCGAGGTCGGCCTCACCCTTGTCCCCGGCGATGACCTCGAGATGATCGGCGGCCAATCCCCGGTAGTGCCGCAGCAATTCGGGGTCTCCCGAGTCGAACGTCCGGTCCAACCGGTCCCTCGCCGACCGATCGTCCTTCGCACGGACCAGGCAGATCACCGTGCCGCCGACCATGGCCATCCGCTCGAGCCATTCCAGCGCCAGATAGCGGCCCAGGAAGCCGGTCGCGCCTGTCAGCAGCACCGTGCGCACCTCGGTGCTCGGCCCCGGTAGGGCGGGCGCTGCGGCCACGGTGCTGTCGTCGATGAACTTGTCCAACGTCAAGTCACTCGCATGGACCTCGGTGACATCGCGGCCGTGCACCGACGCGAATGTCGGCCTCTTGGAACCCGGTTCACGCGCGGATTCGATGTAGGCGGCGAGCGCGGCCAGGTCGGTGGCCGGGCTGACGATGACGCCGACGGGCACCTCGATGTCGTAGATCTCGTTCAGCAGGTTGCCGAAGGTCAACGCCGACAAGGAATCACCGCCGAGGTCGGTGAAGTGCGCGTCGGGCTGCAGATCGGTCGCGGTGGCGCCGAGCAGGGCACCCGCGGCCCTGCTGATCGTCTCGATGACGGGCCGTTCGGCGCCGTGCTGACGCAGTCCCCGCAATTCGGCGGCCTGGCTGTCAGCGAGTTCGGTGTAGAGCGCTTCGAGTCGATCGCCGTAGTGCTTCTTGAGCGTCGGGCGCGCGAGTTTGCGGATCCCGGTGAGCAGACCGTTCTCGAGCGTGAACGGCGTCGTCTCCACGATGAAGTCGCGGGGGATCTCATAGGACTGCAGCCCGGCGGTCCTGGCGACCTCCTGCAGGGATTCAGTGATCGCGGGCTTCAGGTCAGCACCGCCGTAACGCGCCAGCGCATCCTCGGTCGGCACGATCACCGCCAGCAGATAGGAACGAGCGCTGTTGCCGTACACGAAGATCTGGCGAATCAGCGGGCTGGTACCGAACGCCGCTTCGAGTTTGGCGACCGTGACGAATTCACCCTGGGACAGCTTGAGCACATTGTTGCGCCGGTCGAGGTAGACTAACTGGTCCGGTCCGACCTCGGCGACGATGTCGCCGGTCTTGTAGTAGCCGTCGGCGTCGAACACCGACGCGGTGATCTCCCGACGCTTGTAGTAACCCGGGAACATCGTCTCCGATTTGACCAGCAGTTCGCCGCGCGGATACGGGCGGTCGGTGCGGTAGTAGCCGAGGTCGGGAACGTCGACCAGTCGGTAGTCGATGACGGGCGGGCGGGTGACCTGACCGTCGGCGAATATCGAACCGGCTTCAGTGGATCCGTAACCGTCGGTCAGGTGGAGGTCCAGACGCGATTCGACGAACTCCTTCATCTCCGGCGAGATGGGGGCCGACCCCGTCATCGCGGAAATGAACCGCCCGCCCAGCAGGTGCCGCCGGAACTCGGCCAACACGTCGGTCTCGGCAACCCAGCGATCGACACCGTCCGCCGTGCGGCGGTCGACGTCACTTTGGAATCGCTGGAACATCATGTCCCAGATCCGCGGGACGAAGCTCAGCTGGGTGGGACGCACCAGCGACAGGTCCTCGAGCAGTGTCGACAGATCGCTTTTGGCAACGAAGTACCCGGTACCGCCGGCGCCCAGCGTGGCGTAAAGGACGCCGCGGCCCATCACGTGGCTCATCGGCATGAAGTTCAACGTGATCGACGGAAGCGCCGGGCCGCCACCCCACATGGCCATGCTCGAGCGACGCCAGGAGTTCGCCACCATCTCGCGCAGGTACATCGCGCCTTTGGGTGCGCCCGTGCTGCCCGAGGTGTAGATCAGCAGCGCGAGGTCGTCGGGGGCCAGGTCGGCGGGCCGAGGAACGGGCAGCGCACGGCCGCGAGCGAGGACGTCGGTCAATGTCTCGATGTGCACGCCGGTTCCGTCGAGGCGAGCCGTCGCGGCATCGATCGCCGCGCGGTGGCCGTCGTCCTCGCGGTGGTAGTCGAACACGATCAGGCGTTGTGGGACATGGCCGTCGGCGATCACCTCGACCGCGTCGTCGAGGAAGTCGACACTCGACGCCATGGCGACAGGTTCGGTTTCGGCGACGATGGGCCGCAACTGCGCCACCGCCGCGCTGGTCTGAAGCGGCACCGAGACCGCTCCCAGGTGGATCAGCGCCAAGTCGACGGTCACGTAGTCGACGCTGGTGAAGCCCACGATGGCCACGCGGTCACCGGGCTGGACCGGAGCCTGGTTCAGCGCGGCGGCGACGGCTGCGGCACGCTCGGACAGCTCGCGGTAGGTGATGGTGTCGAAGCGCGGAAGGAGCTGTGCGGAGGTGCGGCCGGTCACCGGGTCGGTGACGAACTCGACGGCGCGCTCACCGAGCGCGGGCCGGTCCGCGTAGCCGTCGAAGATCGTCTGGACCAGTTGGGGGAGAGGCAGACCGGGCTCTTCGATCGCGTTCGCGATCTTCACCAGAGGGCGCGCAGCGGCGAATTGCGGGTCGGTGTCGAACAAATGAGAGATACGGCGCTCGAGTCGCGCCTCACGGGTATCAGTCGTCATAAGAAATCCTTCGGACGAACGTGGACTGCAGGGCGCGCCATTGCGTCCACCAAAAACATCGATAAGCGATATAAAAACTATTCCCGGCGTGGCTGGGAGCTCGCTGTGAAAACCGGCAGCGCTTCCTGTGCGGGTTCGACGTGCCTGGTCAGCGAATCGCCGGTATCGCCCTCTCGGGGGCGGCGCGGCCGGAAAGCACCTCGACCGCTGACAGCGCATCGGGCACGCAGATCAAGAGGTCCCGGGCGGCGCACAACGCCGCCGCCGAGGGTTCGACACCGCCGACCGCATCGGCGAGGTCGAGCAGATGCACCGTCGCCTCCATCAGGGCGGTCTCGGCGACGACTGCCAGCGTCGTGCTGCCGACGACCGGATACGCGATCGTCGTCTCGGCGGACATCGGCGTGTCACGCAGAACCCGGGCACTTTCGACGAACCGCTGGGCGGCCGTGCGCGGGGTCAGCGCCGCAGCCTCCGAAACCGCTTGCTCGGCAACGCTTCCGGCGTCGGTGTTGGCGACACCGTCGGGTTCGTTGAAGCGGCGCAGCATTGTCGCCGCATCTGTGACGGCAGCGGGTCCGTCGACGACTGCTCCCGTGAGACGGTCGAACATCGACGGTTCGGGACAGACGTGGGCGAGCAGCGCGGCCACATTCCAACCCTCACAGCGCGTCGATGTCGACCACTCTTGCGCCGTCAACTGTTCGCACCGTCGTGCCCAGCGCTCCCACGCGTCGGCCAGGACGCGGCGGGCCGAGTCACCGTCGAAGTCACCGTCGAGTCGCATGGCGCCAACCTAGCCAACGACGGGTTACAGATCGCCAGCCTGGGTAATCACGCAGTACAACCAAGGAGGCATCATGACCGATACGCGTGTACACCCCCGCGGTGGCCGTCTGCGGATGCCGCGCAGTCGCGGCGCCACGAGTGGATTCCTGCTGATCCTGCTGGGCGCGTGGGGCGCACTGGCTCCCTTCATCGGGCCCCTGTTCAACTTCGCCTACAGCCCCGACCAGGCCTGGACGTGGACCACCGGCCGAGGCTGGCTGGAGGTACTGCCGGGCGTGGTGACCGTATTGGGCGGCCTGCTCCTGCTGATGTCACGAAACCGTGCGACGGCCTCGCTCGGCGGCTGGCTCGCCGTGGCAGGTGGCGTGTGGTTCATCATCGGCCGCGCTATGGCCGGCCCGCTGGGTATGGGTGACGCGGGTGTACCGGTCGCCGCCACCGAGGGCAAGCGCATCGCGCTGGAGCTGACGTATTTCTACGGTCTGGGCGCGCTGATCGTGTTCCTGGGCGCAGCGGCGCTTGGCCGCATCTCGGTGCGAAGCGTGCGCGACGTGGAGTGGGCGGATCGTCCAGTGGCCGCACACACCGTCGCCGACGAACACGCGCCGGCCACTGCCGCTCCGGTTGCTGCGGCCGACCCCGCTCCGGTCGCCGGTCACACTCCCCACACCGCCGGGCAGCCGGCAATGGCGGAGCAGCGAACCGAGGTCATCGGACCCACGGCCGAGGCCGCACAACAACCGCGTCGCCGCGGCTTGCTCGACAGGTTCCGCTCTCGCGGCCACCGTGGCGGCAAGCTCGCACACCGGTAAGCGTTAGCGGATCGCAAAGCGCCCCACACAGGTTGTGGGGCGTTTCGCGTGCCATGGGCTATGCGGGTGACGTAGATCCCAAATGTCCGCTCAAGCGATGAGTTTCACCGCCTCCCTGTGACGTGCATGACTGCCCGCGGCCTGGCCAGAAGCTAGCCTGACTATGTAATCCGCTCAACGTGCGCCTCCCGGTGATTCCGCGCAACGGCGTTCGATAGTGACTTGAAATCTTGTCAGGAGACCAACCATGTCCGACAGGCCTGGTATCACCGATTCCATTGGCGCGCGCCAGAATTCGGCCACCGCAGTCTGCGAGGCGTTCGGCTTCCCGCAAGAGGACTGGCCGCTGTTCGCGCGGTTGGCCAGCGGTCCGATGACGCCCCACGACGAAGAGGCGCTGTATCAGTACATCGACGTCAAGATCGGCGAGCGTTGCTGGAAGCCGACCGACGACCTGTTGTCCAACCTGATCGACGTCGAGGTCGACGGCACCGAACTGACCGTCGACGACATCTACCGATTCGTCTCCACGTTGATCGGCGTCAGGGTTTTCTAATCCTCCGCGATTTGTGGAGCCGCACCGGCGGTCAGCGCGCGGCTGCTCCACAAATCGCACGGACTGTCAGCCCGTGTAGGCCATGACGTGCTTGATGCGGGTGTACTCGTCGAACCCGTACATCGACAGGTCTTTCCCGTGGCCCGACGACTTGAACCCGCCATGCGGCATCTCGGCCACCAGCGGAATGTGGGTGTTGATCCAGACACAGCCGAAATCAAGGGCAGCCGAAACCCGTAGTGCTCGTGACACATCGCGGGTCCACACTGACGACGCCAACCCGTATTCGGTGCCGTTGGCCCACGCGATCGCCTCGTCCTCGTCGGTGAACGCCTGGACGGTGATGACCGGCCCGAAGATCTCCTGCTGAACCAGCCTGTCGTCCTGCCGAAGCCCGCCGATCACCGTCGGTTCGACGTAGAAGCCCTGGTCGCCCTGCCGTCCTCCACCGACCGCGACGGAGGCATGTGCCGGGACGTCTCCCAGGAACCCCAGCACCCGCTCCATCTGAGTGGAGTTGTTCACAGGCGGCACCCACGCGTCCTCGTCATCGACCGGCTTGCCGTACGTCGTGGTGGCAGCGCGCGCCTGCTCGGCCAGCGCCTCGGTCAGGTCCGAGGCCACCCGGGCCGTCGCGAGCACGCGCGTTGCCGCCGTGCAGTCCTGTCCGGCGTTGAAATAGCCCGCCGTGGCGATGCCTTCGGCCGCCGACGCGATGTCGCTGTCGTCGAACACGATCACCGGCGCCTTGCCGCCCAACTCGAGGTGCGTGCGCTTGAGATGTCCGCCCGCGCTGACCGCCACCGCACGGCCCGCCGCGACGGAACCGGTGATCGACACCATCTGCGGAGTCGGATGTGCCACGACCGCTGCGCCCGTTTCCCGGTCTCCGCAAACGACATTCAGCACTCCGGGCGGAAAATGCCTGGCCGCGATCTCGGCCAGCATCACTGTCGTCACCGGCGTGGTGTCGCTGGGCTTGATGACGACGGTGTTTCCCGCCGCGACCGCGGGCACGAACTTCCAGATCGCCATCATCATCGGGTAGTTCCACGGCGCCACCTGCCCGATGACGCCGACCGGTTCGCGACGGATCCACGAGGTGTGGTTCTCCATGTATTCGCCGGCCGACTTGCCCTCCAGCATCCGCGCGGCACCCGCGAAGAAGCGGATCTGGTCCACCATCGGGGGAATTTCTTCGGCCATCGTGACGTGGTTGGCCTTACCCGTATTGCGTCCCTCTGCCGCGACGAGCGCCTGGGCGCTTCGCTCGACGTCGTCAGCGAAGTAGAGCAGTGCCTTCTGCCGCACCGACGGCGTGGTGCGCTTCCAGTCAGCGAACGCTTTCGACGCGGCCGTGTACGCGTTGTCGATGTCGGCCTCGGTGGAGATCGGCGCGGTGCCGTACCGCTCACCGGTCGATGGATCGACGAGCGCCATGGTGGCGCCGCTGACCGAGTCGACGCTTTCACCGCCGATGAAGTTCTGGACCTTGAAGTCGCTGGCCATTCGATCCTCTCTTCGTCAGGAATGGGAGGCAGCGCAGCGCGTCGCCGACTATCCGCCGAACTCCGCGATACGCCGGGTCTGCTCGACGGTGATCATCGAGCAAGAGCCTAACCAAGACAGCACCGATCCGGTCGATAACTACGGGGGAGTGGGTTGTGATCCGCGGTCATCCGATGCAACGACGACGAAATCCGTTGACCACCGCAGCTCGGGCGTGTCCCGGCGTGCTCGCGACCCAACGATTTCGCGATCTCATTGCGGTGGGCTGGTCGCTGCCGAAGCCCGCAATGGCACACTGGTCACTTATGGGTGCGCGCCCCAACCGCGCTGCGCCGTGACCACATGACCTAACGAAAGACTTTGTCGCCATGGACTTGGTTGTCTTCCTTCCCCTGCTCATCGTGCTGGGCGCATTCATGTTCTTCGCGTCCCGCCGACAGAAGAAAGCCATGCAGGCCACCATCGACCTGCATGAATCTCTTCAGATCGACGACCGTGTGCACACCACGTCCGGTCTGGTCGGGACCATCAAGGGCATCACCGACGATGAGGTGGAGCTCGAGATCGCCCCGGGCGTCGTCACCACCTGGATGAAGCTCGCGGTGCGTGACCGCATCACCGACGATGACGAGTTCGAAGACGACGAGCCCGAGTCGACCGCGACCGAACTCACTGAAAGCCCGAACACCAAGACCGACGGCTGAGTCCGCGGGCGATCTTCACAGCTGAAGCCCGTAGTCTCTGCGGTGCTGACGAACCGATCCCGAGGAGACCTGACAAAACGTGGCATCGTCTTCGACGCCGGTGCACCCTGCCCGCTACCTCTCGCTGTTTCTGGTGTTGCTGGTCGGCGCCTACTGCCTGGTCTTCCTGACCGGAGACAAGAAGCCCGAACCCAAACTCGGCATTGATCTGCAGGGCGGTACCCGCGTCACCCTCACCGCCCGCACGCCCGACGGGTCGCCGCCCACCCGCGACGCGTTGAGCCAGGCGCAGCAGATCATCAACGACCGGGTCAACGGTCTCGGCGTGTCCGGCTCCGAGGTGATCATCGACGGCAACAACCTCGTCATCACGGTGCCGGGCAGCGAGAGCAGCGACGCCCGCAACCTCGGCCAGACGGCACGCCTTTACATCCGCCCCGTCGTGCATGTGATGCCCGCCGAGGTGCCCGGCCAGCAGCCGCCGACGGAGGGACCGGCCGGTATGCCTCCTGGTGGTCCGATTCCGGGGATGCCGGGCGGGATGATGCCGGGGATGCCGGGAACCGAGGCGCCCGCCGGCCAGCAGCCTCCCGCCGGCCAGCAGCCTCCCGCCGGTCAGCAGCCGCCTGCCGAGCCCGCCGCCCCTCCGGCCCCGCAGCCGCGTCCCTATCCCCAGGAACCGCCTGCCCAACCCGCACCGGAGCCGCCTCCGACGCCGGCACCGGGTAGCCCCGCACCGTCACCGGACGCTCCCGAGCCGACGCCGACTACACCCGCGTCACCGGAAAACGTTCCGCTGGCGCAGCGCATCGCCGACGAGAAGCAGTTGCGGCAGAGCACCGATCAGCAGATCCAGATCCTGGCGTTGCAGTTCCAGGCCACGCGCTGCGGCGAGGAGGACGTCCTCGCGGGCAACGACGACCCGAATCTTCCGCTCATCACCTGCTCGGCGGACGGCAACGAGGTGTACCTGCTGGATAAGGCGATCATCAACGGCGAGCAGATCCAGGACGCCACCTCCGGTCTCGACCAGCAGCGCGGTGAGTACGTCGTCGACGTCCAGTTCAAAAGCGATGGCGCGAAGACCTGGGCGGATTTCACCGCCGCCAACGTCGGAACGCAGACCGCGTTCGTGCTCGACACGAAGGTGATGAGCGCACCCGAGATCCGCGAGCCGATCCCGGGCGGGCGCACGCAGATCAGCGGCCAGTTCACCCAGCAGACGGCCCGCGAGTTGGCCAACGTGCTGAAGTACGGATCGCTGCCGTTGTCCTTCGAGTCGTCGGAGGCTGAAACCGTCTCGGCCACACTGGGTCTGTCGTCGCTGCGCGCGGGTTTGATCGCCGGGGCGGTCGGCCTGGCGCTGGTGCTGGCCTATTCGCTGCTCTATTACCGGATGCTGGGCGTGTTGACCGCCCTGTCGCTGGTCGCTTCCGGCGCAATGGTTTACGCGATCCTGGTGCTTCTGGGCAGATGGATCGGTTACACGCTGGACCTGGCCGGTATCGCCGGTCTGATAATCGGTATCGGTATGACGGCCGACTCGTTCGTGGTGTTCTTCGAACGCATCAAAGACGAGATACGCGAAGGGCGTTCATTCCGGTCGGCGGTGCCGCGCGGTTGGGCGAGGGCCCGCAAGACGATCGTGTCCGGCAACGCGGTGACGCTGCTCGCCGCGGCGGTGCTCTACGTCCTCGCCGTCGGACAGGTAAAGGGCTTCGCGTTCACCCTGGGCCTGACCACGATCCTCGACGTGGTCGTGGTCTTCCTGGTGACGTGGCCGCTGGTGTACCTGGCGTCGAAGTCGCCGACACTGGCCAAGCCTTCGTTGAACGGACTCGGTGCGGTGCAACAGATCGCCAGGGAGCGACGAGCGGCCGCGCACGCGACGGGACGGGACTGACATATGGCGCCCAAACAGTCATCGGAAGAACAGCAGAGCAGCGCCGTGGAGGCGCCGAACCTCGAGTCGACCGCGCCTCAGCACGGCTTCTTCGTCCGCCTCTACACCGGCACCGGCGCCTTCGAGGTCATCGGCAAGCGCAAGCTGTGGTACGCGGTCAGCGGTGCGATCGTGCTGGTGTGCCTGCTCAGCATGCTGCTGCGCGGCTTCACCTTCGGCATCGACTTCGAGGGCGGCACCAAGGTGTCGATGCCGACCGCGACCGAATCGGGCACCGTGACCGTCCAGCAGGTCGAGGACGTGTTCAGCAAGACGCTCGGTAAGAGCCCCGAGTCGGTGGTCGTGGTCGGCAGCGGCGGATCGGCCACCGTGCAGATCCGGTCCGAGACGCTGACCAACGAGGAGACCGAGGAGCTGCGCACCGCGCTGTTCGACGCGTTCAAGCCGAGGGGGGCGAACGGAGCGCCCAGCAAGCAGGCCATCAGCGATTCCGCGGTGTCGGAGACGTGGGGCGGCCAGATCACCCAGAAGGCGCTGATCGCGCTGGTGGTGTTCATCGTGCTGGCGACGGTCTACATCATGCTGCGCTATGAGCGCTACATGTCGATCGCCGCGATGGCGACGCTGGTGTTCGACCTTGTGGTGACCGCCGGTGTGTACTCGCTCGTCGGCTTCGAGGTCACCCCGGCCACGGTGATCGGCCTGCTCACGATTCTCGGCTTCTCGCTCTATGACACCGTCATCGTGTTCGACAAGGTCGAGGAGAACACCCACGGCTTCGAGCACACCACGAGACGCACCTTCGCCGAACACGCCAACCTCGCGGTCAACCAGACCTTCATGCGGTCCATCAACACCAGCCTCATTTCCGTGTTGCCGATCGTGGCGCTGATGGTCGTGGCGGTGTGGCTGCTGGGTGTGGGCACGCTGATGGACTTGGCGCTGGTGCAGTTGGTCGGCGTCATCGTCGGCACCTACTCGTCGATCTTCTTCGCGACCCCTCTGCTGGTCACGCTGCGCGAGCGCACCGACCTCGTGCGCAACCACACCCGCCGGGTGATGAACCGCCGCAAGAACGCGACCGCACGCGCTTCCCAAGCCGACGAGGATTCCGACGAACCCGAAACGGTCGGCGCGGCCGCGACGCCGCGCGCCGACGCTGCGACGCGAACCACTCCGCCGCCGGACAAGCCCGCACCGGGGGCACGTCCGGTGCGCCCGACCAGCAGCCGGACCGGACGCCCGTCGGGTAAGCGCGACACGCGGCGGCGGTAAGGGGATGAGCGCCGGTAAGCGGGCGGGCACACAGCCCGCGAGGGCAGTGAACCCGATCCGGCGTTGCGGGGTCCTGGCGGGCGTACTCGTGCTCGCCGCGTCGTTGGCGTCGGCGTGCACGCGCAGCCCCGCCGACAGCATCGACTACGCCGTCGACGGCACGCTGATCACCTACAACACCAACACCGTTGCGGGCGCCGCCTCGGCCGGTCCGCAGGCGTTCGCGCGGGTGCTGACGGGCTTCAACTACCACGGACCCGACGGCCAGATCGTCGGCGATCACGACTTCGGAACCATCTCGGTCGTCGGCAGGCAACCGCTGGTCCTCGACTACGAGGTCAACGCGAACGCGGTGTACTCCGACGGTAAACCGATCACCTGCGACGACGTCGTGTTGGCGTGGGCGTCACAGTCCGGGCGGTTCCCGAACTTCGACGCCGTCAGCCGCGCGGGTTACAGCGATATCGCCACGGTGGACTGCACGCCGGGGCAGAAGAAGGCGCGGGTGTCGTTCGCGCCCGATCGTGGGTTCGTCGACTTCGGACAGCTGTTCTCCGCGACGTCGATGATGCCGTCGCACGTCATCGCCGACCAGTTGGGTCTCGGCGACGGCGGAGTCACGCGGGCCATCCTCGAGAACGACGGCGCCGCGGTGGAGCGCATCGCCGCGGTCTGGAACACCGGTTGGGAACTCAAACCCGATCTCGACCTGAAGCGGTTCCCTTCGTCGGGGCCCTACAAGCTGGAATCGGTGACCGAGGACGGGGCCGTCGTGCTGGTCGCCAACGACAAATGGTGGGGCGCCGAGCCGGTCACCAAGAAGGTCACCGTGTGGCCGCGCGGCGCCGACATCCAGGAGCGCGTCAATCAGGGCGCCTACGACGTCGTCGACATCGCCACCGGATCGTCGGGCACGCTGAACATGCCCGACGACTACGTGCGAACCGATGCCCCGTCGGCCGGCATCCAACAGCTGATCTTCGCGCCGGAGGGGCCCTTGGCTGCCCCGCCGGCCCGCCGCGCGCTGGCCCTCTGCACACCGCGCGACGTGATCGCCCGCAACGCCGAGCAGCCCATCGCCAACTCGCGGCTCAATCCCGCCACCGAGGATGCCTACAGCGGGGCCGAGGCCGGTCCGGAGCCGGGACAGTTCGTCGCCGCCAACCCCGACGCCGCCCGCGCCGCGCTCAACGCGCGCCCCCTGACCGTCCGCATGGGGTATCAGACCCCCAACGCGCGGCTGGCGGCCACCGTCGGCGCCATCGCCAAGTCGTGTGCGCCCGCCGGCATCACCATCGAAGAGGCCGCAGGCGACGCGGTGGGCCCACTGTCGTTGCGCAACAACGAGATCGACGTGCTGATCGCCAGCACGGGTGGTGCCGCCGGCAGCGGGTCGTCCGGCTCGTCGGCGATGGACGCCTACCAGTTCCACACCGGAAACGGCAACAACCTGCCGCGCTACTCCAACCCGCAGGTGGACCGGGTCATCTCGGCGATCGCGATCACCAACGACCCCAAGGAAATGGCCCGGCTGCTCAGCGAGGGCAGCCCGGTGCTGTGGGCCGACATGCCGACGCTGCCGCTGTACCGGCAGCAGCGGACGGTGCTGACATCGAAGAAGATGTTCGCCGTGAGCACCAACCCGACGCGGTGGGGCGCGGGATGGAACATGGACCGTTGGGTGTTGGACCGGTGAGTGGCGGTGGCGAAGACATCTCGTCGCTGATCGCGAGGATGATGCGCGAGGTGCCCGACTTTCCAGAGCCTGGCGTCGCGTTCAAAGACCTCACCCCATTGTTGGCCGACGCGCACGGATTGGCCGCGGTGACCGACGCGTTCGCCGAGGTCGCCCGCGGCGCGGACCTGGTCGCGGGGATCGACGCGCGCGGCTTCCTGCTCGGTGCGGCGGTCGCATTGCGGCTGGGCACGGGCGTGTTGGCGATCCGCAAGGGCGGCAAGCTGCCGCCGCCGGTGTTCAGTGAGACCTATGCGCTCGAATACGGCACGGCCACGCTGGAAATTCCGGCCGACGGGATCGACCTCGGCGGCCGCAGTGTGCTCATCATCGACGATGTGCTGGCCACCGGCGGCACCGCGGCCGCGGCGGTCAAACTGCTGCAGAACGCGGGTGCCTCCGTGCCGGGCGCCGCGGTGCTGCTCGAGTTGACCGCGCTGGGTGGCCGCGGAGCGCTCGAACCGCTGCCGGTCACCTCGCTGTACACCGTCTGAGGGATATCCTCGAAAGCGCGTGTTGTGACGCAGCCGTACCAGACCGATGCGCGCTTTGCGTGAGGACCAGACCGGGAGGTGACCATGGCTGAAGAACCCGGCACGGGCCAGGCCGTGCAGTCAGCGCCGCCCGGCGCCCAGATCCCCGAGACGCAGCCGCTGGAGATGCCGAAGCCCTCCGCGAGCGCGTCGCGCCGCGTGCGAGCCCGGTTGGCGCGCCGGATGACGTCGCAGCGCAGTGCGATCAACCCGGTGCTCGAGCCGCTGGTGGCCGTCCACAAGGAGATCTACCCGAAGGCCAATCTGCAATTGCTGCAGCGGGCCTACGAGGTGGCCGAGCGGCGGCACGCCGATCAGCTTCGCCGCTCGGGTGATCCCTACATCACGCATCCGTTGGCGGTGGCCAACATCTTGGCCGAGCTCGGCATGGACACCACCACGCTGATCGCGGCGCTGCTTCACGACACGGTCGAGGACACGGGATACACCCTGGAAGCGCTGACCGAGGAGTTCGGCACCGAGGTCGGCCATCTGGTCGACGGCGTCACCAAGCTGGACAAGGTCGCGCTGGGCACTGCCGCGGAGGGCGAGACCATCCGCAAAATGATCATCGCGATGGCACGCGATGCTCGCGTGCTGGTGATCAAGGTCGCCGACCGGCTGCACAACATGCGCACGATGCGGTTCCTGCCACCCGAGAAGCAGCAACGCAAGGCGCGCGAGACACTGGAAGTCATTGCGCCGCTTGCGCATCGGCTGGGCATGGCGACGGTCAAGTGGGAACTGGAGGATCTCGCCTTCGCGATCCTGCACCCCAAGAAGTACGAGGAGATCGTGCGACTGGTCGCCGACCGTGCGCCGTCACGCGACACCTACCTGGCCAAGGTGCGCGCCGAGATCACCGCGACGCTGAACGCGTCGAAGATCACCGCGATCGTGGAGGGCCGGCCCAAGCACTACTGGTCGATCTACCAGAAGATGATCGTCAAGGGCCGCGACTTCGACGACATCCACGACCTCGTCGGGGTGCGCATCCTCTGCGACGAGATCCGGGACTGCTACGCGGCTTTGGGTGTGGTCCACTCGCTGTGGCAGCCGATGGCCGGGCGCTTCAAGGACTACATCGCCCAGCCGCGCTACGGCGTGTACCAGTCGTTGCACACCACCGTCGTCGGGCCCGAGGGCAAGCCCCTGGAAGTGCAGATCCGCACCCACGACATGCATAAGACGGCCGAGCTGGGGATCGCCGCGCACTGGCGTTACAAGGAAACCAAGGGCCGCAACGCCGTTCCCAACCAACACTCGTCGGCCGAGATCGACGACATGGCATGGATGCGACAGCTTCTGGACTGGCAGCGGGAGGCCGCCGACCCCGGCGAGTTCCTCGAGTCGCTGCGTTACGACCTTGCGGTGCAGGAGATCTTCGTGTTCACCCCCAAGGGTGATGTCATCACGCTGCCCACCGGGTCGACGCCGGTCGACTTCGCCTACGCGGTGCACACCGAGGTCGGTCACCGCTGTATCGGTGCACGGGTGAACGGCCGCCTCGTCGCATTGGAACGCAAGCTCGAAAACGGCGAAGTGGTCGAGGTTTTCACGTCCAAGGCACTCAACGCCGGGCCGTCGCGCGACTGGCAGACCTTCGTGGTCTCACCGCGCGCGAAGGCGAAGATCCGGCAGTGGTTCGCCAAGGAGCGCCGCGAGGAGGCGCTGGAAGCCGGTAAGGACGCCATCGCCCGCGAGGTTCGGCGGGGCGGACTTCCGTTGCAGCGCTTGATGAACGCCGAGTCGATGGGCGCGCTGGCCCGCGAACTGCGGTACGTCGACGTCTCGGCGCTCTACACCGCGGTCGGTGAGGGCCACGTCTCGGCGCGGCATGTGGTGCAGCGGCTGGTCGCTCAGGTCGGTGGCGACGAGGAGGCCTCCGACGAACTCGCCGAGCGGTCGACGCCTGCGACGATGCCGGTGCGCCAACGCACCAGCGACGACGTCGGGGTGGCCGTGCCGGGTGCTCCCGGTGTGCTGACCAAGCTCGCCAAGTGCTGCACGCCGGTGCCCGGCGACAACATCATGGGTTTCGTCACCCGCGGCGGCGGGGTCAGCGTGCACCGCACCGACTGCACGAACGCCGGGTCGCTGCAGCAGCAGTCGGAGCGGATCATCGACGTGAAGTGGGCGCCGTCGCCGTCGTCGGTGTTCCTGGTCGCCATCCAGGTCGAGGCGCTCGACCGGCACCGGTTGCTGTCGGACGTCACGCGGGTGTTGGCCGACGAGAAGGTGAACATCCTGAGCGCGTCGGTGACGACGTCCAACGACCGGGTGGCCGTCAGTCGGTTCACCTTCGAGATGGGCGACCCCAAGCATCTGGGCCACGTGCTCAACGTGGTGCGCAATGTGGAGGGTGTCTACGACGTCTACCGGGTCACTTCCGCGGCGTGAGCCGCAATTGGGCAGAAGCGGCGTGAGCCGCAATTGGGCAGAAGCGGCGTGAGCCGCAATTGGGCAGAAGCGGCGTGAGCCGGCGCAGTGGCAAATTTCGCTGAAGCGCGTCAATTTTTGCTCGTTCTGGGATACTGCGACGATGCGGCCCGCCGTCGTCGTCCTTCTCGTCTCCCTCGGAGTCGCCGTCGTCGGTTGCGGGTCGACGATCAAGCCCGAAGCAGCTGCGCAGTCCGTCGTCGACCTGGTCTCCGAGCAGACGGGGTTCACACCGACCGACGTGAAGTGCCCCGAGGACGTCGAGGCAGAAGAGGGCGCGAAGTTCGAGTGCACGTTCACTGGACCCGAAGGTGTGGCGTACACCGCGAACATGCGGGTGACCAAGGTCGAGGGCGAGGACGTCGAGTTCTACATCGAGACCGCCCCGGCCGAGTAGTCGCTCAATCCAGTCGGATCGACTCGACGACGACGTCGGCGACGGGCTTGCCGTCCTCGCTGCCGTCGGCCACACCCTCGGCCGCGATCTTGCCCAGTGTCGTCAGACCGGTCTGGTCGATCGTGCCGAACACCGTGTACGTCGGCGGCAGCTGCGAGTCCTCGTAAACGAGGAAGAACTGGCTGCCGTTGGTGCCGACGCCGGCGTTGGCCATCGCCAGCGTCCCGCGCGGATAGCGCACCGGCGATCGCAGCGCCGGATCGCTCAACCGGTACTGGTTGGTCGGGTATTCGTTCGGGAACTGATACCCGGGGCCGCCGATGCCGGTTCCGCTGGGGTCGCCGCACTGCAACACCCCGAGATGCACTGCCGTCGTCAGCCGGTGGCAGGGGGTGTCGTCGAAGAAGCCCTGCTGGGCCAGGTTGGCGAAGTTGTTGACCGTGCAGGGGGCCTTGGCGTTGTCCAACTGCAGGCCGATGTCGCCCTTGCTGGTGGTCATGCTGGCGCTGACCTCGGCGGGGTCCGTGGGTACGCGTCCGGTGCGCGGCGGCTTGGCCGGCTTGCTCGACGGCTCTGCGGTGCGGGGGTACTGGCAGTTCGAGCCGAGCGTCGCGGGCCGATCGAACTTCGGCAGTTCGTCGACCGCCAGACCGCCGGTCGCGGTGTCGTCGGGAACCGCGCCGTCAAACCTCTCGAGTTCACGGCCCAACGCCGCCAGGAAGACGACGCTGATGACGACCACCAGCACCGTCAACACCGACACCAGGTATCCGATGACCAGACCCGCGATGGCCAGCCCGCGACCCTCCTCGCCGGACTTCTTGATCTGCGACAGCGACACGTGGCCGAACACGATGCCCAGCGGCGCGAAGACGAACGCGCACACCAGCGCCGCGACGGCCAGCGTGTTGGTCTGCCTGGGTGGCGGATATCCGAACGAGGACTGCTGCGCGGGATAGCCGTAAGGCGGTGGAGGACCGCCGTAGGGCGGGGGCGCGCCCACGGCATTAGTCCAACAGGATCGACTTCACGGTGACCGGGGTGGCCGGCGCACCGTCCTGGCCACCGCCGGCAACGCCTCCCTGCGCGATCTTGTCCAACGTGGCCAGGCCGGTGTCGTCGACCCTGCCGAACACCGTGTAGTTCGGCGGGAGCTTGGAGTCCTGGTAGACGAGGAAGAACTGGCTGCCGTTGGTGTTCGGGCCGGCGTTGGCCATGGCCAGGGTGCCGCGGGGATAGGTGACGGGCTCTTGCAGCTTGGGGTCGTCGGGCTGGAACTGATTGGTCGGGTACTCGTTGGCGAACGAGTAACCCGGCCCGCCGGAGCCCTTGCCGGTCGGGTCGCCGCACTGCAGCACCTTGAGCTGTTCGGCGGTGGTCAACCGGTGGCACGGGGTGTTGTCGAAGTAGCCCTGCTGGGCGAGGCTCGCGAAGCTGTTCACCGTGCACGGCGCCTTGCCGTTGTCGAGCAGCAGGCCGAGGTTGCCCTGGTCGGTGGACATGCTGGCGCTGATCTCGGCGGGTTCGGTGGGCACCTTGCCTGCGCGGGGCGGATCAACGGGCTTGCTGGCCTGCTCGGCGGACACCGGGTACTGGCAGTTCTCGCCGAGTCCGGCCGGTGCTACGAACGCCGGAAGCGATCCTGCCGCCGACGGGGCCGCCGACGTGGGGGAGGTCTCGGTGGCGGCCGCGGTCTGGCTGTCGGAGTCGCGGTTGGTGACGACGAGCGCGACCACCGCGGCGACTACGACGATCGCGCCTGCGACCGAGCCGATGATCGTGTACTGGCGCCGCCTGCGTGCCTTCTCCGCGCGACGCTCCAATTGCCGCTCGAGCTTGCGCTTGGCCGTCGCCCGCCGCTGTTCGTTGGTCGGCACCGCTGATGTCCTCCTGTTGTCGGTCGATCGGCAACGAGTGTGCCAGGCATTGCTGAGTGTGGCGCCGCGACCCACGCCATCGGGTGGTGGGAAACTGGACGTCGTGTTCATCACCGGGTTTGCCGCCGGCATGCTGGCGTGCAACTGCTACGTGCTGGCCCCACGGGCCGGGGGCGACGCCATCGTCGTCGACCCCGGCCAGCGGGCGATGGGGCCGTTGCGCCGGATCCTGGACGAGAACCGGCTGACACCTGCGGCGGTGCTGCTCACCCACGGCCACATCGACCACATCTGGTCGGCCCAGAAGGTGGCCGACATGTACGGCTGCCCGGCCTACATCCATCCCGAGGACCGCTTCATGCTGACCGACCCGATCAAGGACTTTGGGCGGGGGTTCCTCGGGGGGCTGGCCAGCTCGGCGTTCGGCGCGTTGTTCCGCGAGCCCAAGCAGGTCGTCGAACTGGACAAGGACGGCGACAAGGTGGAGTTGGGCGGTGTGACGGTCACCGTCGACCACACGCCCGGACACACCCGCGGGTCGGTGGTGTTCCGCGTCGACGAGGCCATCGGGTCGGGGCCGGGTGCGGTCGCGTTCACGGGCGATACCCTGTTCCGGCAGTCGGTGGGCCGGACGGACCTGCCGGGCGGCAGTGGTCGGGACCTGCTCGGCTCGATCGTCAACAAACTGTTGGTGCTCGACGACGACACCGTGGTACTACCGGGGCACGGCCCGAAGTCCACGATCGGTCTCGAACGCCGCACCAACCCGTTTCTCGAAGGCTTGATCTAGTGAGTTCCAGTGAGTGAATTTCAGGCGCCCAAGGGCGTCCCGGACTACCTGCCGCCCGACTCGGCGCAGTTCGTCGGTGTGCGCGACGGTCTGCTCGACACCGCCCGGCGGGCGGGCTACGGCGATGTCGAACTGCCCATCTTCGAGGACACCGCGTTGTTCGCGCGGGGGGTCGGGGAGTCGACCGATGTGGTGTCGAAGGAGATGTACACGTTCTCCGACCGCGGTGACCGCTCGGTCACGTTGCGGCCGGAGGGCACGGCGGGGGTGATGCGCGCAGTCATCGAGCACGGCCTGGACCGTGGGCCGCTTCCGGTGAAGCTGTGCTACTCGGGGCCCTTCTTCCGGTACGAGCGACCGCAGGCCGGCCGCTACCGTCAGCTGCAGCAGGTCGGGGTGGAGGCCATCGGCGTCGACGACCCGGCCCTGGACGCCGAGGTGATCGCGGTCGCCGATGCGGGTTTTCGATCGTTGGGGCTCGACGGTTTCCGGCTGGAGATCACCTCGCTGGGTGACGAGACCTGCCGCCCGCAGTACCGGGAACTGTTGCAGGACTTCCTGTTCAAGCTGGACCTCGACGACGAGACTCGGCGGCGCGCGGAGATCAACCCGCTGCGGGTGCTCGACGACAAGCGCCCGAAGATCCGCGAGATGACCGCCGATGCGCCGGTGATGCTCGACCACCTCTCCGACGTCGCCAAACAGCACTTCGACACCGTGCTGGCACATCTGGACGCCTTGGGGGTGCCGTACGTCATCAACCCGCGCATGGTGCGCGGGCTGGATTACTACACCAAGACCACCTTCGAGTTCATCCACGACGGGCTCGGCGCCCAGTCGGGTATCGGCGGGGGCGGACGCTACGACGGCCTGATGGCACAGCTCGGCGGAAAAGACTTGTCGGGCATCGGATTCGGCCTGGGTGTCGACCGCACGTTGCTGGCGTTGAAAGCCGAGGGCAAGACCGTCGGCGGGACGGCGCGGGTCGATGTCTTCGGCGTGCCGCTGGGCGAACAGGCCAAGGTGACGCTGTCGGTGCTGGGCGCGCGACTGCGCGCCGCGGGTGTGCGCGTCGACCTTGCCTACGGCGACCGCGGGATCAAGGGGGCGATGCGCGCGGCGGACCGCTCGGGTGCGGCGCTTGCGCTGGTGGCCGGTGACCGCGACATCGAGGCGGGCACGATCGGTGTGAAGATTTTGGCGACCGGGCAGCAGACGGACGTAGCGGTGGACGACGTGCTGGCCGAAGTGCTGGCCCGCCTCAACCGCGCCTGACACTCCTTGCCCCTGTTGGCGCGAGCGTGCGTGTCTGCACACGACACGCCGCGAAATTCCGACAGTTTGCGCACATTCGTGGGCTATCGAGCGTGCTCAAACGCGGTGTACGGCGTCGGTGAGCACCCTGTCGAGCATCCCGACGCCGCCGCTGAACACGTTGCCGCGCATGAGGACTCGCGTCGATGACGGGGTGACGGCGACCAGAGTCGAGGTCAGCAACCGCGATCGCCGCTCGAACTGCACTTGGCTCAGCGGTGCCACGATCTCACCGGTGCCGTCGCGGTAAGTCTGGTTCCGGCGGTCAAAGACGGCCGCCGCGGGGTACGCGCTCAGCGGTGTCATCCGCATGTGCCGAAGTGCTGCACCGCCGCGGATCATCGCCCGGAACGCCACGATGCCGATGATGAGCAGCCCCGCCCCGATCGCCGCCGAAGGCCACACCATCGAATACGCGAACGCGTAAAAGATCGACACGACGCCGAAGCCGCCGAAGATCAACGCCGACATCGTCAACAGCAGCACCGTCATCTCCGTCGGCGCGCGTCCGCGGTCGATGAGCAGAACCTCAAAACCGCGCTCGGCCACCACGACAGGCCCCTGATCCGCCAGCGCGATCGGCTCGAGCGACGGGTTCACGCAGAGCCGCGGGCGACCGAGTTGAGAAGTTCGTCGATGTGCCCGACCCCACCGTCGAACGGGTTGCCGCGCTTGAGTGTCTTCGTGCCGCCGGGTGTGAGCGCAACGAGTTTCGGTGAGCTCGAACCGATTTGGAACTTACGTGCAAAGCGCACCTGATCCAGCTGCACCAGGGCACCACCGCGGTAGCTGAACAGCCCGAGCTTGCGGTCCAGCACCGCGGCGGGTCGGCAGTCGTGCAACGGTCGGCTGCGGTACTTGCGGATTCTGCGGACGACGAGAAACGCGGCCACCGCCAATACCACGCCGACGGCGAGGAAGACGGCGCCCAGCGCCCGCGACGGGGAACCGCCGATCAGAGCAATCAGCCCGAACCCGCCGACGACGATCGTCAGGACGCCAAGCACGAACGCCAGCACCGTCAGCGGTCCCGTGCCACGGTCCACGACCAACACCCGACGACCGTCGTCGGTGACGACAAGTCCGCCGGTGTCGGCCAGTACCTGCGGCTCCGAAGCTGTGTTCACGGGTGCACTGTGCCACTTCGGCGGCCTCGAGCGTGCGCAAACTGCTGGAAATGCGCGGCGTGTCGTAGGCAGACGCGCGCACTCGCGGAAGGGGGCACAGCGGAAGGGGGCACAGCGGAAGGGGGCACAGCGGCTAGATGGCCATGGCGGCGCGGACGTCGGCTTCAGAGGACGAGCCGCCTGCGCCGCTGGAGGTGACGCGACCGGACTCGAGAACGTAGTAGTGCTGTGAGGACTCCAGCGCGAAACCGATGTGCTGTTCGACCAGCAGCACGCCCATGTCACCCCGCTGGGTCAGCGACGTGATCGCCGCTTCGATCTCGCCGACCACCGACGGCTGGATGCCCTCGGTCGGCTCGTCGAGGATCAGGCATTTCGGCGTGGTGATCAGCGCACGGGCGATCGCCAACTGCTGGCGCTGACCCCCCGACAGCAGACCGGCGCGGCGAGCCAACAGCTCCTTCAGAGCGGGGAACAGGTCGAGTTGTTCGTCGATGAGCCGCTTGCCGTTCTTGCGTCCGTCCGCGACGACCTGCAAATTCTCCATTGTGGTGAGCTGGCCGAACGCCTGCTGGCCCTGCGGCACGTAGGCCAGTCCACGCGCGACGCGCGCGCTCGGGCGCAGCCTGCTGATGTCGTCGCCGTCGAAGAGCACCTTGCCCGCACTGCATCGCACCAGTCCGACCGCGGCACGCAGCAGCGTGGTCTTACCCGCTCCGTTGTGGCCCATCACCGCGGCCACCCCGTCGGAGGGCACCTCGACGCTGGCACTGTGGATGACCTCGGAACGGCCGTACCCGCAACGCACGTCGACCAGTGACAGCATCAGGACTCCTCGATGAGTTCGGCGGGGACATCGGCGGTGCCCGCCGCGGCGGTGCCGAGGTAGACCTCTTGCACCTTGGGGTTGGCCTGCACCTCGGCGACAGAGCCCTCGGCGATCACCTGTCCGCGTGCGAGCACGCTCACCGACGTGGCGAACGCGCGCATGAAGTCCATGTCGTGTTCGACGACGACGACCGTGCGCTGGGCGCCGATGCGGCGCAACAGCTTTCCGGTCTCTTCTCGTTCCTCGTGGCTCATGCCCGCAACGGGTTCGTCGAGCAGCAGCACGTCGGCGTTCTGCACGAGCAGCATGCCGATCTCCAGCCACTGCTTCTGCCCGTGGGCCAGCACACCGGCCGGCTTGTCGGCCAGGTCGCTCAGCCCGATGGTGTCGAGCGCCTCTTCGATCGCGGGAAGCACACCCTTGCGGCGGCGCAACAACGTCCACGCCGACCGTCCGGCACCCGCGGCGATGTCGAGGTTCTGCAGCACGGTCAACTGCTCGAAGACGGTGGCCGTCTGGAACGTGCGACCCACGCCGAGCCGGGCGATCTGATGCACCTTCTTGCCGAGCAGTTCGACGCCGGATTTGTTGACCGACCCGGTGGCGCTGACCAGGCCGGTGATCGCGTCGATGACCGTCGTCTTGCCCGCACCGTTCGGGCCGATCAGGAACCGCAGGTCGCCCTGAAACAGCGTCAAGTCGACATCGCTGACCGCTTTGAAGCCATCGAAATCGACTGTGAGTCCGCGTACTTCGAGGTACTCGGTGCCCATGCCGACGTTGCCGCCCGCGATCGGCTCCGCTTCCAGCGTCATGTGGCTGCACCCACCTTCTCGGTGTCGGGATCGGCCTGCGGTTGGGGCTCGACGGCGACGGGTTTCGTGCGCCTGCGGATCCGGCGCCGTTTGAACAGCACACCCAGACCGGCCAGCCCAGCCGGGAAGAAGCCGACCACGACGATGAACAGCAGACCCTGTGCGTAGGTCCATTCCGAGGGGAAGCGTTCGGAGAACAGCGTCTGCGCCCACGCGACCCCGATCGCGCCGAGCACCGGCCCAAGCAGCGTGGTGCGCCCACCGATCGCCACGCCGATCAGAAACGCGATCGAGGGCAGGATGCCCACCTGCGAGGGTGCGATGAACCCGACGATCGGGGCGAACAACGCGCCCGCGATGCTGGCGAACAGTGCCGCCACGGTGTAGGCGACCACCTTGATGTTCGCCGGGTCGTAGCCCAGGAAGCGGACCCGCTCCTCACCGTCGCGAACCGCGACCAGCAGTTCGCCGTACCGGCTCTGCATCAGTTGGCGGACCACCGCGACGACGGCGAGCAACACGCCGGCGGCGATGAAGTACAGCATGCGCCGGTTGGCCGGGTCGTTGAGCGTGAACCCGAAGAACGTGCGAAACCTGTTGAGTCCGTTGCTGCCACCCAGGCTGGTCTGCCCGACGAGCAGAATCGCCAGCGCGGCGGCCAGCGCCTGCGACAGGATGGCGAAATAGGCACCCTTGACGCGGCGCTTGAATACGCCGAGCCCCAGCGCGGCCGCGATCACCGTCGGCACAATTACGATCGCCGCCAGGGTGAAGACGGGGGAGGCGAACGGCTGCCAATAGCCGGGTAATTCGCGCACACCGGCGATCTGCATGAAGTCCGGCACATCGTCACCCCGCAGCTGTGCGTCGGAGATCTTCAGATGCATGCCCATCATGTAGCCGCCGAGACCGAAGAACACGCCCTGACCCAACACGAGCATTCCGCCGCGGCCCCAGGCCAGTCCGATCCCGACCGCGACGATCGCGAAGCACAGAAACTTGCCCAGCAGGCTGAGCCGGAAATCGGACAGCACCGCGGGCGCCACGGCGAACAGCAGCACCGCGGCCACCGCGAAACCGGCCCAGGTCTGCCAGCGGCCAACGAAGGTCCTCACGCGAGACTCCTTGTCCGGACGGTGAACAGGCCCTGCGGCCGAGCCTGCAGGAAGATCACGATGATCACGAACACGACCACCTTCGCCAGTGACGCGGTGGTGTTGTATTCGATGAACGAGTTCAAAAAGCCCAACGCGAACGCCGCGATCACCGTGCCCTTGATCTGGCCGAGTCCACCGACCACGACCACCAGGAATGCGTCAATCAGATAGCTCTGCCCGATGGTCGGGCTGGTCGACCCGATCAGCGTCAACGCGACACCGGCCACCGCGGCCAGCCCCGAACCGATGAAAAACGTTGTGATGTCGGTCTTCCGGGACGAGATTCCGCTGGTCTCGGCGAGGTCGCGGTTCTGGACGACGGCCCGGATCCGCCGTCCCATCGGGCTGACCTTGAGCGCGGTGGCCAGCGCCGCGACACAGACGACGGCCAGCACCAGGATGAAGATCCGCGTCTTGGGCACCACCGCACCGAACATCTCCACCCCGCCCGACAACCACGCCGGCGCCACCACGTTGACCGCGGGAGCTCCGAAGACGTCGCGAGTGACCTGCTGAAGAATCAACCCGACACCGAAGGTGACCAGCAGTGTGTCCAGCGGCCGGTGATACATCCGGCGGATCAGCGTGGTCTCTAGAAGCGCACCCATCGCGCCACCGATCACAAATCCGACGGCCAGCGAGATCAACAGCGACGCACCGGCGCTCGACACGATCTGCTGCACCACGTAGGCGGTGTAGCAACCGGCCATGATGAACTCGCCGTGCGCCATGTTGATGACGCCCATCTGGCCGAACGTCAGCGACAACCCCAGCGCCGCCAGCAACAGGATCGAGCCGAGGCTCAATCCCGTTGCCAGCTGCCCGATCAGGACATCCACTACGAAATACTCCCGTCGCTTCGCTGGCCCGAAGTCTCAGCTGGACAGGCCGGCCGCCCACGGATACGACTTGAGATAAGGATCGGGTTCGATCGGCCCCGGCGACTCCCAGATCGTGTAGATCAGCCCGTCGGGCCGGATCTCGCCGATGCGCGCGGTCTTGGTGATGTGGTGGTTTTCGCCGTCGATGGTGACCAGACCCTCCGGCGCGTCGAACGTCACGCCACCCGCATTGTCCTGAATCGCCTTGACGTCGAACGACTTCGCCTTCTCCACGGTGTTCTTCCACAGGTACACCGAGACGTAGGCGGCCTCCATCGGGTCCGACGTCGGCTTGTTGGCGCCGTACTTGTCCTTGTAGGCCTTGACGAACGCCTTGTTGGCCGGGTTGTCGACGGTTTCGTAATAGTTCCAGGCGGTGAGTTGACCGGTGATGTTCTGGATTCCGATTCCGCCGACCTCCTCCTCGGCGATCGACACCGACACCACGGGCATCGCCTCCGGGGTCAGGCCGACGTTGCGGTACTCCCGGAAGAAGGCGACGTTCGAATCGCCGTTGAGCGTGTTGAACACGGCGTCGGCGGCGGCGGTGCGGACCTTGTTGACGATGGTCGAGAAGTCCGTCGAGCCCAGCGGCGTGTAGTCCTCGCCCTTGATCTCGATGCCGTTGGCGCCCGCGTATGCCTTGATGATCCGGTTGGCGGTCTGCGGGAATACGTAGTCGCTGCCGACCAGATAAAGCGACTTGACGCCCTTCTCTTTGAGGTAGTCCAGCGCGGGCACGATCTGTTGATTGGTGGTAGCGCCGGTGTAGAAGATGTTCTTCGACGACTCCAGGCCCTCGTACTGCACGGGGTAATACAGCAGCGAGTTCGCGCTCTCGAAGACCGGCAGCATCGCCTTGCGCGACGAGGAGGTCCACCCGCCGAACACCGCTGCCACGCAGTCGCTGCTGATCAGCTTCTCGGCCTTCTCCGCGAACACCGTCGGCTCGGACGCGCCGTCCTCGCCGACGAGCCGGATCTGCTTGCCCATCACACCGCCGGAGGCGTTGATCTGCTCGACCGCGAGGTCGATGGCGTTGCGGACGGTCACTTCCGAGATGGCCATGGTGCCCGACAACGAGTTCAGCGCACCCACTTTGATCGTCGGGCCCGAGGTGTCGACGCACGATTGGGCGTTCGCCGAATCCGACTCGGTCGCCTTGCTTCCGCAGCCGGCCAGCACCAGGCTGGTCGCAGCGACGATTCCGCCGGCAACAAGGGCTGAACGTCTCACGGAGGACCGTCGTGGTAGTCGCATGAACAGCCTTTCCCTATATATCCGCAGCGCACATCGGCGATGAGCGTCGAGCCGGGCGCGGGTCCCGACATCGCGTGGTTGTCGAATCGGGACGTTAGAGCGGTGGTGTTTCTGGGAAATGTCTGCGTGTGACAAACAAATTAACCTGTGACTTCTCCGCAGGTCGTGTGCCGTTCAGCGGCGCATCGAAGGCGCTCGGCAGCGGCGGCGCTGCGGCTGTAACGGTTTGATACCGTCCGGCGATGTGACGAACATGCGAACAGCTATAACCAAGGTCGGGGCGGCTCTCATGGTGGCTGCGGCGTCAGTCGCGGTCAGCCATGCGACGGCGAATGCCCAGTCGGAAGGCCACGTGGTCCGGTACACGCTGACGTCAACGGCTCCTGCCGACTTCCAACTCAACTATCTGACGGCTCAGCCTCCGAGCAAGGAGGCGTACAACGCCGACGCGTATGCGTACCTGAAGAAGGAAGAAGTGGTTCTGCAGCCGGGCGTGCCGTGGGTCTTCGAGACGACAATGGCCGACCCGCAATGGGCGATCCTCACCGCGAGCACGGGCGTCCACGCCATGCAAGCCTCCCCGAATCCGCACTGCGAGATCGCGATCGACGGTGAGGTGGCGGTGCAGCAGGACGGTACCTACACGGTGCAGTGCCAGCTGAGCCAGTGGTGACCGCGCCGCTGTAGGTATCGCGGCCGCTCAGTCGGCCACGTTCTGGAGCTCGGACAATTTCAGCGTGGGTGGCAGCGGCTCGGTGTGCAGCACACCGAGCCGTTGTGTCGCGCGGGTGAGCGCGACGTAGAGGTCGGCCGCCCCGCGCGGACCGTCGGCGAGGATGCGGCCCGGCTCGACGACCAGAACCGCGTCGAACTCCAAACCCTTGATCTCCGACGGTGACACCGCCCCGTCCATTCCCGAAGGCCCGATCACGACGCTGGTCCCATCGCGGCCGTCTTCGTCGCGACGGAACTCCTCGATCGCGCCGGGTAGTTCGTCGGTATCGATGAAGCGCGCCCATGGCCGAACACCGCATGCGCGAACGGATTCGGGTGGCCGCACCTCGGGGGCGAACTCGGCGAGCAGGCCCGCGGCGACGTCCATGATCTCGGCTGGCGTGCGGTAGTTCACCGACAGCGGCCGGTAGATCCAGCGACCGGGCACATAGGGATCGAGCATCGAGCCCCACGACGTGGTGCCCGCGGCCGATCGGCGCTGCGCGAGATCTCCGACAACGGTGAAAGACTTGCTGGGACACCGACGCATCAGCACCCGCCAGTCCATCTCCGAGAGCTCCTGCGCCTCGTCGACGACGACGTGGCCGTACGTCCAATCACGTTCTGCGGCAGCACGTTCAGCGAGATCGCGGGTGTCGCGTTCGATGAATCGCTCGGCGAGGTCTTCGGCGCCGATGAGGTCGGTGGCGAGCAGATGATCCTCGTCGGCCATCAGGTCCTCACGGGCCACCATCAGGTCCAGCACACCGGCGGCGTACGCGGCCTCCTCCTGCCGCTGAGTCTCGGCCGCGGCGTCCGGTTTGCTCCCGCCCAACATGTCGACCAGCTCGTCGAGCAGCGGCACGTCCGGCACCGTCCAGGCATCGCCTTGGGCGCGCAGCAGGCACTCGTCGGCGCCTGCGGCACTGAGCCGTTCGACAGACTCGTAGAGTCCGGCCAGCAGAGCCTCCGGCGTCAGCTGCGGCCACAGATCGTCCAAGGCGGTGTTGAACGCTTCGTGATCACCGAGTTCGTCGAGAAGCTCGGCACGCAGGTGTTCCCACGCCGCCTTGTCGTCGCGGCTCAGCCAGCCCTTGCCGATGCGGGCGATCGCCCGCTCGGTGAGGACCCAGGTGATGACGTCGACGAACACCGCGCGCGCGTCGTTGTGTGGCAAGCCGCTGTCGCGGGCTTCCTGGATCGCCCACTCGGCCGTCTCGGCGTCGATCCGCACGGTGACGTCGGCCAGCTTGATCGGCACCGGTTCTGCGGGAGCCCGTTGCCGGTCGGCGATCGCCGCGGCCAGCACGTCCAGCATCGTCAGCGAACCCTTCGCGCGCGCCGCGTCGGGAGAGTCCTCGGCGGTGACCCGCAGGCCGGGAACGAGGTCACCGGTCGTCATGAACACGACGTTTGTTTCGCCGAGCGAGGGCAGCACCCGGTCGATGTGTCGTAGGAACGCGGTGTTCGGGCCGATCACCAGCACGCCGTGGCGTTCCATCCGCTCCCGCTGCGTGTAGAGCAGGTAGGCCACCCGGTGCAGTGCGACCACGGTCTTGCCCGTGCCCGGGCCGCCCTCGATCACCAACACGCCCGGGTGCTCGAGCCGAATGATCTCGTCCTGTTCGGACTGGATGGTCGCCACGATGTCGCGCATGCCCTCGCCGCGGGGCGCGTTGACCGCCGCGAGCAGCGCGGCGTCACCCTGGGCGCCTTCAGTGGGCCTGCCCAGAGTCTCGTCGGTGAAATCGGTGATGCGACGCCCGATGGAATGGAACTGGCGCCGGCGGCGCATGCCCTCGGGGTGGGCCGCGGTGGCGACGTAGAACGGGCGCGCCGCGGGAGCCCGCCAGTCCAGAAGCAGCGGCTCGTACTCGTTGGCCTCGTCCAGCAACCCGATACGACCGATGTAGAGACGGTCACCCGTGACGCTGTCCAGCCGACCGAAGCACAGCCCGTGGTCGGCCACGTTGAGCCGGTTCACCCGCTTGGCCACCGCGCGCACCTCGGCGTCACGGTCGACCAGTGAGCCGCCGTCACCGCGCAGCGCCGCGTCGTAGTGCGCCCGCACGCGTGCTCGTTCGGCGTCGAGTCGCGCATACAACCCGTCGATGTAGCGCTGCTCAGAGCGCAGTTCGTCCTCGTGGCTCTCGCTCGCCACATCGCCCCCAAATCTGTTCTGCAAAGCGTTCGCGCGCGTCGACCTTGACAACCCATCGAACGTGAGTTCGAATCGAGTGTATGCGGTGGGATGGTCAGGGTGTCGGCGTCGACGACGGCGCGCTGCCCGGCCTGCAGCGTATCGGTTTCGTGCGCAGCGTGCGGACGCCGCAGTTCGAGGGCATCACGTTCCACGAAGTGCTGTGCAAATCGGCGCTCAACAAGGTGCCCAACGGGGCCATGCTGCCGTTCCGGTTCACGGTCAACGGCTACCGCGGATGCTCGCACGCCTGTCGCTATTGCTTCGCGAGGCCCACGCACGAATATCTCGAATTGAACTGCGGCAGCGACTTCGACAGTCAGGTCGTGGTCAAGACCAACGTGGCCGACGTGCTGCGCCGCGAACTGTCGCGGCGGTCGTGGCAGCGCGAGACGGTGGCGTTGGGCACCAACACCGATCCGTACCAGCGGGCCGAGGGCCGCTATGCGCTCATGCCCGGGATCATCTCGGCCCTGACCGATTCCGGTACCCCGTTCTCCATCCTCACCAAGGGCACGCTGCTGCGACGCGACCTTCCGCTGATCTGCGAGGCCGCCCGTCAGGTCGATGTCAGCGTGGCGGTTTCGCTCGCCGTCGGAGACCTCGCGCTGCACAGGGAAGTCGAACCGGGCACACCGTCGCCGCAGGCACGGCTCGGGATGATCGCCGCGATCCGGGACGCCGGGCTGGACTGCCACGTAATGGTAGCCCCGGTGTTGCCGCATCTGACGGACTCGCCCGAGCAGCTCGACGCGCTGCTCGCCCAGATCGCGGCCGCGGGCGCCACCGGTGTCACGGTGTTCGGCCTACACCTGCGTGGTTCGACGCGCGGCTGGTTCATGAACTGGTTGGCCGGCTCGCACCCGGAGCTGGTGGGAAAGTACCGCGAGCTGTATCGCCGCGGCGCCTACCTGCCGCAGGACTACCGAAAGAGGTTGCACGACCGGGCGGCGCCGCTTGTGGCCAAGCACGGCCTGGCGCCCGACCGCCGGTCGTTCCGCGCCGCGGACACACCGCCGGCGCCTGCACCCGTCCCAGCGTTGCAACCCACATTGTTCTGAGAAAGGGTCAGCCCCTGTTGCGCTTGACCTCTTTGAACGGCACGTCGCGGTCGGCGGCGGGTTCGCGGGGGAAGCCGAGCACGCGCTCGCCGATGATGTTCCGCGCGATCTCGGTCGTGCCGCCGCCCAGGGCGGCGGCTTGGCGCGACAGGTACCGCTCGCCGTGACGGATCAGCACACCGTCGACGTCGACCACACCCGCGCTGCCGGTGATCGCCAGCGCCGTGTCGAACTCGACGTGATGGACGTCGGCGTGCGCGATGCGGATGATGGACCCGGCGGCCGGCGGTAGCGAGCCGTCGAGCACACCGTGGTAGACGTGGTCGATCAGCTGCTCGCGAACGGTCCGGTGCACCAGCGCGCGCCCGGCCATCTCCTGAAGCCGCGCGTTGTCGGCCTGACCCGCCTTCTCAAGCAGCTCAACGTAATTGGTCGGGACGTCGGATTTGCCCTCGGCGCCGATCCCGCTGGCGAACTCCGATCCGCCGCCGACCGCGCGCCGCTCGTGGTACAGCTGCCGGGAGGCGACGTGCCAGCCCGCGTCGACCTCGCCGACCACGGCGTCGTCGTCGAGCTCGAGGTTGTCGAAGAACTCCTCGCAGAACTCGACGGAACCGTTGACTTGCTTGATGCGGCGCAGTGTGATGCCGGGGCTGTCGATGGGCACCAGGAACATCGTCAAACCCTCGTGCTTGGGCACGTCCCAGTTGGTGCGCGCCAGCATCAACCCGTAGTCAGCGGCGAAAGCGCTTGTGCTCCAGGTCTTTGCCCCGTTGATCACCCACTTGTCGCCTTTGCGGTCGGCGCGGGTGATCACACCGGCGAGGTCGGAGCCGCCGCTCGGTTCCGACAGCAGCTGCACCAGCACCTCGTCGCCGCGCAGCGCCGCCGAGATGTGCTGTCGTTTCTGCTGTTCGCTACCGGTGTCGAGGATGGTGGCCGCGCAGATCGTGAACGTCGGAGTGTTGAGGATGATCGGCAGCTCATATGCACGCGAGACCCTGTCGAACGCCTTCTGATAGGCGATCGGCAGACCGAGCCCGCCGTACTCCTTGGGGAAACAGATGCCGGCGAATCCCCCCTCCCACAACCGCTTCTGGAGTTCCCGCGCGCGCAGCCACGGCTCCTCTTCACCGCGGTCGTGTTCGGGTGGGTTGTTCGGATCGATCGGGGGCATGTTTTCTGCCAGCCACGCCTGAGCCCGGGCGGCGAACTCCTCGACCGACTCCGTGGTGGCGGTCGCGGCGGGGGCCGATGTGGTCTCGGTCATGACGCATGCTCCAGGTTCTTGGTGAGGGAGTAGACGCGCAGGTTGTGCTCCTCGGGAGTGCCGAACATCGAGCGGTTCAAGGTGGTTCGTCGCAGGAACAGGTGCAGGTCGTGTTCCCACGTCACCCCGATGCCGCCGTGCAGCTGCACGCACAGCTGCAACATGCCCGGTGAGTATTCGCCCACGTACGATTTCGCGACGCTGACGGCCATCGCCGCACCGGGCGTCCGCGCTGCCACCTCGGCCACCGCTGCGTTGGTCGTGGCACGGCACCCTTCGAACCAGATCTTCAGGTCGGCGTATTTGTGCTTGAGCGCCTGATACGAGCCAAGGGGGCGACCGAAGGAAAGCCGGTCGAAGCCCCACTGAATCGTGAAGGCCAGCACCGTATCCAGGATGCCGACCACCTCCGCGCACTGCAGTACGCAGGCGATCTGGGTCTGCCGCTCGATCAGGGCCGGTGTCTGATCGGCGGTGCCCACCGCCGCGCCCGCATCGACCTCGACCCCGTCGAAGTGCACGCGGGCGTAGGTCTTCACCATGTCGATCGAGCGCTGCGGCTCCACGCGCACACCCGGTGCGTCCGCGGGTATGAGGAACTGGTGGATACCGTCGTCGGATTGTGCTGTGACCAAGAACAATGCGCTGTCGGCGCCGGCCTCGACCCGGTCTTTGACCCCGTCGATACGGAACCCGGTCGCGGTGGCGGTGGCGGTGACGGTCGGCGTCAGCGGTGACCACTGCTGCCCGGGCTCGTAGACCGCCCAGCTGGCCACCGCGTCGCCGGCCACCAGCGCCTCGATGGTGTCCTCGTGGCCGACGGGCGCCTCCACCAGTCCGGCGAGCACGGTGCTGACCGGGTGCAGCGGACCGGGAGCGACGGTCTTGCCGGCGATCTCGGCGACGAGCGCCAGGTCCTTGACGCCCTCCCCGGAGACGCTGCCGCCGCCGAGTTCCTCGGGAATCAGGAGGCTGGTCCAGCCCAGCTCGACGGCGCGACGCCACCAGTCGGCGTCGAACGACGTTCCGGCATCGTGCATCTCGCGTATCCGACTCAGCGGCACTTCCTTTTCGAGGAACGACTGCGTCGTCGAGGCGAAGAGCAGTACCTCAGGATTCGTGCCGTTGTTCGAGCTATCGGTCACGGGCTCTCTTTCGTAATCGTGCGAACGTGCGTGTCGACGCATCGACACGCACGTTTCGCGACGGTGCCTGAACTCAGGCGGGGATGACGAGCGCGGGCACGTCGGGGTTGTGGACGATCTCGTTGGGCACCTTGAACAGGTCGATCATGTTGCCGCCCATGACCTTCCGCTGGCCTTCCTCGTCGAGTCCCTGCAGGTCGTCGATCAGATGGGTCGGCTCGGCCAGCCCCTCCGGGTGCGGCCAATCCGACCCGAAGATCACCCGGTCGACGCCGATGAGGTCGGCCATCTTGGCGAAGTCGTCCTCCCAGAACGGTGCGACATACACCCCACGCTTGAACGCCTCGATCGGGTTCTCGGGGAACTCCTGCGGCATCTTCTTGTAGACGCCCTCGAACTGCTTGAACAGGTACGGCACCCAGTCGGCGCCGTTCTCGATGGACAGAATCCGCAGATCGGGATTGCGGGTCAGCGCGCCGTGGCACACCAGCGCGGCCATCGAGTCCTCGATCGGCCGCTTGCCCATCGACACCATCCGGAACGCGGTCGGCTTGAACGGCAGGTACTCATCGGCCGGTTCCCAGTCGTTGAGGTACTCGGCGTAGCCGGAGTCCGAGGCGTGCATCGACACCGGGATACCGGCCTTGACGCAGGCGTCCCAGAACGGGTCGAACTCGGGCAACCCGAACGACCGCGTGCCGCGCACACCGGGCACCGGCGCCGGCCGGACCAGAACCGTCTTGGCGCCGCGCTCCAGACACCATTCGAGTTCTTCGAGCGCGCGGTCGACGATGCCGAGGTTGATCACCGGGGTGGAGAAGATCCGGTCCTCGTAGTTGAACTGCCAGGTCTCGTACATCCACTCGTTGAGCGCGTGGATGACGTCGAGGATCAGTTCCGGATCGTCCTTCATCCGCTCCTCGACCAGGCTGGCCAGGGTCGGGAACATCAGCGAGTAATCCAGGCCGAGGCCGTCCATGACCTCGAGTCGCGCGGCGGGTTCGCGGAAGGCCGGAATCGCCTTCATCGGCTTGCCCATCACCTCCCGGAAGCTTTTGCCGCCGCTGCCGTGCTTGAAGTACTCCTCCTGGGCGCCCGGGCGCGCGACAACCTCGAAGGTGGGGTTCGGGATGTAGTCGCTGACCTGGTTGCGCACCATGATCTTGGTCCGTCCGCGCACCTCGATGTAGTCGATGACGTGCTTGCGGTGGTCCGGGAGGAACTTGGTCAGCGCCTCTTTGGGCTCGTAGAAGTGGTTGTCCGCGTCGAACACGGGATACGGAAGCTGGCGTGTCATGTTCGCCTCCTGCAAGTCTGATTGGCTGTTAGTGGTAATGACATTACCACTTTGGGACCAGCAGAAACAGCGGCGCCGGAGAAGCCTGTTCTCCGCCGGTGCGGCGCAGGTCAAGCGTTGTGGTCCGGGCCGGTGAGCCCGCTGAGGCAGAAGTCGTAGATGTCGTCTGCGCCGACCGGTATGCCGCTGAGTTCCGCGCCGAGCACCTGCAGCCGGATCGCGCCCAGCGACGACTGCATGATCAGTGCGGCCCGGGCGTCGACGTTGAGGTCCGACCGGAAGACGCCCTCGGCGATCCCGCGGTTGATGATGTCCTTGATCAGCTCGTAGACCGGTGAGAGCACGCGCGAGTATTCGCGCGGCAAGGTCTCGGCGAGGCGGTCGTTGTAGTTGGTCAGGCCGCGGTTGACCTTGTCCTGGGTGGTGGTCTCGGGCGGGGTGCAGATCCGGTCGATGAGCACGCGAAGGGCCGTCGCGGCGGGCAGGCCGGCGGTGTCTTCGCGCCAGCGGCGCGTCGACTCGGCCATGATCTTGTCGACGAGCGCGAGCAGCAGTTCGTCTTTGGTCGAGAAGTGTTGGTAGAAGGACCGCAGCGATGTCTTCGACCGTTCGACCACCTCGAGCACGGTGAAGTCGGTGCGCCCGGTCTCGCCGAGGATCGCCAGCGCCGACTTCATGAAGCGCTTGGGCCGGGGGTCGCCATCGGCGGCGTCGGCCATGCGTGTGGCGCCCGCGGCGGGGCGCCCGCTCGGCTTGGCCATGGTCGTCACCTTCCGGCTCGAGATCGACTGGTAACGACGTTACCGCTTTTGTAGAAGCTCGGTTACTGTTCCTTGTCATGACGACAGACTCAGCTCAGCAACAGTGGACCGTCGACACCCTGCTCGACCTGTTCGACGTCCGCCAGGACGGGGACAACCGATTCATCGCCGAGACCGGCCCGGCCGGTGAGGAGGACCGGCAGGTCGTCGAGGGCACCCAGGTGCTCGCCCAGGTGATCGTGGCGGTGGCCAAACGATTCGAGGGCAAGTCGGTGCGGTCGGCGCATGCGGTGTTCTCGCGGGCGGTCATGGTCGCGGCCGGGCCGGTCGAGTTGGAGGTCGACGTCGTCAACGAAGGCCGTTCCACCGCAACCGCTGTCGTCGCGGCCAAGCAGAACGGCAAGCGCTGCATCACCGTCACCGTGCTGACCGACGTCCCGACCGACGACGTCATCCGCCACGCCGTCGCGCGCCCCGAGGTCAAGCCGCCCGCCGAGGCGAACGACGCGCGCATGGCCATGGCCGGTCGCGAGATCCGGCTGGTCGATGTCGTCGACGTCAACAGCCCCGACGAGGTCGGCCCGCCGGAACTGTATGCCTGGGTGCACTACGACAAGACGCCCGAGCGTGACGAGCTCGCCAAGGCTCTCGTCGCGTATCTGACTGGACACCTGGGTATTTCGACGACCATGCGCGCCCACGAGGGCATCGGCACCGCGCAGTCCCACGTCACCGTGTCGACCGCACCGATGACGGTGTCGGTCAGCTTCCATGAGCCGTTCGGACTCGACGGGTGGCTGCTGTACAGCCACGAGAGCACGCAGGTGGGCGCAGGCATGTCGTATGTCCGCGGAACCGTGCACACCGAGGCCGGTGAGCTGATCGCATCGTTCACCCAGGGCGCGCTGATCCGGCCGCTGCGCACCAGCGACACGGCGATCAAGGAGCAGTCGCGCCTGTAACAAGGCCGGTGCCCGCCCGGCTGCCCGCCCGGCCGGTGCCCGCCCGCCGAAACTGAACTTCTGCACGAAGTTCGGCCGGATTTGACGCATAAGCTCAGACTCGCGGGAAGCTCAAATCTTCAGATAGCCCTTGTCCGCGGGGATTTGCGCCGCGGTCAGCAGTGACGAGGCGTCGCTGGCCAGCCAGACGACGATGTCGGAGATCAGATCCGGGTCCGCCAGCGACTCCGTCGGCAGCGCGCCGGGGGAGAAGCTGTGGATGTAGGTCTGGTGGTCGGCGAAGACCTGCCACATCGAGGTGTCGTTGCCCATCGGGGTGTCGGTGCCGTACGGATGCACCGAGTTGACCCGGATGCCGAACTCGCCGAGTTCGACCGCCAACGAGTTGGTGAGCCCGACGACGCCGAACTTGCTGGCGCAGTAGTGACCGCACCCGGGAACGGCTTTGATGCCGGCCGCCGAACTGATCGTGATGATGGAGCCGCCGTTGCCCGCCTCGATCATCGGCGGCACGGCGGCCTTGATCGTGTTCCACACACCGGTGAGGTTGACGTCGAGGACTTCCTGCCACTGCTGTGCCGAAATCTCCCACAGCCGACCCCAATTCATCACACCGGCGTTGGCGACGACGATGTCGAGGCGGCCGAACTGTTCGATCGCGTCGGAGACCACCCGCTGCTGGCCCGCGAGGTCGCGGACATCGACGCGGTCGGCGACGATCTTGCGGCCCTCACCTTCGACGAGGCTCACCGTCTCGGCGAGATCCTCCGGGAGCGCGGGCGGATAGCCGTTGTGCTCGGCGACCGGACCGCACGCGTCGATCGCGACGATGTCGGCCCCGGCGCGGGCCAACCGTATGCAGTGCGAACGGCCCTGTCCGCGAGCGGCGCCCGTCACGTAGGCAACTTTTCCGGCGAGGGGGGTATCGGGGTTGGTCATCGAGTTCTCCTGATCAATTGGCGCCGGCGGCGAGCCAGTCGTCGAACGTCGTCGGGGCGATGCGGGCATTCTCGCCCGGCAGCAACACATTTCCCGACATCGACAACCCGAACATGCCCGACCAGGTCGGCACCAGCTTGACCTGTTTGCCCCTTGCGGCCAGCGTCCGGCGGGCCATGTCGACGAGGTCTTGTGTCTCGGGCCCCGCGACATCCACGTACCGGCCCTGCGGTTGGCCGACGGCGACCTCGGCAAGAACCTCGGCGATGTCGTCGGGCGCGATCGGTTGTATGAGCAACGGCGCGATGGTCGACACCCCGTCCTGTTCGAACCAACCGGCGACCATGGCCGCGAAGTCGTGAAACTGGGTGGCGGGCACGATCGTCCACGGCACCGGTCCGTCGGCGACGAGACGCTCCTGCTCGCGCTTGCCTGAGTAGTGCGGATTGCCTTCGATGTCGTGGATGCCGACGATCGAGAGCAGGACGTGATGGCCGACGCCCGTGCGTTGTTCGGCGGCGAGCAGGTTGCGTGTGGTGGTGCCGAAGTACTCGACGGTTCGGTCCCGATCGGTGGGCGGTGCGCTGATGGCGTCGACGACGGCCTGCACGCCGGTGAGGGCGGCGTCCAGGCCTTCACCGGACATCAGGTCGACCCCTTGTGAGCGGCTGATGGGGACCACCTCGTGGCCGTCGCGCTCGAGCGCGGCGGCGGTGCGGGCGCCGATGTTCCCCGTCGCACCTGCGATTGCAATGCGCATGAATGTCTCCTTCGACCACGGTGACGGTACTCGTCGAGTGACTCGGATGGAGCCGGTCACGTCAACGTGGCGGCGATCTCGCGGAGCCGGTCGCCCGCGCCGGCAGCGATCGGGTCGCCGTGACCGAAACACGCCGTGTCGATGTCGAGCGCGGCAAGACGGCGGAATGACGCCACCGTGCGCGCACGGTCCTGGTTGAAGGTGCCGAGCATGAGCGTGCCGACGTTGGCGATGGTGTCGCCGGTGAGCAGCACGCCGTGGCGGGGCAGATGAATCGCGATGCTGCCCTCGGTGTGACCCGGTATCGACAGGACCTCGGCGCCGCCACCGAAATCCAGCATGTCGCCGTCGCACAGTTCCCGGGCGACAGGGACGGGCTCGGCAGCATCGGGCAATCCTGCTGCGACACGCGCGTGGATCGGCACCTCCCAGTCCTCGAACACCGGTGGGGGCAGCGCAGCTCCGTCGCGAATCGCGGCGGCATCCCCTGCGCCGGCGACAACCGGGGCGCCGGTCGATCTGTGGAGTTCGGCGGCCGAGCCGATGTGGTCGACGTGTCCGTGCGTCAGGATTATCCGATCGATTGATGGCACCGCCTCGGCGATGGCTGCGCCGGATCCCGGTGCCCCGGTGTCGATCAGCGTGACCGAGTCACCGTCGCGCCAGGCGTAGACCTGCCACCCGTTGACGACGAGCATGGTGAGGTTCGGCGTGACGGCCACGGAATCCATGCGTCCACGCTAGGGCGTACGAGCGGGCAGTGAAAGGGGCTCAGCCGGAGGCGAAATCGCGCGTCAGCGCGGACCGGAGCACGTCGAGCGGCAATCCGCCGAGGTCCAGGGCGCGGTCATGGAACTCCTTGAGCGGCACACCCCGGCCCAGCATCTCGTCGCGCAGCCGTTGCCAGATCCGCTGGCCGATCGCATACGACGGCGCCTGACCCGGCCAGCCGAGGTAGCGGTCGAGTTCGAACTGCAGGTGCTCCTCGTTCATCGCGCTGTGCGAGACCAGAAATTGCCACGCCTTGTCGACATCCCACACGGTGCCGTCGGGTGCGGTCATGGCGCAGTGCACACCGATGTCGATGACGACGCGTGCGGCCCGAAAACGTTGCGCGTCAAGCATTCCGATGTGGTCGCCGGGATCTTCGAGCCAACCGAGTTCGGCCATCAGCCGTTCGGCGTACAGCGCCCAACCCTCCCCGTGGCCCGATACGAAACAGCCCAGTCGCCGCCACCGGTTGAGTTGGTCGGCGCGCACGACCGCACGCCCGATCTGCAGATGGTGTCCCGGAACGCCCTCGTGGAACACCGTCGTCGTCTCCTGCCACGTATGGAAGGTGTCGATGCCGTGCGGAACCGACCACCACATCCGACCGGGTCTGCTGAAGTCTTCCGACGGACCGGTGTAATAGATGCCGCCGGTGTGGGTCGGCGCGATCCGGCACTCCAGCTCGCGCAGCGGTTCGGCGATGTCGAAGTGCGTGTCGGCGAGCGCCTCGACAGCGCGGTCGGAGAGGTCTTGCATCCATGCCTGCAGTGCGTCGACGCCCTGGATGAGGTAGCGCTCCTCGGTGTCCAGGCGCCGCAGCGCGTCCGCGATCGACGTTCCGGGGTACAACTGCTTGGCAAGCTTCTCCTGTTCGGCGACAATGCTTTCCAGCCGCTGAAGGCCCCACTCGTATGTCTCCTCGAAATCGACCTCGGCGCCGAGAAAGGAACGTGAGCACAACCGGTAGGCGTCGCGGCCCACCGCATCCTCGACGCGCGCATGTGGTGCGATCTCGTCTCCGAGAATCCTGCCGAGTTCGCGGTAGGCGTTCGCCGCATGGGCGGCGTTCTGTTGCAGTTCGTCGTGCAGCGTTGCGTTGTCGGGGACCGCGGCCGCGACCATGTCCACCAACAGGTGCTGGATGCTTGCGGACTGCTCGATGCCGCGCGCGACCTGGCGCACCGCGGGGGGACGGCCGATGGTGACCGCGGTCCGCAGCGCGTCGGCATATCCGGCGACACGGTCGGGCACGTGTGAGAGTCGGCGCGCGATCACCGCCCAGTCGTCGTCGGTTTCGGTAGGCATGAGGTCGAACACGTCGCGCATCGACTGCAGCGGGGAGGCGATCACGTTGAGTTCGCCCATATCGAGCCCGGCGTCGTTGATGTCGATCACGATGCCGAGGCGCTCGCGCATCGCCGCCACCGTCACCTCGTCGACGGCGTCCTCGGCGGTGACGTTGTCGAGCTCCCGCAGTGTGTGGCGCGCGGCGTCGGCACGTGCGGCGACGCCGTCGGGGGAGTAGTCGGTGATCTCCTCGTCGTAGTTGCGGTCGTGGCCGGTGATCCCCATTTCGGTTGCCGCACAAGGGTCGAGCGCGGCGAGGGTGTCCAGATAGCGTTCGGCGACGGCGTCGACGGCCGTGGGCGTCCTACCCAAGGTCGTTCGTGGAGAACGTGTCACAGGCCTTCGGATCACCGGTGCGGTAGCCCTCGGTGAACCACTTCTGCCTCTGCGCGGCCGATCCGTGCGTCCACGCCTCCGGGTTGACGCGGCCCGTGGTCTGCTTCTGGATGCGGTCATCGCCCACCGCGGCCGCGGCCGACAGCGCGTCGGCGATGTCCTTGTCCGTCAACGGCTGTAGGAACGTGACGTCGGTGCCTTCCTGCTTGGTGATGGCGGCGTAGTGCGCCCACACCCCCGCGTAGCAGTCGGCCTGCAGTTCGGTGCGGACGCCGCCGCCGGTGGGGCCCGCGGCGCCGGGACCCTGCGATTGCCGAAGCGTGCCGGTGAGGTTCTGAACATGGTGACCGTACTCGTGTGCGACCACGTACTCCTGCGCCAACGGGCCGCCGCTGGAACCGAATTGGTCGCGCAGCACGTCGAAGAACTCGACGTCGAAATAAGCGGTCTGATCCGCCGGGCAGTAGAAGGGGCCGACCTCGCTGGTCGCCGGGCCGCAGGCTGTGTTGACGCTGTTTCTGAAGAGATGAACGCCGGGCCGCGTGTAGTCCGGCATCAGTTGTGGCCAGATCGCGTCGAGCGAGTTGCCGGTGGCGAGCACCCGGCACTGGGGGATCTTGTTGGCGTCCGCGCCGGTCTTGCACTGGCTGAGGTCGAAACCCGGCGACTCGACGCCCTGGCTGTCGTACTGGCCCTGCTGAGGCACCGGCACCGTGCTGGGGTCGACGCCGAGGAACAGCGCCACCACGAGGATGAGCAGGCCGCCGACGCCCCCGCCGACCGCGATGCCCCGCCCGGGCCCGCCACCGCCACCACTGGACGAGGCGGTGCTGGTGTCGATTCGCATGCCTTCGTTGAAGGTCATGACGTTCAGCTTTGCACACTACGATTCGGTCGTGGCCACCGTTGTCGGACATTCGGTCATCGTGCACACCGACCTCGGTGATCTCCGCGGCACGAGCGAGGGTGGTGGCGTCGGGGTATGGCGCGGGGTGCCGTATGCCGAGCAGCCCGTGGGCGAGCGCCGGTTCCTTGGTCCCGAGCCGAAGCGACCGTGGGCAGGGGTGCGAGACGCGATCGAGCACGGGCCGCTGCCCCCGCAGGGCAAGTCGTTCGTCGGCGGCGGGCGCGACGATCCGAAAGTGCGTGACGAAGCCTGCCTGACCTTGACGGTGTGGTCGCCCGACACCAGTGCGTCGCTTCCGGTGATGGTGTGGATCCCCGGCGGCGCGTTCGTGTTCGGTGCCGGACAGTTCCAGCTGTACAACGGCTCGCGGTTGGCCGCCAACGGCGACGTGGTCGTCGTCAACATCACCTATCGCATCGGCGTCTTCGGTGGCTTCGAACTCGGCGACCTCGGCGACGGGTTCGACGACAACCTTGCCCTGCGGGACCAGATCGCCGCACTGCGGTGGGTCCGCGACCACATCGCGGCCTTCGGCGGTGATCCGTCCCGCGTGACGGTGTTCGGTGAGTCCGCGGGCGGCACATCGGTGCTCGCGCTGATCGCCAGCCCCGCCGCCGATGGTCTTTTCAGCCGCGCGATCGCCCAGAGCCCGGCGCTGCCGCTGATCGCCGATCGCGAGCTGCGCGCCGAGCAGGCACACGAGTTCGTGCGCCGACTCGGCGTGCCGGTCTCGGAGATCAAGGGCTTACCGCAACGCGAGCTGCGCAGAGCGGCGGGCAGGCTGCAACTCGAAAGCGCCGCGCGCACGCCGACGTTGGCCTACGGCTTGACCCACGGCGTCGAGCTGCTGCCGCGTCACCCTGTGGACGCCGCGCGCGCCGGAACCCTGCGGCGGGTGCCACTGATCATCGGAACCAACAGCCACGAAGCGTCGATGTTCGCCTGGACCAAACCGCCGATGCTGCCGACCACCCAGGCGTCCGTGGAGGCCTACTTCGCCCGCGTCGCGCCCGACGCCCAACAGCGCGTGCTGGCCGCGTACCCGCACTATCCGCGCCGAAGGGAGTTGCTGGCGTTCGCCTCCGACGTGATGTTCGGCGGGCCGGCGTGGGCGTTCGCCGATGCCTACAGCGCACACGCCCCGACCCACATGTACCGCTTCGACCACTTCGGCTTCAGCCTGCGCATGCTCGGCCTCGGCGCGACCCACGGCAGCGAGATCGTGCACATCCAGCACAGCTACGCGTCATATCTCGGACGCAAGATCCACCCGCTGGGGCGGCGGCTGCAGCCTGCGGTCGGCAGGCGCATGCAGCGGGCGTGGCTCGACTTTGCTTCTCAGGGGTGGGACACCGGCGAGATCCACTGGTCGAACGGACACGACTGGCCCGTCTACGACTCCGAACGGCGCTGCACCCGGATCATCATGAGTGCGCGCGACACGGTGGTCTCCGATCCCGACGCCGAGCGCCGCGAAGCCTGGGCGGGCCTGTATTAACCGCGAAATGGAATTCCAGCAGCGAAAGTGCGAGTAGACGCCTGCGGGAATGCTATTTCGCGAACTTCAGACCCCGAAGCGCTTCGCGGAGTAGTCGCGCAGGTTGTAGAGAAACTTCTGGAACAGCCAGCCCATCACCGGCCCGCCGAACGTCATTCCGATCCGGGCGGCGGCGCCGTTGGGTTTCATCGCCATCACCCACGTCAGGTGGCAGCCCTGCGGCGTCCGAACCACCCGGTAGTCCTCGGCGAACGCGCCGATACTTCCGGTCGAGGCCTCGTTGAACCGAAACGCCATGTGGCTGTATGGCTCCCAGGCCAGGAACTCCTCGTCGCCGACGATGCCGCCGCGCATCTTCACCGTTCGGGTGGTGCCGACGCCGCGTGGTTCGGGGCTGGTCCACGTCACCTCGGTGATCACGGTGGCCCAGTGCGGCCACGACTCCGCATCGGCGAGCACGTCGAAGAGCTGCTCGGGCGTGATCGCGAGGTCGACGGTGCTGACGAACCGAAACGGCGCGTTCTCGACGAAGTCCAGGTCGACGCGTTCACACTGCTGCATGGGCATACACAGTAAAGGACGCTGTCTAGTCAGAGCCCAAGCCTAGCCAGGCCGGTCGCTGGCCGCGGCCAGCAGCGGCACCAGTACGTCGCTGATCGGCGTGCTCAGCCCGTGCTCGGCGCCCTTGCGGGCGATCACCCCGTTGCGGATGTCCCACTCCAACTCCCGGCCGGCCTCGCGGTCGGTCAGCATCGAGGTGGTGATGTCCTCCGGCGACTTGGCGAGCAGGCCGACGATGTCGTCGATCACCTCATCGCTCAGCTGTGCGCCCTCTGCCCGCGCCACCGCGAGGCATTCGGCCAGATAGCGACGCGCCAGGCCGTCGACGTCGTCGCGCCGGAACATGCCCGAGCGGCGCCCACTGAGCACCATGAACCCCACGACCGCATTGACCAGAAGCTTGTGCCACGCCGCGCTGAGGAAGTTCGGGTCGATCTCGACCGTGACGGCGCTGTCGGCGAACAGTGCCGCCAGTGTCCGCGCCCCGTCGGTGTCGGGCAGCACGAGGCGGGCCCCGGTGCGCAACCGGACATAACCCTGCTCCGTCGGCTCCGCCGAAACCCAGACGGCCGCAGGCACAACCGTCGATGAAGGGCAGTAGCGTCCGACGCGCTCGACCTGTTCGACACCGTTCTGCAGCGCACACACCACGGTGCGCTCGTCGCACAACTTCGCCAGCCACCCGGCCGACTGCTCGTTCTGGGTGTCCTTGACCGCCAGCAACACGACATCGGCCGGTTCGGAGATGTCGGCCGGGTCGGTCAGCACCGGGCCGGGCACCACAATCGGCTCGCCGTCGTCGGACCTGACCTCGATCGCGTCGCGCGGCGTGCGCCCGCACAGCATCACCGGGTGGCCGGCCGCGTGCAGCAGAGCCGCGACCGTCGATCCGATCGCCCCGGGTCCGACGAGCGCGACGCGACTGGGCATGAACGCCAAACTACCGGCGGATCCGACCCCTCTACACTTGTGCAGTTGTCTTGTCAGGCGAATTCCAGGAGTTTCAGTGCTGCGCAGTCATGCCGCCGGATCGTTGCGGCCCGCCGACGCGGGTCAGAAGGTGACGTTGGCCGGGTGGGTGGCGCGTCGGCGCGACCACGGCGGCGTCATCTTCATCGATCTGCGCGACGCGTCCGGGGTGTCGCAGGTCGTGTTCCGTGAGGCCGGCGTCCTCGAGGCGGCGCACCGGCTGCGCGCCGAGTTCTGCATCGCGATCGACGGTGTGGTGGAGATCCGCCCCGAAGGCAACGCCAACCCCGAGATCGCCACCGGTGAGATCGAGGTCAACGCGACGTCGCTGACCGTGCTCGGGGAGAGCGCGCCGCTGCCGTTCCAGCTCGACGAGCAGGCCGGCGAGGAGGCGCGCCTGAAGTACCGCTACCTCGACCTGCGGCGCGACGGCCCCGGCCACGCGATCCGGCTGCGGTCCAAGGTGAACGCCGCCGCCCGCGAAGTGCTGGAACGGCATGACTTTGTCGAGATCGAGACCCCGACGATGACGCGCTCGACCCCCGAGGGTGCGCGCGACTTCCTGGTGCCCGCACGGCTGCAGCCCGGGTCGTTCTACGCGTTGCCGCAGAGCCCGCAGCTGTTCAAGCAGCTGCTGATGGTCGCGGGCATGGAGCGCTACTACCAGATCGCGCGCTGCTACCGCGACGAGGACTTCCGCGCCGACCGCCAGCCCGAGTTCACCCAGCTCGACCTCGAGATGAGCTTCGTCGACTCCGAGGACGTGATCGCGGTCTCCGAGGAGATCGTCGCGGCGCTGTGGCGGTTGATCGGCTACGACGTACCCCTGCCGCTGCCGCGGATCACCTACGCCGACGCGATGCGTCGCTTCGGTTCGGACAAGCCCGATCTGAGGTTCGGACTCGAACTCGTCGAGTGCGCCGACTATTTCAAGGACACCCCGTTCCGGGTGTTCCAGGCGCCGTACGTGGGCGCCGTGGTCATGCCCAGCGGCGCTTCTCAGCCCCGCCGCACGCTCGACGCCTGGCAGGACTTCGCCAAGCAGCGCGGGCACAAGGGGCTTGCGTATGTGCTCGTCGGCGAGGACGGCACTTTGGGCGGCCCGGTGGCCAAGAACCTCTCCGACGTCGAGCGCGACGGCCTCGCCGCGCACGTCGGCGCATCCCCGGGTGACTGCGTGTTCTTCTCGGCGGGCCCGGCGAAGAGTTCGCGGGCGCTGCTCGGCGCGGTGCGCATCGAGATCGCCAAACGGCTCGACATGATCGACCCGAAGGCCTGGGCGTTCACCTGGGTGGTGGACCCGCCGCTGTTCGAGCCCGCCGACGAGGCGACGGCGCACGGTGACGTCGCGGTCGGATCCGGCGCGTGGACCGCGGTGCACCACGCGTTCACCGCGCCCAAGCCGGAGTTCGAGGACCGCATCGACACCGATCCCGGCAGCGTGCTCGCCGACGCCTACGACGTGGTGTGCAACGGCAACGAGATCGGCGGCGGCTCGATCCGTATCCACCGTCGCGACATCCAGGAGCGGGTGTTCGCGGTGATGGGTATCGACAAGGCCGAAGCCGAGGAGAAGTTCGGATTCCTGTTGGGGGCGTTCACTTTTGGCGCGCCGCCACACGGCGGTCTGGCGTTCGGGTGGGATCGCACCACCGCCCTGCTGGCCGGTGCGGACTCGATCCGCGAAGTGATCGCGTTCCCGAAGTCCGGTGGCGGTGTCGACCCGTTGACCGGCGCGCCCGCGCCGATCACCCCGCAGCAGCGCAAGGAATCCGGGATCGACGCCAAGCCGAAGACCGACTGATCCCAATCCGCGTCGGGTTCGGCGCGACTGAGGCTACGATCCGCGCGTGACAGGTGCGGCGCCATCAGGCACGCCCAGGCGGCGACGGGTCACCGTCGTGACGACGGTCGTGGCGGTGATGGCTGTCTACGTCGGATCCCTCTTCGGATATGCGTTGTTGGAGCCGCGGCCTCGCAACTTCGAATTCTCGGAGCCGTCGGTCACCGGTGAATCCGTCGTCATCATCCGCTTGCGGCAGATGGACGCGATCCAGAACCGCCTGGCGGTCGACGTTCTCATACACCCGGGCCCCAACCTGCAGCAGTACGAGCCCGCCGATTTCACGGTCCGGTTGAGTTCATGGACCGCTTCCGGCGAGTTGATCTATGTGCACGGTGACCTGTCTGTCAGTGAATCGGCCACCCACCTCGTCGCGGTCGGCGACCCCGACGACTGGCCGTTCGACAAGTTCACCACCGACACCATCGGCGTGGAGGCCTTTGCGGGCTACGGTGCCGAACAACGCCGCATCCCGGCGGGAATCGTCGCGGCGGGTCAGATCAACGGATGGGACTTTCGTGCCCAGAACGGCACCATCGATTCGGCGCCGGACCCGATTCCGACCGTACGTTTCACCATGGAGCGCACCAGGGGAGCGCTCGCGTTCGACCTCGGGGTGTTGCTGGTGCTGCTGGCACTGCCTGCAGCGGCGTTGTTCGTGGCGATCGAGACGGTGCTGGGCCGCCGAAAGTTCCTGCCTCCGTTGACGACCTGGTTCGCGGCGATGTTGTTCGCAGTGGTGCCGCTTCGCAACCTGTTGCCCGGCGCGCCGCCGGCGGGCGCCTGGATCGATCTGGCGGTGGTGCTGTGGGTGCTGATCGCGTTGGCGGCGGCGATGGTGCTGTACGTCGTCGCGTGGTGGCGACAGCGGGACTGATCAGCGCGGCCAGTCGCAGCCGGTGAGTTCGGCCGACGCGTCCCACAGTCGGCGGGCCGTCGCCGGATCGACGGCCTTGCGTCGCAACCGGGTGACCTTGGGCCTGCCGAGCTGATTGAACCGCGGCGCCAGATAGGTCCCGCTGGGCAGGTCGGTCGTCACCGCCTGCAAGGTGGCACGGGCGCCCTGGGCGGGGGTGTGCATCAGGCGCCGAATCCGTTGATGCTCGCCCATTCCGAGCGATCGGGTGATGTCGGTGTCGGTGGCGCCCGGGTCGGTGGCATACGCGCGCACACCTCGGTTCGCCAACTCGGCGACGAACAGCAGGTTGGCTAATTTGGACTCGCCGTAGGCGTTCCACTTCGAGTACTTTCGGCGCTGCCAGTTCAGGTCGTCGAGATGCAAAGTGGCGAACAGATAGGTCGCGCTGGCCACCGAGATCACCCGGTCGGTGATCCGGTCGGCCAGCAGCGACGTCAACGCGAAGTGGCCGAGATGGTTGATGCCGATGTGGGATTCGAAACCGTCGGCCGTGCGCGTCAGCGGCATGCCCATCACGCCGGCGTTGTTCACCAGCACGTCAACGGATTCGACGGAGTCGGCGAACGCGCGCACGCTGGCCAGGTCGGCGAGATCGAGGGCGGCCACGTCGACGTCACCGGTGATCTCGGCCGCCGCGCGGCGCCCCTTGTCGACATCGCGACAGGCAATCAGCACGCTATGGCCGTCGGCCGCGAGAGCCGCCGCCGTGGCCTTGCCGACACCGCTGTTACCGCCCGTCACTATCACCCGCATGGTCGTCGATTATGCGGATGCGGAATACCGGGCGTCCGCCGGGACTTGGAGAGGGAATGACCGAGATCTCCAACATCAAGGACTTCAACGCAAGCATCGTCGATGAGTTCCGCGCCAACGGCGGCAAGGTCGGCGGGCCGTTCGAGGGCGGAAACCTCCTGCTGCTGCACACCACCGGCGCGAAGTCAGGTCAACGGCGGTTGTCGCCGCTGGCGTACTTGCGACACGAGGACAGGATCTACGTCGTCGGCTCCTACGCCGGCTCCGACAAAGATCCAGCGTGGGTGCACAACCTCCGGGCGAATCCGAAGGTCCACGTCGAGGTCGGGACCACCGACTACGACGCCACCGCTCGGGAGCTGCCGCACCAGGAGCGCGACGAGCTCTACCCGAAGCTCGTCGAGTATGCGCCGGTGTTCGCCGAGTACCAAGCGAAGACGAGTCGGGTCATCCCGGTCTTCGAGCTCGCCAGGGCGTGACTTCGGTGTAGTTGGGCGCGGTCAGCGCGACCAACTACACCGAAGTCGTTCGGTTCAGAGGCGTTCGATGATCGTGGCGTTGGCCATGCCGCCGCCCTCACACATCGTCTGCAACGCATACCGTCCGCCGCGCTGCTCCAACGCGTTGACGAGAGTCGTCATGATGCGCGCGCCGCTGGCACCCAGGGGGTGACCGATCGCGATCGCGCCGCCGTTGACGTTCGTCTTGGCGAGATCGGCTCCGGTGTCGTGTGCCCACGCCAGGACGACGGGCGCGAACGCCTCGTTGACCTCGAATAGGTCGATGTCGGCGAGGGTGAGGCCGGCGCGCTGCAGCACCTTCTCCGTCGCTGGGATGACACCGGTCAGCATGTAGAGCGGGTCAGAGCCGACGACGGTCATCGAGTGGATCCGGGCCAGCGGCTGCAAACCTGAATTCGCGGCCACCTCGCTAGTCGTGATCAGCACCGCGGCGCTGCCATCGGACAGTGGCGACGAGTTGCCCGGGGTGATCTCCCAGCCGATCTGCGGGAACCGCTGCTCGTAGGCCGGGTTGTAGAACGCCGGCTTCAGCACGGCCAGCGTGTCGACGGTCGTGCCCGGCCGGATGATCTCATCGGTGGTCAGACCGGCGATCGGGATCAGTTCGTTGTCGAAGCGGCCCTCTTTGGTCGCGGTCGCGGCCTTCTCATGGCTGCCCGCCGAGAACTCGTCGAGCTGCTGACGCGACAGACCCCACTTGGCGGCGATCAACTCAGCGCTGATGCCCTGCGGCACAAGTCCTTCGGGGTAGCGCTGCGCCATCGCGCCGAACGGGTCACTGCCGGGTAGCACGCTCGAACCCATCGGAGCCCGCGACATCGATTCCACGCCGGTGGCGACGACGATGTCGTAGGCGCCCGAGATGACGCCCTGGGCGGCGAAGTGGATGGCCTGCTGGCTGCTGCCGCACTGCCGGTCGACCGTCGTACCCGGTACCGATTCGGGGAATCCCGCACCGAGTAGCGCGTTGCGCGCGATGTTGACCGCTTGGTCGCCGACCTGGGTGACCGCCCCGGCGATGACATCGTCGATCTGTACCGGGTCGATGCCTGTCCTGGCCACCAGTTCCTTCAGACTGTGGGCGAGCAGGTCCACGGGCAGCACGTCGTGCAGCGCCCCGTTCTGCTTGCCTTTGCCGATCGGTGTGCGAACCGCTCCGACGATGACGGCGTCCCGACCTGAGAATCCGGACATTGCTGCCTCCTACCCTCCACGCTGAGTGGACTTGTCTATACCCAGCTATACCAGCTAGGTATAGGTAGAACAACTCAGGGGTAGGGTGAATTCCATGACAGTTCTGCAGGGGAGGCTGGCCGACCGGGACGCCTGGTCGGCGGTCGGGGAGTGCCCGATCGAGAAGACGATGGCGGTGCTGGGCACCAAGTCGGCGATGCTCATCATGCGCGAGGCCTATTACGGCACCACCCGCTTCGACGACTTCTGGCGCCGGGTCGGCATCACCAAAGCCGCCGCGGCGGCCCGGCTTTCGGACCTGGTCGAGGCCGGTCTGCTGGAGCGGCAGCCCTATCAGGAGCCGGGCCAGCGCAGCCGCGACGAGTACGTCCTCACTAACGCCGGCCGGGAGTTCATGCCGGTGGTCTGGGCGATGTTCGAGTGGGGCCGGCGCCATCTGCCCAACCGCACGCCGTTGCGCCTTGCGCACCGGGGGTGTGGCGCCGAGGCCACCGTCGAAATTCGGTGCGCCGACGGTCACCGCGTACCGCCGGAGGAATTGGCGGTGCGGCTGAAGCGATGAGCATCGATCGCCGGCACAGCGCACTGCGCCGCATCCCGGGCTGACCGGTTACCGTTCTGCACTGATGGCACTACCGGCACCGAACGTCCCTGACGACCTGCTGGGCAGGTACCGCACCGCACGCATTCAGCAGGCGCTGTTCGACGTGCGACCGGGCGCAGGCAGCGGCTACGACGAGTTCGTCGATGCCGCAGGCGAAGTCCGCCCGGGGTGGCAGGACCTGGCCGACTGCGTCGCCGAGCGCGGCCGCCCCGGTCTGGCGCAGCTGCGTGAGGTGGTGCGCAGCCTGGTCGACAACGACGGCATCACCTATGTTCGGGTCGACGGGCGCGGTTCGGTGGTCGGTCAAACCGGCCCGAACGGTCACGAGCCCACCGAACCCGGGCCGTGGCATCTCGACGCGCTGCCCCTTGTGGTCTCGGCCGACGAGTGGAACGTGCTGGAATCCGGTCTGCTGCAGCGCTCCAGACTTCTCGACGCGGTCCTTACCGACCTGTACGGGCCTCAGCTGTCGATCACCAGCGGCGTGCTGCCGGCCCAGCTTCTCTTCGCCCATCCTGGCTACGTGCGGGCCGCGCGAGGCATCGACGTCCCCGGCCGCCACCAACTGTTCCTGCACGGCTGCGACGTCAGCCGCGTCGCCGACGGCGACTTCCTCGTCAACGCCGACTGGACACAGGCACCCTCGGGGGCGGGTTACGCGCTGGCGGACCGGCGCGTCGTCGCGCATGCGGTTCCCGACCTCTACGAAAGGATCGGCCCGCGACCGGCGTCCCCGTGGGCCCAGGCGCTGCGACTGGCGCTCATCGACGCCGCTCCCGAGTCGGCCGAAGAACCCACTGTGGTGGTACTCAGCCCGGGCATCCACTCCGAGACCGCCTTCGACCAGGCATACCTGGCAAGCGTGCTGGGCTTTCCGCTGGTGGAGAGCGACGACCTGGTCGTGCGTGACGGCAAGCTGTGGATGCGCTCGATGGGAACGCTCAAGCGTGTCGACGTCGTGCTGCGCCGGGTGGACGCGGACTTCGTCGATCCGCTGGATCTGCGTTCGGACTCACGAATCGGTGTCGTCGGCCTCGTCGAGGCGCTGCGCCGTGGCACGGTAGCGGTCGTCAACACGTTGGGCAGCGGTGTCCTCGAAAGCCCGGGGCTGCAACGGTTTCTGCCCGAACTCTCGCAACAGTTGCTCGGCGAGGCACCGATGCTCGACACCGCGCCGATGTACTGGGGCGGCATCAGCACCGAACGCTCGCATCTTCTCGCCCACCTGTCGTCGCTGTTGATCAGACCGGTGACCGGCGGCCGTGGGATCGTCGGCCCCGCCCTGTCGGCCGATCAGCGCCGGCAGCTCACCGAGTGCATCGAAGCCACACCGTGGCAGTGGGTCGGCCAGGAGCTGCCCCAGTTCTCCTCTGCGCCAAGCGTTGTCGTATCCGGCAGCTTGTCGGCGACGAATGTCGGCATGCGCCTGTTCACCGTCGCTCAGCGCGGCGGCTATGCGCCCATGATCGGCGGCCTCGGCTATGTCCTGGCGCCGGGCGATGCGGCGTACACACTGAACACCGTTGCCGCCAAAGATGTCTGGGTTCGGGCACCGGAGCGGGTCACCGTGGAGCGGGTGCCGCCGGTCGAATTGCCCGCGGTCCGGCCGAGCCCGACGCGCGCGGTGAGCTCGCCGCGTGTACTGGCCGACATGTTCTGGGTGGGACGCTACGCCGAACGCGCCGAGCACATGGCGCGGCTGCTCACGGTGACCAGGGAGCGTTACCACGAATTTCATTACCGCCGAGACATGGACGGCAGCGAATGCGTGCCGGTGTTGCTGGCCGCGCTGGGCCACCAAACCGGTACCGACACCGGCGCCGGCGGCGACGACGCGGAGATGGTCGCCACCGCGCAGTCCACCCTGTGGTCGTTGACCGCGGACCGGTACCGCCCGGGATCGCTGGCCCAGTCCGTCGAACGCCTCGGCCTGCTCACCCGTTCGGTGCGCGACCAGATGTCCAACGACACCTGGATGGTGCTGGCCGCTGTGGAACGGGCGCTGCTTCATCCACCCGCGTCATCGGCCGGCCGTACCGCCAACGAGCCGCCCGATTCGCAGGCCGAGGGCGAGGCGTTCCTCACCGCGACGGCCAGCCTGACCCTCGCGGGCATGCTGGCGCTGTCCGGTGTGGCGGCGGAATCGATGATCCGCGATGTCAGCTGGACGATGATGGACATCGGCAAGCGCATCGAACGCGGCCTGAACCTCACCGCGCTCCTGAGCGCGACGCTCACCACCGCCCGTAGCCCGGCCGCCGAGCAGACCATCACCGAATCGACTCTGGTGGTGTGCGAGTCGTCGGTCATCTACCGGCGCCGGATGCTCGGAAAGGTCAGCATGTCCGCGGTCGCCGACCTGGTGCTGTTCGACACCGACAACCCGCGCTCGCTGATCTACCAGCTGGAGCGGCTGCGCGCGGGCCTCAAGGCGTTGCCCGGGTCGTCGGGTTCGTCGCGGCCCGAGCGGATGGTCGACGAGATCGCCACGCGGCTACGGCGACTCGACCCCGATGGTCTCGAGGAGATCGTGGACGGCAGGCGGGTCGAGTTGGCTGAGCTGCTCGACGGAATGCACGCGGATCTCCGTGAACTGGCGACCGTGATCACCGCGACCCATCTGTCGCTGCCTGGGGGCATGCAACACCTGTGGGGTCCGGACGAGCGGCGGCTGATGCCGTGAACGCGTTCCCGGACGGCCCGACTTCGTCTGCGGCCAGCCGCACCTACCGCATTATGCACCGCACCGTGTACCGCTACGCCGCCGATGTCACCAGTTCCTACGGCCGTGGCTTCCTCACTCCGCGGGACACCGAGCGTCAGCGCTGCCTGTCGCACGAGCTCGAGATCGATCCGCCGGCCGCGGACAGTTCCACCAGCCGCGACGTCTACGGCAACATCAGCTCGTATTTCCACGTAGCCGAACGCCACCGGACGCTGGCGGTGACCAGCCGGTCGGTGGTCGAAGTCGACCCACCGCCGCCCACGCTGTACGGGGCCGGTTCGGCGTTGGCGCCGTGGGAGATCGCCCGCCCGGTCGGCGTCGACGCCGCGTTGGCGACCGAGTTCACCCTCGACCTGCAGCCGCCGGAGATCACCCCGGTCCTACGCGATTACGCGGCAGCCAGTTTCGAGCCGGAACGACCGTTGATCGACGCGCTGGGGGACCTGACGCACCGCATCTACTCCGATTTCACCTACCGCTCGGGATCGACGACGGTGTCCACTCAGGTCAGCGAGGTTTTGGCGGCACGCGAAGGGGTATGTCAGGACTTCGCACGGCTGGCCATCGCCTGCCTGCGCGCCAACGGGTTGGCCGCCAGTTATGTGTCGGGTTATCTGGCGACCGATCCGCCGCCCGGGAAGGAACGGATGATCGGTATCGACGCGACCCACGCGTGGGCCGCCGTGTGGACACCGCAGAACCAGTGGTTGGGCCTCGATCCCACCAACGACCAGATGGTCGACGAGCGCTACATCACCGTCGGGTACGGCCGCGATTACGCCGATGTCCCGCCGTTGCGCGGCATCATCTACACCGAGTCGCAGAGCAGCGAGATCGACGTCTCCGTCGACGTCGAACCGTTCGAGGGAGGAGTGTTGCATGCGTGACTTCCTGTGCCCCAACTGCGGACAGCGCCTCGCGTTCGAGAACTCACTGTGCCTGTCGTGCGGTCGGCCGCTGGGGTTCTCGCTCGACGACATGGCGTTGTTGGTCATCGCCACCGGCGACGAGCAGAACCACGCCGGCTTCGTCGACGGCGAGAAGTACCAGCTGTGCGCGAATATGCATCTGGCGGAATGCAACTGGCTGGTGGAGAAAGCTCCGGTCCACAAGCTGTGTGACGCATGCACCCTCACCCGCACCCGGCCGCAGGATTCCGACACCAAGGCGCTCGCGGCGTTCGCCGACGCCGAGCGCGCCAAGCGGCGGTTGTTGGCCGAACTGCACGAACTCAAGCTGCCGATCATCGGCCGCGACGAGGACCCCGACTACGGCCTGGCCTTCGACTTGTTGTCGAGCGAACATAAAAAGGTGTTCACCGGACACCAAAACGGTGTCATCACTTTGGATCTCGCCGAGGGCGACGACGTGCACCGCGAGCAGTTGCGCAAGGCGATGGACGAGCCGTACCGCACGCTGCTCGGCCACTTCCGCCACGAAGTCGGGCACTATTACTACTACCGCCTGGTCAGCGTGTCACCCGATTACGACGCCCGGTTCCGCGAGTTGTTCGGTGACCCCGACGCCGATTACCAGGCCGCTCTGGACCGTCATTACAACGACGGTCCGCCCGACAACTGGCAGAAGAGCTACGTCTCCTCCTACGCCACCATGCACCCGGCCGAGGACTGGGCGGAAACGTTCGCGCACTATCTGCACATCCGCGACACTCTCGACACCGCCGCCGCGTTCGGGGTGGCGCCCGCGGCGGCGACATTCGAACGAAAGGTCCTGGGACCGAGCAGCTTCGACGCCATCATCGAAATGTGGCTTCCGCTGTCGTGGGCGCTGAACATGCTCAACCGCTCGATGGGCAAGGAAGATCTCTACCCGTTCGTGCTGCCCGGCCCGGTGCTCGAGAAGATGCGGTTCATTCACACCGTCGTCGACGAGATCACCCAACCCTGAACTCGCGCTCCCCACACCTCCGCGAGCGCTCCCCACACATCTCCGCGAGCGGCCGTGTTTGCACACGACACGCCGCGACAATTTGACCTCCCGCGGTCGCTCGCGCCGGTCGAGAGTCACCCCGATGTCGGATGTCCGGCCACGCCAGCCGTCAACAACTCGCGAGCCTCGACGCTGCCGTCGAGTTGTCGGGTTCGGCGCGCGACGATCGCCCATCGGCCGTCGCTGCGGTGCAACCGGAAGTGGTTGGCGCCCGCGCGTGACACCGCGAAACCGTCGTCGTGGCGCGTCACCAACAGCGACTCGCAGACCGCGACCGCGTCGTCGCCGTCGACCGTGACCACCGCGGGTCCCAAGAAGTGGCAGCATCCGCGGCGGATCAAACCCTGGTGCGCGTCGGAGCGGACCATCGCCGCGACCTCGCCACGGCCCGCCATGTGCCAACCCTCGACGTCGTAGGTGCCGTCGTCGGCCCAAAGGTTCGCGGTCGCATCGGCTTCGCCGGCGTCAACCAGCGGACCGTAGGAGGCGATCAGCCGCTCGATCGCGCGCTCGTCCTCGAGGCGGGCAAGTCGCCGCTCAAGGTCCGCCAATTCGGTCATCGGGTTCCTTTCTCGCCCAGCAGCTTCTGCATGAACTCGTGCGTGCGCAGCACGACCTTGGCGCGGTCCGGGTCGTTGCGGCGTGCGACGTCCTCGGCGTTACCGCCTGCCACATACACCGGCCCGTTCGCCAACTGCTCCAGACCTTCTCGCGCCACGTCGGCTGGATCGGCCACCCGCATACCGGGCACGTCGAAGTTCAGGCCCACCCGCTCCATGGCCGGTGTGCGGGTCACGCCGAGGACGAGTTCGAGCACATGGACGTCGTAGTCGCGCAGTTCGAGCCACAGGCTCTCGGCGAAGATCCGGCCGAACGCCTTCACCCCGCCGTAAACGGTGTGGCGCACGGAGCCCAGGTATCCCGCCATCGACCCCACCATCAGGATGCCGCCGCGGCGGCGCTCTCGCATCGGACGGCCGAAGTGCTGCACCACCGCGAGCATGGTGCCGACGTTCAGGTCGATCACCTTCTGAAAGTCGGCGAGGTCAGCGTCGAGGAAGTGCTCGCTGCAGGTGTTGGCTCCGGCGTTGTATATCAGCAGGCCGACCTCGACGTCACCGGTGACCGCCACGGTGCGCTCCAGCGCGTCGGGTGAGGTCAAGTCGACGGCAAGGGTTCGCACCGCAACGCCGGTGCGGCGACAGGTTTCGGCCGTCTGCTCGAGCGGGTCGGGCTTGCGCGCGATCAGCACGAGGTTGAACCCCGCGTGGGCAAGTTGGTGGGCGAACTCGGCGCCGACGCCTTCGGAGCCGCCGGCGATCACCGCCCAGGGTCCGTATCGGAACAGATCGGTCACGCCCCGCATTGTCGCCGACGCGCCTTTCTCATCCGCGGGCAGACGTCGGAGTGGCAGACATCTCGGCGTGTCGGAACCACATCGCATCGGGTGGGGGCGGGACGCGGCCCTACGATCGCTCGGTGGCTGATCGCTATGGCTCCGACATCCTGGCCAACAACCCTCACCCGCGCAGAGTCCGCTCCACTGAACAACCGGCCGAGATCGGGCTCGTCGTCGAGGACGCGCAGACGGGATTCGTCGGCGCCATCGTGCGGGTTGAGTACGGCCGCATGGAACTGGAAGACCGCAACGGACGGCGTAAGCCGTTTCCCGTCGGGCCGGGTTATTTGATCGACGGAAAGCCCGTCATCCTGACCGCTCCTCGCCGAACTGTACCCAAGACCACCCGAACGGCGTCGGGATCCGTTGCGGTGCACGGCGTCCGGGCGAAAGTCGCGTTGGCCAGCCGCATCTACGTCGAGGGCCGGCACGACGCCGAACTCGTCGAACAGGTCTGGGGCGACGATCTGCGGATCGAAGGCGTCGTCGTCGAACACCTCGGCGGCATCGACGATCTCGTCGCGATCGTCGAGGACTTCCGGCCCGGGCCCGGCCGCCGGCTCGGCGTCCTCGTCGACCACCTGGTCGCGGGTTCGAAAGAGGCCCGCATCGCCAGCGAGGTCATGAACGCGGTGCGGCGCGGACCCGGCGGCTCCCACACCTTGGTCGTCGGCCACCCGTTCATCGACATCTGGCAGGGCGTCAAACCCGAGCGGCTCGGCGTCGAGGAATGGCCCGCGGTGCCGAAAGGCGTTGACTGGAAGGCGGGCGTGTGCCGCGCGCTGGGCTGGCCGGCCGACGGGCAGGCCGACATCGCCAGGGCTTGGCAACGCATCCGCGGGCGGGTGCGGGACTGGAACGACCTCGAGCCCGCGCTGATCGGGCGGGTCGAGGAATTGATCGACTTCGTGACGCAACCCGCGTCGTGACGGCGTGGTAAGCAGAAGGCGTGTCCGACGGTCTGTTCGACGTCCCCGGCGAGGCCCCAACGCCCGCGGCCGGGCCCGTAGGCGCGTCGGCGCCCTTGGCGGTGCGGATGCGTCCGGCGACCCTCGACGAGGTGGTCGGCCAAGACCACCTGCTGCAGCCCGGCTCTCCGCTGCGCCGAATGGTGGAGGGGTCGGGCGCGGCCTCGGTCATCCTCTACGGCCCGCCCGGTACCGGTAAGACCACGCTGGCGTCGCTGATCTCACAAGCCACCGGCCGACGATTCGAGGCGCTGTCGGCGCTGTCGGCGGGCGTCAAAGAGGTGCGCGCCGTGATCGACGTCGCCAGGCGTGCGGCCGCCTACGGCGAGCAGACCGTGCTGTTCATCGACGAGGTGCACCGCTTCTCCAAGACGCAGCAGGACGCGCTGCTGTCCGCGGTCGAGAACCGCGTCGTCGCCTTGGTCGCTGCGACCACCGAGAACCCGTCGTTCTCGGTGGTGGCCCCGCTGCTCTCGCGGTCGCTGATCCTGCAGCTGCAGCCCCTCGATACCGACGCGGTGCGCACGCTGGTCCGCCGCGCCATCGACGACCCTCGGGGCCTCGCAGGCAGGGTGACCGTCACCGACGAGGCCGTCGAGCTTCTGGTTTCGTTATCTGCCGGCGACGCCCGCCGGGCGCTGACCGCGCTGGAGGTGGCGGCCGAAGCTGGCGAGGCCGTGACCGTCGAGACCATCGAGCAGTCGCTGGACAAGGCCGCCGTCCGCTACGACCGCGACGGGGATCAGCACTACGACGTGATCAGCGCGTTCATCAAGTCCGTGCGCGGATCCGACGTCGACGCCGCACTGCACTATCTGTCCCGGATGCTGGTCGCGGGGGAGGACCCGCGCTTCGTGGCGCGGCGGCTGATGATCCTGGCCAGCGAGGACATCGGCATGGCGGATCCGACGGCGTTGCAGACCGCGGTGGCCGCCGCTCAGACCGTGCAGTTGATCGGCATGCCAGAAGCGCAGCTCACGCTCGCGCACGCCACGGTTCATCTCGCGACGGCGCCGAAGTCGAACGCGGTGACCACGGCGCTGGGGGCGGCGATGGCCGATATCCGGGCGGGTAAGGCCGGGATGGTGCCGCCGCATCTGCGCGACGGCCACTACTCCGGCGCGGAGAAGCTCGGAAACGCGGTCGGCTACAAGTACAGCCACGATGATCCGGACGGGGTTGTGCCGCAACAGTATCCGCCCGATGAACTGGTCGGTGTCGACTACTACAAGCCGACCTCGCATGGCGTGGAGCGCGAGATCGCCACCCGACTCGACAAGCTGCGCGCGATCATCCGTCGCAAGCGCTGACTTCAGCCTTGACACGGCCTCTGGGCCGGTTTACCTTGGTAGTCAACCATAGAGTTGATCAAACATAGGGTTGACAGTTGGAGCGTGATGACGATGCTGACTCCGCACTCGACCGCGCCTTCATGGCGCTGGCCGACCCCGTCCGGCGCGCCATCGTGGCGCGGCTGTCTCGGGGGCCGGCCACGGTCAACGAGCTCGCGGAGCCCTTCGACATCACCAAACAGGCAGTGTCCAAACACATTCAGGTGCTCGAGCAAGCGGGACTGGTCACCAGGACCCGCGAGGCTCAGCGCAGGCCGGTACACCTGGACGCCGCCGCGCTCGAGCGGCTGACCGCATGGATCGACCGGTACCGGCTCGACGCCGAACGCAGTTATCGCCGGCTGGACGCCCTGCTGGCTCAGATTTCACCGATGACCGACACCTGACAGGAAAGAACCGACACATGAGGAACGCACTCGATATCACGGCCCCCGTGGACACACTGGCCATGGAGTTCACCCGGGAGTTCGACGCTCCCGTCGACGCTCTGTTCCGCGCGCACGCCGAACCCGATCTGATCAAGCAGTGGCTCGGCCCGCGCGGACTGGAGATGTCGATCGAGGAGTGGCACTTCAAAAGCCACGGCGGATACCGCTACGTGCATAAGGACCAGGGCGGCGCATACAGCTTCAACGGCACGTTCCACACCGTCCGGGAGAACGACTTCATCCTGCAGACGTTCGAGTTCGACGGGGCACCGGATCAAGTCAACATCGAGTACTTGTGGTTCGAGGACCTCGGTGGTGGCCGCAGCCGCTTGCGAGGCCGGTCGATCTGCCCGTCAGTCGAGGCCCGCGACGCGCTCCTGGCCTCCGGTATGGAGGGCGGGATGACCGAGGGCTACGAGAAGCTCGACGAACTACTGAAGACGCTGTGAGACACCCTGTGCAGAAGCGATCCCGGCTGCCGGGGGGCGCAGCCGGGATCGCCTGGGTGGTTTTCGCTAGCGCAGGACGCCGCCGCGACGGCCGCCCGTCACGCCGGTGCGCCTGCGTCCCATGAGCGCCGATACCAGAGCCACGCCGATCACGGCGACGACGACCTGGCAGAGCAATTCGATCCAGTCGACGCCGGCAGTTGCGGTCGGCAGCCCGAGCGCATTGGCGAGCCACGTGCCGATCAGCGCCGAGACGATGCCCACGAGAACGGTCACGATGATGCCGATGGGCTGCCTGCCGGGCAAGATCAAGCGGGCGAGCACGCCGACCACTGCGCCGATGAGAATCGCGGTGATAACTCCGGTGACGGTCATGGTTCCTCCAGGGTCTCGGGGTGCAGCTGACATACCCCGACACCGACGTCAATAAACTGATCGGCGCGGCGGACCGGGATCAGACCATTTCCGGTATGCGGAGGTGGGCGAGGGCCAGATCGAACTCGCCCACGTCGACGATGTCGGCTCCCAATTCGCGCGTCCGGGTGTTACGCAGTTCCCTGGCCTGGTCCCGGTTCTCCACCATCGCTTCGTGGCTGTCGAACGTCGCCGACGCCACGGCGCGGCCCGAATCCGGATTTATCAGGTAGCTGGCGCTGCAGAAGCCGTGCAGTTCCTCAAGGGCCGGCAGCACCTCGGTCTTGAAGAACGCGATCGAGCGTGCGACGTGTTCGCGAGGCACCCTCAGCCAGGTGGCCCGGACGCAGGCGCCGTCGGCCGAGCGGTGATCGCGGTGCATGACGCCGATCTGCCACTGATCGACGGTCGCCTCACCGCCGAGGGCCTCGGCGGCGCGATCGCGCAGCGGTGCCGCCCGCTCGGTGCTCGCCCGCAGCGCGTCCTCGGAGTCCCATGCGCTGGTCGCGATGCAGTGGCCGGATTCTCGATCCACCAACAACGACAAGCCGACGAACCCGTCGACCGCTTCCAGCGCGGGCATGACCTCGGACCTGATGAACGCGATGCCGTCATCGATCGACGAAGGTCGTGCATGGATGGTGGTAGAGCGTGCGTACACGGCCCACCTCCTTTGCTCGGGGCAGCGCCCCAGCGGCGCCGCCGGACCACCTCTCAGCTTCCTCCTGGTAGGAGGTCGATTCAATGGACGATAGAAACGCGACTCGTACTCTCGATGAGGTGGATACCGACGTGATCGACATCGAGACCGGTCAGCGCCGCATCATCGACCTGACCGACGACGTGCGCTCGTTCTGCGGCCGCCGCGGCGACGGGTTGTGCAGCGTCTTCGTCCCGCACGCGACCGCGGGTGTGGCGATCATCGAAACGGGCGCGGGTTCTGACGACGATCTCGTCGACACCCTCGAGAACCTGCTCCCGCGCGACGATCGCTACCGGCACTCCCACGGCTCGCCGGGACATGGCGCCGACCATGTGCTGCCCGCGCTGATGTCGCCGTCGGTGACCATCCCGGTGCAGAACGGCGAGCCGTTGCTCGGCACCTGGCAGAGCATCGTGCTCGTCGACCTCAACCGCGACAATCCGCAGCGCAAGGTCCGGCTGAGCTTCATCGACGCGTGACGTGACATCGGTGACACCAGACCGAGTCTGACCTGGGCACTGCCGACGCGGCCCGTTCGTTGTCTTTTCGGCGTGACAACCGCGACCGGTACTGTAGTGCGGTCGAATAGTCGCAGGTATCAGCGAAACTTCAAGGATGTATCAGACGTGCAGACACACGAGATCAGGACGCGTTTCCTCGATCACTTCGTGAAGGCGGGCCACACCGAGGTGCCGAGCGCCTCGGTGATCCTGGACGACCCCAATCTGCTCTTCGTCAACGCCGGCATGGTCCAGTTCGTGCCCTACTTCCTGGGTCAGCAGGCCCCGCCGTGGAAGCGGGCCACCAGCATCCAAAAGTGCATCCGCACACCCGACATCGACGAGGTGGGCATCACCACCCGCCACAACACCTTCTTCCAGATGGCGGGCAACTTCTCGTTCGGCGACTACTTCAAGAAGGGCGCCATCGAGTTCGCGTGGACGCTGCTCACCAATCCGGTCGAACAAGGCGGTTACGGGCTCGACCCGCAGCGTTTGTGGGCCACGGTCTACATCGACGACGACGAGGCGATGGCCCTCTGGCAGGAGGTGGCACGGCTGCCGGCCGAGCGCATCCAGCGTCGCGGGATGGCCGACAACTACTGGTCGATGGGCATCCCGGGGCCGTGCGGGCCGTCGTCGGAGATCTACTACGACCGGGGCCCCGAGTACGGCGTCGAGGGCGGCCCGATCGCCAACGAAGACCGCTACATCGAGATCTGGAACCTCGTCTTCATGCAGAACGAGCGCGGCGAGGGCACCTCCAAGGAGGACTTCGAGATCCTCGGGCCGCTGCCGCGCAAGAACATCGACACCGGCATGGGCGTCGAGCGGGTGGCGTGCCTGCTGCAAGGCGTGGACAACGTCTACGAGACCGACCTGCTGCGTCCGGCAATCGACCTGGTGGCCGCGCACGCGCCGCGCGGCTACGGGCAGGGCAGCCACACCGACGACGTGCGATACCGCATCATCGCCGACCACAGCCGCACGGCGGCGATCATCATCGGCGACGGTGTGAGCCCCGGCAACGAGGGCCGCGGATACGTGCTGCGCCGCCTGCTGCGCCGGATCATCCGCTCCGCGAAACTGCTCGGCGTCGAACAACCGATCATGGCCGACCTGATGGCCACCGTGCGCGAAGCGATGGGCCCGTCGTATCCGGAACTGGTCGCCGACTTCGACCGCATCCAACGCATCGCCGTGGCCGAGGAGACCGCGTTCAACCGGACGCTGGCCTCCGGTTCCCGGCTGTTCGACGAGGCGGCCGGCGCCACAAAGGCCAAGGGGGCCACGGTGTTGTCCGGCTCCGATGCGTTCACGTTGCACGACACCTACGGGTTCCCGATCGAGCTCACGCTGGAGATGGCGGCCGAACACGGCCTGTCCGTCGACGAGGAAGGCTTCCGCGGTTTGATGGCCGAGCAGCGCCAACGCGCCAAGGCCGACGCCGCGTCGCGCAAGCAGGCGCACTCGGATCTGTCGGCGTACCGCGATCTCGTCGACGCGGGTCCGACCGAATTCACCGGATTCGACGAGTTGTCTTCCGAGGCACGGATTCTCGGTATCTTCGTCGATGGAGAGCGGGTGCCGGTCGTCTCGCACAGCGGTTCCGGAGGAGGCCCGCCGCCGGACCGCGTCGAGTTGATCCTCGATCGCACCCCCTTCTACGCCGAGTCCGGCGGCCAGATCGCCGACGAGGGCACGATCAGCGGATCGGGCGCCTCCACCGCGGCCAAGGCGGCGGTCACCGACGTGCAGAAGATCGCGAAGACGTTGTGGTCGCATCGTGTCCGTGTGGAGTCCGGCGAGTTCGTCGAGGGCGACACGGTCGTCGCCGCGGTCGACCCGAAGTGGCGCCACGGCGCCACGCAGGGCCACTCCGGGACCCACATGGTGCACGCCGCGCTGCGGCAGGTGCTGGGGCCCAACGCCGTTCAGGCGGGCTCGTTGAACAGGCCCGGTTATCTGCGGTTCGACTTCAACTGGCAGGGACCGCTTTCCGAGGAACAACGCAGCCAGATTGAAGAGGTGACCAACGAGGCGGTCGAGGCCGACCACGAGGTCCACACGTTCACCACCGAGTTGGACAAGGCCAAGGCGATGGGCGCGATAGCGTTGTTCGGCGAGCAGTATCCCGAACAGGTTCGCGTGGTCGAGATCGGCGGACCGTTCTCGCTGGAGCTGTGCGGCGGCACCCACGTGCACAACTCTGCGCAGATCGGTCCGGTCACCCTTCTCGGTGAGTCGTCGGTCGGGTCGGGCGTGCGCCGGGTGGAGGCCTACGTCGGCCTCGAGTCCTTCCGCCACCTGGCTAAGGAACGGGCGTTGATGGCCGGGCTTGCGTCGACGCTGAAGGTGCCCTCCGACGAGGTGCCAGCGCGGGTGGCGAACCTGGTCGAGCGGTTGCGGGCGGCCGAGAAAGAGCTGGACCGGTTGCGTCTGGCCAATGCCCGCGCCGCGGCAGCCAATGCCGCCGCGGGCGCGGAACTTGTCGGTAAGGTCCGTCTCGTGGCGCAGCGCATGGCCAGTGGGATGTCGGCCGGTGATCTGCGCACGCTCGTCGGCGACGTCCGCGGCAAGCTCGGCAGCGATCCCGCCGTTGTCGCGCTGATCGCCGAGGGTGAGAACGACAGCGTGCCGTTTGTGGTTGCGGTCAACCCAGCCGCACAAGACCTCGGGTTCCGTGCCAACGATCTGGTGAAGACGCTGGGTGCGGCCGTCTACGGTCGCGGCGGCGGAAAACCCGATCTGGCACAGGGTTCGGGCAAGGGGGCGGCAGGAATCGACGCGGCGCTGGCGGCGCTCCGCGCAGAGATCGACCGAGGCTAGCGGCGTGAATTCCACACCGACGGGCGACGATCCGCACTCGCGGGGGGACTCAGGCGACCGTCGACCGGATCGGCCTGGGCATTTGCTGAACCCGCCGGATCCGGGGCGCGGCCGCCGGATCGGCATCGACGTCGGCAGTGTGCGGATCGGCGTGGCCGCCAGCGATCCGGACGGCATCCTGGCCACGCCTGTCGAGACCGTTCGTCGCGACCGCACCGACCGGCACATCCGCAGGCTCACCGGTTTGGTCAAGGACCTCGATGTGGTGGAGGTCGTGGTGGGGTTGCCCCGCACGCTCGCCGATCGATCGGGGATCTCGGCCCAGGACGCCGTCGCGTTGGCCGATGCGTTGGCCGCACGGATCGCGCCGACACCGGTGCGACTCGCCGATGAACGACTTACTACGGTGGTGGCGCAACGCTCGCTGCGGGATGCCGGTGTCCGCGCCAGAGGGCAGCGCTCGGTGATCGACCAAGCGGCGGCGGTGGGCATTCTGCAGAACTGGTTGGACCAGCGGCGCGAAGCGGCGCGCACGCAAGGAGCGGATGAGCACGTTGCCGCGCATGGAGAGGTCGGGGATGACTAACCATTGGGGCGCCGAGCGGGCCGAACCTGTTGCGGTGGGTCCGCCGCGGCGCCGGATGACCCGCGCGGAGCGGATCCGCGCGGCGCGCAGCCGGCGCAAGCGCCGCTTGGCAAGTGGCCTGGCCGTCGGCCTGCTGATCGTGGTCGTCATCGGTGCGGTGTTCCTGGGTTCGAAGTTGTGGCACTCACTGTTCGGCGGTAACGACTTCAGCGGCGACGGTGTCGCTGACGTCGTGATCCAGGTGCACGACGGCGACTCGACGACCGCGATCGGCAAGACGTTGCAGGAGCACAAGATCGTCGCGACCGCCAGCGTGTTCGTCGACGCCGCAGAAGGCAACGAAGCGATATCGGCGATCCAACCGGGCTTCTACAAGATGCGGACCGAGATTCCGGCCGCTAACGCCGTTGCGCGGCTTTCGGATCCGAAGAACCGGGTCGGCAAGCTGACGATTCCCGAAGGGCGCCAGCTCGACGATGTGCGTGATGTCAAGACCAACGCGGTCACCGAGGGCATCCTCACCCTGATTTCGCGAGCGACGTGTGTCGACCTCGACGGTGAGCGCCACTGTGTGTCCGCCGACGCGCTGAAGAACGTGGCCGCGACGGCGGCGCCGGCGTCGCTCGGTGTGGCCGACTGGGCCGTCGGCCCCGTCCGGGCGATGGGTGACGACCATCGCCGCCTCGAGGGGCTGATTGCCGCGGGGACGTGGAACATCGACCCGTCGGCACAGCCGCAAGAGATCTTGACCAATCTGATCTCCACCAGCGCAACCCAATACGCCAACGGTGGACTGCTCGAAACGGCCGCGGCCATGGACATGTCGCCCTACGAGATCCTGATCGTCGGCTCCCTGGTGCAGCGGGAGTCGACACCGGAGGACTTTGCGAAGGTGGCGCGCGTCATCTACAACCGGCTGGCGGAGAACCGCACGCTCGAGTTCGACTCGACGGTGAACTATCCGCTCGACCGCATCGAGGTGGCCACCACCGACGCCGACCGCGCCCAGCGCAACGACTGGAACACCTATGTGCGCCCCGGCCTTCCGGCGACACCGATTTGTTCGCCGAGCACCGCGGCGTTGACCGCTGCGGAGAACCCTGCGCCAGGGGACTGGCTGTACTTCGTCACCATCGACATGCAGGGCACGACGTTGTTCACCCGGGACTACCCGCAACACCTCGCGAACATCGAGCTCGCCAAGCGCAACGGTGTGCTCGACTCCGCGCGGTGAGCGCGGGGCGTAAGGCGGCGGTGCTCGGTTCGCCGATCGCGCATTCGCGTTCCCCGCAGTTGCATCTCGCGGCGTACCGGGCGCTGGGTCTGCCCGACTGGACCTATGAGCGCATCGAGTGCACGGCCGAACAGCTGCCGAACCTGGTGGGTGGGCTCGGACCGGAGTGGGTCGGCTTGTCGGTCACCATGCCCGGTAAGTTCGCCGCGCTGGAGGTCGCCGACGAGCGCACGGCGCGCGCAGAACTGGTCGGGTCAGCTAACACGCTGGTGCGCACCGATATTGGTTGGCGGGCCGACAACACCGACATCGACGGGGTGAGCGGCGCCCTCGGCGAGGCGCCCGCCCAACACGGTGTGGTCATCGGGTCAGGCGGCACGGCTCCCGCGGCCATCGTCGCGCTCGCGGAACGCGGCGTCGCCCGGATCACCGTGATCGCGCGTAATCCGGACAAGGCCGGTCCGCTGGTGGATCTGGCGACGCGGGTCGGCGCCGAGGCGCGATGGGCCGACATCGACGGAAGCGGCCTGGCAGCGGCGGCGGCCGACGCGGATCTGATGATCAACACAATTCCGGCGGACGTCGCCGCGGCGTATACCCCCGCACTGGCCGTCGTCCCGCTGCTGCTCGATGCGATCTACGATCCCTGGCCGACCCCGCTGGCCACCGCGGTGCAGAACGCCGGTGGACAGGTGATCAGCGGCCTGCAGATGCTGTTGCACCAGGCGTTCGCGCAGGTCGAACTCTTCACCGGGATGCCGGCGCCGAAAGAGGCGATGGCCGCGGCGCTCGACTAACCCGGTGTGCCGGCGATCCTGGCGCCCAGTTCTGCGCCAGGGTCGTGATCCGGGGCGAATTCACAGCCCTGGCGCAGAAATCGGTGACCAAGCGTGCTCCGGGCGGGCGTTAGCCTTTCGTAGATGGGGGAAGTGGTGGCCTGCGCCGCCGTGCTGGCGTGGCTGGTGGCGCTGAGCGTGTTCGACGTCACGGCGCGTCGGCTGCCCAACTGGCTGACCCTGCCGGGTGCGCTGGTGATCGCTGCGGCCGCGTCCGCGGCGGGGCGCGGTGGTGCGGCCCTGATCGGCGCCTCGGCGCTGTTTCTCGTGTACGTGACGGTGCACCTGCTCGCGCCCACGGCGATGGGCGCCGGCGACGTCAAACTCGCTATCGGTCTCGGAGCCCTGACCGGTTCATTCGGCGTCGACGTGTGGGCCCTGTCCGCGCTTACCGCACCGCTGGTGACGGCGACGTGGGCCGTTGTCGCCGTGATATGCCGCAGGGAAAGCACTGTCCCACACGGCCTGTCGATGTGTCTGGCCGCGGCGACGGCGACAGGGCTCGCGGTGTCCTAGTGGCAGGGGAACCCGAGCAGATGGCGGGCGTCGTGCACGAACTCGTGGATGTGGGTGTCGGAGCCGAAGACCGACGTCGCGCCCTGGTCGAGCCCGACGAGGTACAGCACCATCAATGCCAGGAACGCCGTACCGGACAACCACGCGGTGGCGGCCAGTCCGCTGACGTCGATGCGGGTGGCGGTCGCCTCAGTCATGGCTGTCTCCGGTCATCCGGGCGGGCGCGGTCAGCAGATGGTGGTCGTGAATCACCTTCTCCAGGGCGCTGACCCAGTGGTCGTAATACTGCCAGTGGCCGCGGTCGGTTTCCGGGGTCTCCTCCCACCGCCCGATCGTCTCGATCAAGCTCTGCTGGAAGTCACTCCAATCGAAGTGGCGGAATTCCGACAGGGCCAGTGCCAGACCGAACGCCCGCCGCTGCCAGTCGTGGTCGAACTGCGGGGCCGCCTGGTCGGTGGTGCAGGTCTCGTGCAGGTTCATGAGACCGGCCCCGCCAGGGCCACGCCCATCATCGATTCGGTGGTGACCAGTTCCATCAGCTCCTCGTCAGTGAATTGTTCTGTGCCGGACGGGCGTTCGGGAATGACGAACCACCGTGAGTGTCCGCTGCTGTCCCAGACCTTGATCTCGGTGTCCTCGGGCAGTTCGACACCGATCTCGGCGAGCACCTTGCGTGGTTCGCGCGCTGCGCGAGCACGGAACACCGGGTCCTTGTACCAGTACGGCGGCAGACCCAGCACGGGCCAGGGGAAGCACGAACACAGCGTGCAGATGACCAGATTGTGCACACCGGGGGAGTTGGCGACGGCCTGCAGATGCTCACCCTCGGCGCCGGCCATACCCTCGGGCAGCTCGAGTTCGGCGATGGCCGCAGGGGTGTCGACCACGACGCGAGCCGCGAAATCCGGGTCGGTCCATGCCTTCACGACGATCTTGCGTCCGTTCAGCGGTGTCATCTCTGATTCGAAGTACGACAACACCTTGTCCACGGTTTGGTTTGTGATCACGCCCTTCTCGATCAGAAGAGATTCCAGCGCAGCGACTTTGGCGGCGCTGGACAGCTCGCGATCCTCCGGGTAGTAGAACTGGTCGCTCATCACGCTCCTTCCAGGTAGGCCTCGAACAGCTCGGCGTAGATGGTCAGCGGACCGTTCTCGGCGCGCTCACCGAACAGATCCTGCGGGTCGAACGCGACGATGTAGATCGGCATCGGGTCACCGATGCCGTCGCCGGTGTGGGTGAAGTACGCGTAGTCGCCCTCGAAGATCCGCTCCACGGTGCCCACGCGGCCACGCAGATAGCCGGGCAGGCGGGTGTGGGCGGCAGCGGGGAAGTTGGTGATGCGCACGGAGTCGCCGACGGCGAACTTCGGGTGAGCGACGTCGCGGCGGGGACTGTCGCCCCGACGTAGGTAGTCGACGACCTGGTCGTCGATCGCCGGTACCGGATCGCCGACGGCAGGCGCGGCTTCGGCGGCCAATTCCTCTTTACGCGCGGCCAATTCGTCTTCGGTCACGTAGCCCTTATCGATGAAGAACTGCGTGATGCCGCCCAGCCACTTCTCGTAGTAGCGGAACTTGAAGTAGTCGAACGGGTTCATCGCTTCGGCGCCGGTGCGCAGGTCGGCCCACGTCCACTCGTCCTTGAACGCGGTCGGCACCTCGTCGATCGGATACCGCGGAAGCGACGAACCGAGGTGGTTCGACAACCCCATCATCGCGACGTGGATACCAAAGATCCGCTTCTCCCACTCTTCGACGAAGACTCGCTTCTCGAGGTTGAGCGGTGCCGGCAGCCCCTCCAGGCCGCCGAGGTAGTGCTGCAGCTTCATTACGCGGGGCTGCCTTCCGTCGTCGGTGCAATTTCCGGACTCGCGTGGTGCGTTTCGGGCTCGCGGGTCAACACCTTCGCGACGTACTCGCTCAACAAACCGAACGAGGCCCCGAGCACACACGCCATCGCGGCGACCAGGCCCGGATGCGATATCGACGTCACGGTGATCGCGTTGCCCGTCCCGGCCACCGTGGACACCGTGCTCGCGAAACCCACCACCACCGCGGGCGTCGTCGAGAGCAGCGGTAGCCAGGACGCCTGCACCATCACCGCGCTGCCGATCCCGACGGCCACCGCGACCGCCAACAGGCTGCCGCCCAGCAGGTGGCCCGCATACAGGCTCGCCGCCGCGATCAGGACGCCGGCCAGATTGCTCGCCAGCGACCGCACCCATCCGCCGATTCCGCCACCGACGAAGAAGAAGGAGGCCCACGTCAGGAAGACCACCCAGATCGGGACCGTGATCACTTCCGCGGTCAAGGCCACCGCGAGTCCGCCGAGCACACCGATGCTCACCGTCAATGCCGATCTTGAATCCATGGAAGAACTGTGCGGTCGCGGTGTTTCGCCCGCGTAACGACTGTGTTGGATTCAGAACAACTGCAGTTGCATACTCAGAGTATGTTAATACATACTGTGAGTATGCAGAATGTCGACCTTGACCTGAAAGCCATCTCGGAGCGGTATTTCGCCGCATGGGCCGATCGCGACCCCGACGCGATCGCCGACCTGCACACCGCGGACACCCGTTTCTGGACCCATGTGGACATCGAGCCCGCGGTCGGCCGCGACGCCGCGCGGGAGGCGTTCGCCGGTGTCTTCCGGCAATTCCCCGACTTCGCCTTCGAGGTCAACCGCGTCCTCTACGGCAGTGCCCACTGGGTGCTCGACTGGGTGTTGATCTCCGGTGACGTGCGATTCGACTGCCTCGACGTTGTCGTCGTCTCACCCGACGGACTGGTCGCCCGCAAGGACTCGTTCATCGACTCCGCGCAGATGGTCGCGTCGATGAGCGGAGGCCGTTCGTGACTGCGGCAGCAGCGATCGACCAACTGCCACTCATCGACGCGCTGCCCGTGGAGCACCTCTTCGACGTCAGCGTTGATCTGCTTCCGGCACAACCGGTTCCGACCGCAACCGGCATGCGGCTGACGTTCGTCACCAAAGGCGGGGGCGTGAACGGGCCGCGGCTGCGCGGCGAGGTACTACCCGGGGGTGGTGACTGGCTGCTCGTCGGTGACGACGGATGCGGCAGGGTCGACGTCCGCGCGACCTTGCGCACGCACGACGGCGTGCTCATCCACTTCGAGAGCGCGGGCATCGTCAACGTTCCCGCCGACGGCCTCGACCGGCTGGCGCGCGGGGAGGTACTCGGTTTCGACGAGACCTACGTGCGGACCACGCCGAGATTCGCCACCGCCGACGAACGGTATGCATGGCTCGGCGGAATCGTCGCGGTGGGCTACAACATCCTCTCGCCCGACCACGTCGACTACCGCATTTATCAAGTGCTCTGAACTGAAGAGGCAGAACGCCGCGAACGCGCTGAATTCGAAGCTGAAAGAACGCCACCGCCAAGACTGGCTGGCCGCCAACGACAAACCGCACACTCCCGAAGAGGGTGGGTTGTTCGAGCCACAGTGGAATTGCTGAGCTGCAACTGATTCAGACGAGATGGATACAGCTCCGCTCTGACATGCCCGGGACTGGCCCGGCAAGGCCCGCGGAGCGAGCACGATTACTCGGCGGCGAGCTCGCATTCGTGGCCGCTCGCGAGCACTCGCTCCAGCCACTGAAGCACCGGCGGCGCTACCTGCTGCAGACCCGACTCCGCGACGATCCAGTGCGGCATGTCCGGATGCATTTGATGCTCGGCGCCGTACCGCTTTGCGATCCGTCGCGAAATCCACGGCGCGACATTGCGATCCGAACCGCCGCTGACCACGAGCACGGGACACCTCACCGAACGCCTGTTCGCCCGCACCGACGGCGTGCCCAACGTCAACGCGCGAAACGCCTTGCCCGAGTCGGGCACCAGCTTCGGTACCAGCTCATCCTGCTCGGCCGTCGGCAGCGTGCTCAACGGGACCGCCCGCATCGTGCGCGCATTCGGCAGCACCGGCCGGCCTGCCAGCACCGCCGGCAGGATCGGCACCAGGTGCGGCAAAGACCGCAGCTGCGGCCACAAAACCCCGGCCGGAATCGACGCCAGTAGCACCAGCGCGCGCACGTCGCGCACTGCGGCCAGTTTCTGGCCCAATAGCCCGCCGATACTGTGGCCGACCACCACCGCCGGGGCGTCCAGGCTGTCGTACGCTGCCAGTGCCGCCTCGAAGAACTCCGCCACCCCGCTCGCCGACAACACCTCCCGATCCGTCGGGTTGCGGCCGGGCATTGTCGCGGCACGACACTCGTACCCCGTGGCGCGGAAGAACTCCAGCCACGGCTTGTACAGCTCGGGAGTTCCGAAAATCGAGTGTAGGAACAGGATCGGCGGCTTCTCGGGCGTCATCGCACTGATTCTCGCGGACGGGGTTCGCCGAGTCGATTACCTCGGAGGTCATGGAAGCTCGCACCCACGACCGCACGACACTTGCATACTCGAGGTATGCCCGCAACGCGACTCACCCAGGCCGAACGCACCGAGGCGACCACCGCCGCGCTCATCGACGCGGCGCGCGCGTTGTTCGCCGAGAACGGATACGAGACCACCTCGCTCGACGCCGTCGCGGCCCGGGCGCGGGTGACCAAGGGTGCCGTCTACCACCACTTCGACGGCAAGCGCGGGCTGTTCGAGGCGGTCTTCACGCGCGAGGTCGAGCGGATGGCGGTGCCACTGGCCGAGACCTATCAGCGTGCGTACGCACGGAAGAAGGATCCGTGGGACGCGTTCGGGGCAGGCTGCCGGGCGTTCCTCGACGAATGCCTCGACCCGGGGGTGCAACGGATCGTGCTGCTCGACGCGTTCACCGCGCTGGGCTGGGAGCAGATGCGGCGCCTGGAGACCCCGCTGCTCGACATGATGGAGGCGGCCATCGCTCGTGCGGTCGACGCGGGGCGGATCGCCAAGCGCACGCCCGGGCCGCTGGCGCACTTCCTGTTCGGAGCCATCTGCGAGGCGGCCATGATCGTCGCGCGCTCGACCGATCAGAAGGCCGCGCACCGTCAGGTCGCGGCCGAACTCGCCCGCGTCCTCGACGGCCTGGTCATCGCCTGATTCGGGGTCAGACGGCCGACGTGGGAAGATGGGACGCGTGTTGCGATGGACCACTGCTGGTGAATCACACGGCCGCGCCCTGGTGGCCGTGGTCGAAGGCATGGTCGCGGGCGTGCACGTCACCTCCGACGACATCGCTGGACAACTGGCGCGTCGACGTCTCGGGTACGGCCGCGGCGCCCGGATGAAGTTCGAGCAGGACCAGGTCACGATGCTGGCGGGGGTTCGACACGGCGTCACGCTTGGCGGCCCGATCGCGGTCGAGATCGGCAACACCGAGTGGCCGAAGTGGGAGACGGTGATGGCCCCGGATCCGGTCGACCCCGCCGAGCTGGCCGAGAGCGCACGCAACGCGCCGTTGACGCGGCCCCGGCCCGGGCACGCCGACTACGCGGGCATGCTCAAGTACGGCTTCGACGACGCCCGCCCGGTGCTGGAGCGTGCCAGCGCGCGCGAGACCGCGGCCCGCGTCGCTGCGGGCACCATCGCCCGCGCATTCCTCAAGGAGGCCCTCGGCGTCGAGGTGGTGTCCCATGTCATCTCGATCGGGGCGTCGGACCCCTACGACGGCCCGCCGCCCCAAGCCGCCGACCTCGCGGCGATCGACGCCAGCCCGGTGCGCGCGTACGACAAGGACGCCGAGAAGTCGATGATCGACGAGATCGAGGCGGCCAAGAAGGACGGCGACACGCTGGGCGGCGTCGTCGAGGTGGTGGCCAACGGCCTTCCGGTCGGGCTGGGCTCATTCACCAGCGGCGACAACCGGCTGGACAGCCAACTCGCCGCCGCCGTGATGGGCATCCAGGCGATCAAGGGCGTCGAAATCGGCGACGGCTTCACGACCGCGCGCCGCCGCGGCAGCGCCGCCCACGACGAGATGTATCCCGGTCCGGACGGTGTCATGCGCTCGACCAACCGCGCGGGCGGGCTGGAAGGCGGCATGACCAACGGCCAGCCGCTGCGGGTGCGCGCCGCGATGAAGCCGATCTCCACGGTGCCGCGCGCCCTGGCCACCGTCGACATGGCCACCGGTGAAGAGGCCGTCGCGATCCACCAGCGCTCCGACGTGTGCGCGGTGCCCGCCGCGGGCGTGGTCGTCGAGACCATGGTGGCGCTGGTCCTGGCGCGCGCGGCGCTGCAGAAGTTCGGCGGTGACTCGTTGACCGAGACGCGCGCCAACATCGACAACTACCTGCGCTGGGTGGCCGAACGTGAGCCCTCTCCGCAACGGGTCCAGGCTTCGGGCTGATGGCGCCCCGAGCAGTGCTGGTCGGATTGCCCGGCTCGGGTAAGTCCACCATCGGGCGGCGGCTGGCCAAGGCGCTCGACCTTTCAATGCTCGACACCGACGCCGCGATCGAGGAGACCACGGGCCGCACGATCGCCGACATCTTCGCGACCGACGGCGAGCAGGAGTTCCGCCGGATCGAGGAAGAGGTCATTCGCTCGGCACTGCAGACCCACGATGGTGTGCTGTCGCTGGGCGGCGGCGCGGTGACCACACCCGGCGTGCGCGAGGCTCTGGCCGGTCATACGGTCATCTATCTGGAGATCAGCGCCGCAGAGGGGGTTCGCCGGACCGGCGGAAGCACCGTGCGTCCACTGCTCGAAGGCGGTGACCGCAGCGAGAAGTTCAAAACGCTGATGTCCGAACGGGTTCCGCTGTATCGCGAGGTGGCGACGCTTCGGGTCAACACCAACCGGCGCAACCCCGGCGCCGTGGTGCGCTACATCGTGGCCCGCCTCCAGAACCCCGAGACCACCCACTCCTCGCGACGCAAACGCCGCTCGCCGTGGCGCAGGGGCCCGTCGCAGCTGACCGCCGAACCCAGTACCGAGGCCCCGCCGTCCCCGGCGGCGGTCGCCGCCCGCAATCCGAAGGCCAACCGTGACTGAGCCCGTGACCATAGACGTCCTCGTTGAGGTTCCCTACCCGGTGATCGTCGGCACCGGACTGCTCGGCGACCTCGTGCGCGTGCTCGAGGGCAGGCACAAGGTTGCGATCCTGCACCAGCCGACGCTGGCGCAAACCGCCGAGGTCATCCGAAGCGCCCTGGCAGACAAGGGAATCGACGCACACCGCATCGAGATTCCGGACGCCGAGAAGGGCAAGGACCTGCCCGTCGTCGGGTTCATCTGGGAAGTGTTGGGGCGCATCGGGGTCGGCCGCAAGGACGCGATCGTCAGCCTGGGCGGGGGAGCGGCCACCGATGTCGCCGGGTTCGCCGCCGCCACCTGGCTGCGCGGAATCGACATCGTGCACGTGCCGACCACGCTGCTCGGCATGGTCGACGCCGCGGTCGGCGGTAAGACCGGCATCAACACCGACGCGGGCAAGAACCTGGTCGGCGCGTTCCACCAGCCGACGGCCGTGCTCGTCGACCTCGCGACCCTGCAGACGTTGCCGCGCAACGAACTCGTGGCGGGTATGGCCGAGATCGTCAAGGCCGGCTTCATCGCCGATCCGACGATCCTCGACCTGATCGAGGCCGATCCCGACGCGGCGCTCGACCCGACGGGCGCCGTGCTGCCCGAACTGATCCGCCGCGCGATCGCGGTCAAGGCCGAGGTGGTGGCCGCCGACGAGAAAGAGTCACAACTGCGCGAGATCCTGAACTACGGCCACACCCTGGCCCACGCCATCGAACGCCGCGAGCGCTACCAGTGGCGACACGGCGCCGCCGTCTCGGTGGGACTGGTGTTCGCCGCCGAACTCGGCCGGCTCGCGGGCCGCCTCGACGACGAAACCGCCGATCGGCACCGTTCCGTGCTGACCTCGCTCGGGCTCCCTGTCAGCTATGACCCCGACGCCTTCGGCGACTTGCTGGAAAATATGGCCGGTGACAAGAAGACCCGCGCGGGTGTGCTGCGGTTCGTCGTACTCGACGGTCTCGGCAAGCCCGGACGCCTGGAGGGGCCCGACCCGTCACTCCTGGCGGCAGCCTACGCAGAAATAGGGCGGTGACGTCATGACCCAGACCGTGCTGGTGCTCAACGGTCCCAACCTCGGTCGGCTTGGCCGGCGCGAGCCGGACGTGTACGGCAGCACCACCCACGACGAGCTGATGGAGCTCATCGAACGCGAGGCCGAGGTGCTTGGCCTCAAAGCCGTTGTGCGCCAGAGCGATAGTGAAGCGGACTTGTTGGGCTGGATCCATGCTGCCGCCGACGCGGGAGATCCGGTGATCATCAACGCTGGCGCGCTGACCCACACGTCGGTCGCTCTGCGGGACGCCTGCACCGAATTGCGTGCGCCGCTGATAGAGGTGCACATCTCGAACGTGCACGCCCGTGAGGAGTTCCGGCACCACTCTTACCTGAGCGCGGTGGCCACCGGCGTGATCGTCGGACTCGGCGTGCAGGGTTACGCGTTGGCGCTGCGCTATCTCGCGTCCCTGGAAGACAGGTAGTCGATTACTCACATCACCAGGATCGAATGGTGCCATCGTGATGTCGTGCCTGCCGTTCCGCGGGCGGTTCGGCTCCTAGCGAAGGTGGTGCATCGGCAATGTCTCTACAGGATGAACCGGTGCCGGGCCCATCGGCGGTGCTCGGCCGGGAAACCCCTTCTCGGGGTGTCCCGTGGGAGCCCCTGCAACCGGCCACGGACATCGATGATGTGGTGCGCAATCTCGATCAGATCATCGGTTGGGCGGTCCGGCAGAAGAGCACCATCGGCTACTTCGCGGTGTTGTACAAGCGGTCGACCGTCGCCATTCGCGCCGCCCTCGACGAGGGCCTGTTCTACGACCGCCCGCTGATGGAGCAGTTCGATGCCGTGTTCGCGAAGCGCTACTTCGATGCGTTGAACGCCTACTTCTGCCCTGACGATTACGACGGGTTGACCCTTCCCTGGGAGGTGACATTCCTCCGTCAGGAGTTCGGACAGTCGACGATGCTGCAGCACATGGTGGCCGGACTGAACGCCCACATCAACTTCGATTTAGGCCTGGCCACCGCGGAGATGGTGCCGAACTCGATGGAAGCGTTCGAGCACGATTTCCAGCTCATCAACGCGCTGGTGTCCACGCAGATTCGTGGCATGCTTCGCGTCACCGAAGGGCTTTCACCCGCGGTGCGATGGATCCGCCGAGCCATACCGAACGAGATAGGGTTCGTCAGCAGGATATTGATCAAGTTCCGGAGATCGGGCTGGTTGTTCGCGATCTACCTGTCAATGAATCCCGACAAGGCGCGCGAAAAGGAAGTGAACCAGATGGCCTGGGCCGCAGCGCTCAGCGCCTGGTACCTCGATCCGCCCAGGTATTTCCAACTCATACCCCGCATCATCGCGGCCATCGCCACGCGCGAGAACCGAGATATCGCCGCCCACCTGGAGGCGCTGGACAAAGCGGCGATCGAACCCGACCCGCTGGACGAGCGCTACTTGGACCGTCGATACCGGACCAGGTCCCTTATCCGAAAAGGCGCAGCAGCCCGGCCAGTCCGCGGCTGAGCGGTCCCGCCGACGCAAGGCCCCCTTCTGTGTTGACGTTCACGGGTGGTCGGCCCAGCTTCCACAACACCCGGTCCGCCGCGCGTGCCGCTCCGAATATTCGCGGCTCCTGCAACGGCCAGACCGTGCACCGCGGCGCCGCCGAACCGATGGCGTCGAGAATCCCGTTGACCGCACGCCGCGCGGCCTCGTTCGCGCCTTCCATGGTGGCCAGATCCGTGAAGGTACGAACGAAGTCGGAGGCGAGAAAGAAGTTGGGAATCCGGGTGGCGGCCTCGGGACGGTTGGCCCACGAGCCGGCCGTGTTGATCAACAGCGGCTCCAGGTTGGTCGCCGGCGTCGGGTTCGGGAAGACGATGGCCGGATCGAGGAACCAGGTGAGCACATTCTGCTCGTCGAGGGATCCGTCATCGATGTGTGCGACCATTTGGGCCCACACCTCAGCACGTATCTCCTCCGGCGTGCACTCGGTTGCCACCTTCCCGTAAACCCTTCCCGGGCGCTGCCATTCGGAGATGTCGACCGAGAGGATGCCCTCCACACGGCCGTCCCCGCGCCGCTCGAGGTCGATGTCGGGCCAGAACTGCTTCTGGGAGATCGCGGTCAACGACCATTCGGAGTCGATGAATATGGCGTGGCCCGGTTCCAGCGGTACGTCACGGTCCAGGTAGAACATGATGCCGTTCATCCAGCGGGTGACCAGTTGCGGCAGCCTGCCGAGAATCGGGTCGGCCGCGCGCAGTTCTGGGGACACCAGCTTTTCGAGCTGTTCTTTGGGGATGGCGGAGACGTAATAGTCGGCAACGACGGGCTCCGCACCGGCTGTGGATTCGACGGTCACGCCGGTAACCCGGACTCCATCGCACTTGATCGCGGTGACCTTGGAGTCGATTCGCAGATCGGCGCCGAGATCGCGCAGATGCGCCGTCCAGGGGTCGATCCAGACCTCACTCGTCGGGCCGTCGAGCACGCGAGACATGCGGCCGTCAGCACGCACGATGTCGAACAGCAGCTGACACAGGATCAAACCTCCTGTGCGCGCGGATAACTCGCGTGCACGTGCCGCAACGAGCGTGCGCGTCATTCCGTCGGCGAGGAATTTCTGGAAGGCCGGGGACCGCTGCTCGGCGCCGACGAATTTCCACCAGCTCGTCTTCTCCCACTGGTCGTACCGGCGTTCGTCACATGAACTCATCAGTGTCAGCAGGCGTTCGAGGAACATGCCGAGTTCAGGCGGACTGATGCCGAGGCTGCTGCCGGCTTTGCGGATGAATGCGGCCGTGGCGGCGAAGTCGTCGAAAGACGACGGCTGCTCAGCGATGCCGACGAGCTCGGGGCGCCCGTCTGCCTGGGCCAAGAGTATCCGCGTCGTCGGCACGAGATGGTCGACGACGGTCTTCGATCCGTATGGGATGCGTGCCATCGTGTCGGGAATGTGCTTGTAGAAGCCGGGAAAGAACCGGAATCCGTGCTCGCCGGGCAGGTCGAGCCGGCCACCGGTACCCGATCCCCACACCGGGATCGAGCGTGCTTTTCCGCCGAACGCGTCGGGTCGGCCCTCGTAGACGGTGACCTCGAAGCCGCGCTCGGCGAGCTCGTGTGCTGCGGTGAGACCTGCGACCCCACCGCCCAGCACCGCGACGGACGTCATGCGAGTATCTGTTCAGCACGCGCGACTTCAGGCCACCGTGCATCGCCGGCAAAGCGGCACACGGCGTCAGCCAATTCCGGCCGGACGGCTTGGCCGTCGATATCGAAGGTGTCGAGCAGGCAGCGCATTTCGAACAAGGGCGCGGCCTGACTGTGGGCGAGGTCGAGTGCGGCGGCCAGGGTGTCCCGGCGGGCTTGCAGGTCGGTCAGGGTGTGCGCGCGCACCCTGATCAACTCGGCGTCATTGAAGCGCATACCGGTGTCCTTTGCGTGGTGAAGCGACATGTCCAACCGCTCGCGCGCCTGGTCGTGTCTTCCGGCAGCGCACAACAGGCGGCCGATGACTCCGTCGTGGTAGGTGAGGTAGACGTTGAGCTGCATCATTCGCGAACCGTCGACGAACCGCGCGATTTTCTGCGCCCGCACTGTCAGCGTCTCGGGGTCGGCGCCGGCTCCGAGCGCGGCCAACCCTTTGACGGTGTTGTGCTGCGCCGCGGCGACCATGCGCCACAAATCGAGGCCGGATTCTTCTGTGAAGCGGCGCATCTCGACGGCGAGGACGGCGGCGTCCCCCAGTTGGCCGGCCTCCATTGCAACCCACACCTGCGTGAAATACGTGTGCGCACGATTGAATGCGTTCAGCGGGAATCCCAGGCTCTCGCAATGGCGTACCGACTCGGCCAGCTTCGCCCTGGCCCGATCGAGTTCGCCGTCGAGCACGTCCGTCATCGCCAGATACGTGAGCGCTCCGGAGATCGGATCGGTGTTGCCCCACCACGCGGTGTCCGGATCGCGGGGCTGGACGGCGGTGAGACTGTCGAGTGCCTGCTGCAGGTGCCCGCGCGCGGTCATGAAGTCACCCTCCAGCCAAGTGACAGAACCCAATGACGACTGGATCGCCGCGTGACTCCAGGGTCGATCCCGGGTGATCCGGCCGCCCATCGAGTCCAGCAGCGCGTGTGCCCGCCGCAGATCGGCGCGAGGAACGTAGTAGCTCAGCAGGGCGGTCAGTGTCGCGTAGAGTTCGTCGTCGTAGCCGCCGGAGGCGGTCATCTGCAGACACTGCTCGAAATCCGCGGGGCCCTCGCCGCTCATGCTGCCGTGTGCAGCCCCGATCAGGAACCCCCGTTCCAGCCGGATCGCGATCTCCGTCCCGTCGCGCCGGGGCCCCGGTTCGCAGCGGGCAAGCCGATCGAGCGCGTTGGTCAGGTATCCGTATGCCTCCATCGCGGCGCCGCGACGTCGGGCGTCGACGCAGGCTTTTCGATAGGCGGCGACCGCGTCGTCGAACCGCTCCGCTATGTCGTAATGGCGTGCCACCACACGCCAGTCAGGTTCGGCTCCGTCCGCGCCGTGCACCAGGGCGTGCGCGACGCGCGCATGCAGTTCCCGTTGCAAGCTGGGTGGTGCAAGTTCGAGGGCAAGCTCGCGCAACAATTCGTGGCGGAACTGCCAACGGTCGTCGCGGGTCGGCTCGAAAACTCGAGCCTGCACCAGTTGGTCCACGACGGGATCGATTTCGGCTTCGCTCGTACTTACCGAACGTAGTAGTGCGAGATCACCGCTGCGCCCGATAACGGCCGCCGCCTCGACCACGGGCACCACGTCCCTACGAGTGTGCAGGCGGGCCAACAGCGGTTCATAGAGCGCGTCGGGCACCTGCTCGTCTCGCCCCGACCCGTTCAGCCCCGCTACGACATGTTCGATGTAAAACGGTATCCCATCGCAGCGGCGGCGCACCGCGGCCCGTTGCGCGTCGCTCACGGTGGGATTCAGGGTGTCGATCAGCGTGTCGGACTCTTCTTCGGAGAACGCCCTGAGCTCGAAATAGGTTATCGGCCAATCGATTTCTAGCCATGATCCATCGCGTCCCGTCAGCACGACCATCAGCTGCCCCTCCGCTGAGCTGAGTATCGAGTTGAGCAATTCAATCGTCGATGGGTCGAACCAGTGCACGTCCTCGGCGATGACGAGACCGGCGCGCCCGCCCAGGCACGCCGACACGTAGCGGTGCGCCGCCGCGCCGATCGACTCGTACAGTGTGCGGCCTTCCGCTGCGGCCGGGTGGTAGCCGTGTTCGGACCCCACACCCAGGATCGGCGCCAGCAGCGGCACAGTCGATGCTGGATCCAGTGCGCGAGCTTCCAGTTCTGCCTCGAGCAGGCGGAGCCGCTCCGCGCCGTCGGTGAATCTCGTGATTCCGCAACGACGTTCCAACAGCCTGCGCACGGGATAAAGGCCGGTGTCGGTATGCAGAGGCGAACCGGAGAGCTCGACGACGGCTCCTCCCGTGTCCTCGACGAGCTCGGCAGCGGCTTGCGCCAGCCTGGTCTTACCGATGCCTGGCTCACCGTGGAACGCCACACCAGACCGGGTCGACCGCCCTTGTCGAGTCTCCTGCCACGCCTGCTGCAGCCACGCACGTTCTTGCTCGCGGCCGACCAGCGGCACCGGTCGCAATGAGGGCGCTTGTGACCGTTCTGCGAGCACTCGGTGAAAGGAGACCGGTTCCTCCACGCCTTTCACGCGGGCCGGTGAACATGCGGCGAGTTCGAATGCGTTATGGACCAGGGCGGCAACCGCATCCGATACCGCCACCGATCCCGGCTCGGCCAACGACTGAATTCGTTGCACCAAGTTGGCGGCGAACCCGTACACGTCGTCCTCGGCGGGATCGAGGTAGATCACCCCCCGATGGACGCCGACGCGCACGTTCAGCGCCAGGCCGAACCTGCGCTGTGCCCGCTCGCCGAGCCGGCTGACCGCCCGCGTGATGTCCAGTCCCGCGGTGACCGCACGCAATGCGTCGTCCTCATGCGCCTTGGGATGACCGAACATCACCAACAGGCCGTCGCCCTTGGTCGAGCTGATGTGGCCCTCGTAGTGGTTGACTAACCGGACCACTTCCTCGCGGTAGCGACCCACCAAGGCGCGGTACGTCTCCGGCTCGACGCGGGTAGACAACACCGTCGAGTCGACCAGGTCGACGAACATCAAGGTCAGTCGACGTATTTCACCGGGGCTCGTCGACGCTGCGAGAAGGTCTTCGGCATCAGGGTTACCCCGATCGACCGACAGCACCTGCCCGGCCAGGGCGGAGGCCGTCGCGCGGTCACCGCGGTTGATGGCGCGCACGGCCCGATAGAGCAACTCGTCGATCGACAGACCGCTCTCGCCAGGGCCCACCGGCTCCTCCTGCCCCAGAACGGGTCAAGAGTATCGCGCCGGGACCCCCTTACCGGGATAAACGACGAGCTTGGCGGTTCGCCGGGCCTCGGCCGATCCGCTGTCCGTCGGTGCTGGCCACCGAGTAGCAGATCGCCGTCGAGATCACCGTCGGCAGCACCAGCGTGAGCACCAGCACGCAGATGACGATCATGGGGTTCGGCGCCGTGAGCCAGGCCTCGGGGATGCGGGCCAGGCTGACCGCGAGCCAGGACCCGATGATCGCGAGCACCACGGTGCCGATGGTGGCGAACTTGATCGACCGAAGCTCGAGGAGCGTCGGTTCGGCGGTGTCAGCCAACGACTTCCGCAACGTCCGGGTGCGCAGGTACACCAGCACGAAGTCGGCGATGACGAATGCCGCGGCCGCGACAACGATGGTGCCCTCGACCCACACCGCGGGCCGGTGCCCCCACATGAAGCGCAGGTAGTCGATCGAGGTCTCGGACACGATCAGCGTCGCCGTCATCGCGGCCGCGAAAGTCAGCCAACCGCCGAGCTCGGCAAGGAAGCAGTAAGCGCGCACGTCGGCGGGGTCCTGGTCGCTCACCTTGTTGACGGCGTGGCTGGCCAGCATCCAGCCGAGCCCGCCGAACAACGCTGCCGCTCCCGCGGCCAGCATCCCGGTCGACACCGCACCCTGAGTCCAGGCGATCGCGCAGGTGGCCCGGCGCGCTCCGTCGGGCACCTGTGTTCCGGTGATCAAGCTGAACAGGAAGCTGTCGAGCATCAGGACTAGGACGGCCGAGGAGAAGAGCGCAAGGGTGTGCACGCCTTCGCGGCTGTTCTTATCGAACAGCAGGGCGATCGCGGTGATCAGGAAGCCGCCGAGGACCCCGGCCAGTTGGGAGTTCGAGGACGCGGACGACAGCACGCTCCATTGGTCGGACGTGCAGAACTCGTCCGGGTTCACGGAGCGCTGGGCCTACAGCTAGACCCGGTCGTCGCGGGGCGCGCTCTGGGTGGTCTCGTCGGTACCCGGTTGGCTGACGGCAGCGAACACGTCGGTGTCCGCGCGGTCGTCCTCACCGGCGCGGTGCAGGTGCGGGGTCTGGTCGGCCTTGCGGTCGACGAGCCAGCGGCCGAGGGCCACCCCGGCGAGCGCCATCAGGAACACCAGCAGCGCGGTGAACGCCGCGAAGGTGGTGAGCTCGTTGACGAGCGCCTCGACGTAGAGCCCCTTGTAGAACAGCGAGATGAACCAAGCCACCGCGCCGCTGACGATCCCGGCGAACAGGCCGGCCAGCAGCCAGATCATTGCCAGGTCTCCGCGGCGGTCCGGGTCCGGGTTGGCGCGGGCGTCGGCGCGGCCGTCGACGAACCCCCAGATGAACACCGCGACGGCGAACAGAACGACCAGGACGACGCTGATCAATCCGGCCTTGGTTTCCCACGCGTTGATCAGCGCGCCCTGCAGCAATCGCACGATCACCATCAGGGTCGCGAACACCAGTCCGCGCAGCAACCACTTACTCATGGGGCCTCACCTTAGCGAGTAGCGTCATCGACCGTGACTATTTCACAGCGCCGGGACCGGCTGCGCGAGCGGCTGGCCAAATCCGAAATCGATGCCATGTTGGTATCGGACCTGGTCAACGTGCGCTATCTGAGCGGGTTCACCGGCTCCAACGCCGCGCTGCTGATCAAGACGGACGACGAAACGCCGGTGTTGGCAACCGACGGGCGCTATCGCACGCAGGCAGGGCAGCAGGCGCCCGACGCCGAGATCGTCATCGAGCGGGCGTGCGGACCGCATCTGGCGGGTCGTGCCGCCGCCGACGGCGTGCGCCGGCTCGGCTTCGAGAGTCATGTAGTGACCGTCGATGCCTTTTCAGTTCTCGAGAAGGCCGCCGGCGAGCGGACCGAACTGGTGCGCGCGGCCGGGACCGTCGAAGCGCTGCGCGAAGTCAAGGACGCCGGCGAGGTCGCGTTGCTGCGGCTGGCGTGCGAGGCCGCCGACGCGGCACTGCGGGATCTGGTCGACCGGGGTGGGCTGCGGGCCGGGCGCAGCGAGAAGGAGGTCGCCCGCGAACTGGAATGGCTGATGCTCGAGCACGGCGCCGACGGACCGTCGTTCGAGACGATCGTGGCGGCCGGACCGAACTCGGCGATTCCGCATCACCGGCCCACCGATGCCGTGCTGGCGGCCGGCGATTTCGTCAAGATCGATTTCGGTGCCTTGGTGAGCGGCTACCACTCGGACATGACCAGGACCTTCGTGCTCGCGCCGATCGCAGACTGGCAATACGAGATCTACGCGTTGGTCTCGGCCGCTCAGAAGGCGGGCCGGGAGGCGCTGGCGCCCGGAGTCGCGTGCAAGGACGTCGACGCTGCATCGCGGCAGGTCATCGCCGACGCCGGCTACGTCGAGAACTTCACCCACGGCCTCGGCCACGGCGTGGGGCTGCAGATCCACGAAGCGCCAGGAATCAGCGGGGCGTCCGTCGGTACACTGCTTGCTGGCTCCGCGGTGACCGTGGAGCCCGGTGTCTATCTGCCCGACCGTGGCGGTGTCCGCATCGAGGACACGCTCGTCGTCGGCGACGGCGCTTCGGAGCCGGGTAGCCGGCGACATCAGACCGTGGAGCCGGGTAGCCGGCGACATCAGACAGCAGACTTGCTCACCCGGTTCCCCAAGGAACTGGCCATCCTCTGACAAGGAGTACTACCAACGTGGCAACGACGGCCGACTTCAAGAACGGGCTCGTCCTGGTGATCGATGGCCAACTCTGGCAGATCATCGAGTTCCAGCACGTCAAACCGGGCAAAGGACCGGCCTTCGTGCGCACCAAGCTCAAGAACGTCGTCTCGGGCAAGACCGTGGACAAGACCTACAACGCCGGGGTGAAGGTCGAGACCGCGACGGTCGACCGGCGCGACGCGACCTACCTGTACCGCGACGGTTCGGATTTCGTGTTCATGGATTCCGAGGACTACGAGCAGCATCCGCTGCCCGAGTCCCTCGTCGGCCGCGCCGCTGGGTTCCTGCTGGAGAGCATGCCGGTGCAGATCGCCTTCCACGACGGCAATCCGCTCTACCTCGAGTTGCCCGTGACTGTCGAACTCGAGGTGACCCACACCGAGCCGGGCCTGCAGGGTGACCGCTCCAGCGCGGGCACCAAACCCGCGACTGTCGAGACCGGTGCCGAGATCCAGGTGCCGCTGTTCATCAACACCGGCGACAAGCTGAAGATCGATTCGCGCGACGGCAGCTACCTGGGTCGGGTGAATGCCTGACCGGAAGGGCGATCGGGGCAGGCATCAGGCACGCAAGCGCGCCGTCGACCTGCTCTTCGAAGCCGAAGCCCGCGGGCTCACCTCAGCCGAGGTGGCCGATGCGCGAAATGCGTTGGCCGAGAACCAGTCCGACGTATCGCCGCTCAACCCCTACACGGTGACGGTGGCCCGTGGTGTGACGGAGCAGGCCGCACACATCGACGATCTGATCGCCTCCCACCTGCAGGGCTGGACGCTCGAGAGGCTGCCCGCCGTCGATCGCGCGATCCTGCGGGTTGCGGTATGGGAACTGCTGCACGCCGAGGACGTCCCCGAACCGGTGGCCGTCGACGAGGCGGTCGAACTCGCCAAACAGTTATCCACCGACGACTCACCGGGTTTCGTCAACGGAGTGCTGGGTCAGGTGATGCTCGTGACGCCACAGATTCGTGCCGCCGCTGCGGCCGTGCGGGGTGAGGGGAGCGGGGGATAGGCGATGCCCGCACCGCAGGACTGGGCGCCGTACTCCAGCGTCGACGAAGCGGCCAGGGTGTATCTACGCGATCCCGAACTCGCGCTCGACCAACTGCGGTCGGTGGTGGACCTGCCGATCATCAAGTCGTTCATCATGTCGCGCGGCTACATCGACGAGCCGTGGGGCGAGGAGGACCAATCCCTTTGGCAGGAGGTCGTCCTCACCGACGGGCACCGGCTGATCATGTGGCGCGCCGACGACGAGATGTCGTCGACCGACCGCGACCGTCGCGTGCTCAACGCCTCCGTGCGCACGATCCTGTTGTCGACGATCACCGATCACGTGCTGACTACCGAGTACGAGGTGCTCGACGACGGCACCCGGCGCCTGTCGGAGGTCAGGTTGCGGATGTACACCCAACTGATCACCCGCGCACGGCAGAAGTCGGCCACCGAATCCGACGTCTACTGCGAGTCGTTCCGCTACTACAAGTCCGTCGACAACGGCGGGCTCGCTCAGATGCAGCGGCTGCTGCAGTTCGGGCGCGTCCTCTCGCGCAGCATGCAGTAGCGCGTGGAGTTCAGTTGCCCACCATGGCCGGATAGTCCGGCAGCTCGATCGAATCGGCCGTCGTGAACCACAGCCGCGCGGCCACCGGTCGAAACGGCCAGCGCTGCATCCACTTCATCACCGCCGCGTTGACCGCGATGTCGGACTCCTTCATCGGTGCGTACCGGTCGATCGTGTTGTTCAACTTCTGGCAGGTGTCGACGTAGGGGCGCATCCGCGACTCGTACCGCGCCAGCGCCTCGGCGATACCGTCGGCCTCGACCGAATCCGCCGGGCCCAGTTCACCCGCGAGAAGATAGGCGCCGACAAGGGCGAGGCTCGTACCCATGCCCGACAGCGGCGATGCGCAGTATCCGGCATCTCCGACGAGGGTGACGCGTCCCGTCGACCATGACGGCATGTGGATCTGGGCGAAGGAATCGAAGTAGAAGTCGTCGGCTTGGTCGGCGGCGGCCAGCAGCGCATCGCACTCCCACCCGGCGCCTGCGAACCGCTCGGCGAGGATCCGGCGCTGTTGGTCGGGGTCGTGCCGGTCGTACTCAATCGGCTCGGATCGAAAAGCCAGGCCGGCCTTGGCGATTGCGGGATCGTGGGAGGGCCGCATCGAGGCGTTCAGGCCGCCGGGAGCCTGGTAGAGCAGGTACCAGCCGTCGAGTCCGACGCTGTCGGGCGCGGAGAACCAGGCGTTGTATCCGCCGATCGGCTTGACGAACTGTTCCTCGGGGCCGAAGGCCAGGCGGCGCACCGCCGAATGCGGACCGTCGGCGCCGACGACGAGGTCGGCGTGCAGCACGGTGCCGTCGGCCAGCGTCGCCTCGACTCCCGCGTCGACTTCGCGAAGGTCCGAGATCCGCTGTCCGAAACGGTATTCGACGGAGTCGCGAGTGGCCTGGTACAGCACGTCGACCAGATCGCCGCGCAGGATCTCCAACTTCGACACCAGACCGTTGCCGTCGAACGCGGTCACCGGCATCTCGGCACGTCTGCTGCCGTCGGAACGCACCCAGGCCGCACCGCGCTGTTCGAGTGCGCGGGCCCGCATCTGGTCGATCAGCCCCATCCGCTCGACGACGTCGCCGCCGGCGCCGCGCAGATCGACCGTCTGGCCGCCGGGCCGCACGCCCGGTGCGATCTCCACGACGACAACGCGATATCCGTTGCGCGTCAACCAGAACGCCAACGACGGCCCGGCGATCCCGGCGCCACTGATCAGGACTGTCGGCTGGGTCATGCCGCCAGACTAAACGCTCAGATGTCGAGTGCCTGGTAGGTCCGGCGGACGAATTTCGGCTGAGCGCTCTGCAGCTTGGCCAGCGAGGTGTTGCCCGCGATCGCGGCCATGTCGACGTTGAGATCGGGCAGGTTCTGGACCAGGTAGATCAGGATCAGATCCGCGGACGGGTCGGCCTGCCACCATGTGCCGTACGCACCGGGCCAGCTGAACGTGCCCAGCCCGCCGGGCCCGAACAGCGGACGGGATTTCGCCGGATCGGTCACCACCGACAGGTTCAGCCCGAACCCGCGGCCCACCCAGAACGGGGCGCCGAGGAAGTCCTGGCGCTTCTGCTCGTCGGTCAGGCGGTCGGTGCGCATGAGCCGCACGGACTCCTCTGACAGCACCCGGACACCGTCCAGCGTCCCGCCGGCCAACAGCATCTGCGCAAAGCGCAAGTAGTCATCGACCGTCGACCACAATCCGGCACCGCCGGTGCAGAACGGCGGATCGGTGATCGGTGCGGGCCCCATCACGTCGTGCTGCAGGGTGTTGTTCTGGTCGAGCTTGTACATCGTCGCGGCGCGGTGTCGTCGCGACGTGCCCACCGAGAACCCGGTGTCGGGCATCTGTAAGGGCTCAAAGATCCGTTCGCGCAAGATGTCGGCCAACGGTTTGTTCTCGATTCGCGATATCGCGATCCCGAGCACGTCGGTGGCGTGGCTGTAGGTGAGCCGGTCGCCGGGCTGGTGCGCCAGCGGTAGGGCGGCCAGCTCGGCCAGCCAGCGGTCCTGATCCTGGCGGAACGACATCCGGCCGTAGGCGCGGCTCAACGGACCCAACACCGAGAAGGCATAGGCCAGGCCGCTGCGGTGGGTCATCAGGTCGTCGAACGTGATGAGACGCCGGGCAGGCGTGGTCTTGTCGAGCTCACCCCGCGGGTCGACGAGCACCTGCATGTCGGCGAGTTCGGGTACCCACGTGGCGATCGGGTCGGTGAGCGCGAAGCGGCCCTCCTCGAGAAGGCTCATCGCGGCCGCGACCGTCACCGGCTTGGTCATCGAGGCGATGCGGAAGATCGTGTCGCGCTGCATCGGCAGCCCGGCGTCGACGTCGCGGTGCCCCAATTCGTTGACCTGAACGACCTCACCGGCGTGCCACACGAGGGTCACCGCCCCGGCGAGGAGCCCGGCGTCGATCGCCTCGCGGATGGACGCGTGGTTGCCGTCGAGTTTCATCGCGGCAAGCCTACTGACACGGTGGTGTGGGCAGCCCCCTTCGTGGCGCGAACCGACCACCGTCGCCCGGGTGCTAAGCTTCCCCGCAGTTTCGACGTCCTTTAAGGAGCCGTCCAGAGAGGCGGAGAAGGAGGTCAGAGTCGCTTGGGCGCGCATGAAGGCTCGTCGGGCACCGACCGGGAGCTGATGTCCGCAGCGGACGTCGGCCGCACCATTTCCCGTATCGCCCATCAGATCATCGAGAAGACCGCACTCGACGGTTCCCCCGATGACGCCACGGCTCCCCGCGTCGTCCTGCTCGGCATCCCGACCCGCGGCGTGACGTTGGCCACCCGGCTCGCCGAGAAAATCAAGGAGTTCTCCGGCGTTGTCGTGCCGCACGGCGCGCTCGACAACACGCTGTACCGCGACGACCTCGACTTCAAGCCGCCCCGCGCTCTGGAGGAGACCTCGATACCCGAGGGCGGTGTCGATCAGTCGCTCGTCATCCTCGTCGACGACGTGCTCTACACCGGCCGCTCGGTGCGCGCGGCCCTGGACGCGCTGCGTGACATCGGCAGACCGAAGGCGGTGCAGCTGGCGGTCCTCGTCGACCGCGGCCACCGGGAGCTGCCGCTGCGCGCGGACTACGTGGGCAAGAACGTGCCCACGTCCCGAAGCGAGAACGTCAAGGTCCGGTTGGCCGAAGACGATGGCCACGACCGTGTGTCTATCGCGCCGTACGGAGGTCCGATCAGGTGAAACATCTGCTCTCGGCGGCGGATCTGTCGCGCGACGACGCGCTGGCGATCCTCGACAACGCCGACCGTTTCAGCCAGGCCCTGCTCGGCCGCGAGGTCAAGAAGCTGCCCACCCTGCGCGGGCGCACGATCATCACGATGTTCTACGAGAACTCGACCCGCACCCGGGTCTCCTTCGAGGTCGCCGGTAAGTGGATGAGCGCAGATGTGATCAACGTCAGCGCCTCGGGATCGTCGGTGTCCAAGGGGGAGTCGCTGCGCGACACCGCGTTGACGCTGCGTGCCGCCGGAGCCGACGCGCTGATCCTGCGCCACCCCGCCTCGGGAGCGCCGCAGCAACTCGCGGAGTGGACGGCCACCGAGGACGGGCACGGTCCTGCGGTCATCAACGCCGGCGATGGCACCCACGAGCACCCCACCCAGGCGCTGCTCGACGCGTTGACCATCCGCCAGCGCCTCGGCGACATCGAGGGCAAGCGGGTGGTCATCGTCGGCGATGTCCTGCACAGCCGGGTGGCCCGCTCGAATGTGCTTCTGCTGCACACCCTCGGCGCGGAGGTGGTGTTGGTCGCGCCGCCGACGTTGCTGCCGGTCGGTGTCGCCGGCTGGCCGGTGACCGTCTCGCACGACCTCGACGCCGAACTACCGCTGGCCGACGCGGTGCTGATGTTGAGGGTGCAGGCTGAGCGCATGAACGGCGGATTCTTCCCGTCAGCCAGGGAGTACTCGGTGCTCTACGGCTTGTCCGAGAAGCGCCAGGCGCTGCTTTCGGGTAACGCAGTGGTGCTGCACCCGGGCCCGATGGTCCGCGGTATGGAGATCGCCTTCTCCGTCGCGGACTCGTCGCAATCGGCTGTGCTGCAGCAGGTTTCCAACGGTGTGCATATCCGGATGGCGGTGCTGTTCCACTTGTTGGTGGGTGCCGAGAAAGAGGCGATCAGCGTATGAGCGTGCTGATCCGAGGGGTCCGGCTCTACGGCGAGGGCGACCGCGTCGACGTGTTGGTGGACGATGGGCAGATCGCCGACATCGGCGCGGACCTGGCGAAGTCCGGCGGCCTCGACAAGGCCTCCGAGGTCATCGACGCCACCGATCAGGTGCTGCTCCCTGGCTTCGTCGACCTGCACACCCACCTGCGCGAGCCCGGCCGCGAGTACGCCGAGGACATCGAAACCGGCTCGGCCGCAGCCGCTCTGGGCGGGTACACCGCAGTGTTCGCCATGGCCAACACCACCCCCGTCGCCGACAGCCCCGTGGTGACCGACCATGTCTGGCAGCGAGGTCAGCAGGTGGGCCTGGTCGACGTGCACCCCGTCGGCGCGGTCACCGTCGGCCTGGCGGGCGCCCAGCTCACCGAGATGGGGATGATGGCAGGCGGTGCCGCGCAGGTGCGGATGTTCTCCGACGACGGCATCTGCGTGCACGATCCGCTGATCATGCGCCGCGCGCTCGAATACGCCACCGGGCTCGGCGTGCTGATCGCCCAGCACGCCGAGGAGCCCCGGCTCACGGTCGGCGCCGTTGCCCACGAAGGTCCCAACGCCGCGCGGCTGGGCCTTGCCGGGTGGCCGCGCGCGGCCGAGGAGTCGATCGTCGCGCGCGATGCGCTGCTGGCACGCGATGCCGGTGCGCGGGTCCACATCTGCCATGCGTCCACCTCGGGCACGGTCGAGATCGTGCGATGGGCGAAATCACAGGGGATCTCGATCACAGCGGAGGTGACCCCACACCACCTGCTGCTCGACGACGAACGGCTGGCCACCTACGACGGGCGCTACCGGGTCAACCCGCCGCTGCGTGAGGCCTCGGACGCGCGGGCGCTGCGCCAGGCGCTGGCGGACGGGATCATCGACTGTGTGGCCACCGATCACGCCCCGCACGCCGAGCACGAGAAGTGCTGCGAGTTCTCCGTCGCCCGCCCCGGCATGCTCGGATTGCAGACCGCGCTGTCGGTGGTGGTCGAGACGATGGTGCGCCCGGGGCTGCTGAGCTGGCGGGACGTCGCGCGGGTGATGAGCGAGCGGCCCGCCGAAATCGTCGGGCTGCCCGATCAGGGAAGGCCACTGGAGATCGGCGAGCCGGCCAACCTGACGGTGGTCGACCCGGACGCGACGTGGACGGTCGAGGGTTCCGCGCTGGCCAGCCGCTCGGCCAACACCCCCTATGAGGCGCTCGAACTGCCCGGGGCAGTGACGCTGACGTTGTTGCGCGGCAAGGTGACTGCGCGCGATGGGAAGTGTCCGGCATGAATACCGCCACGCTCGTCGGATCGCTGATCATGGCCGCCGTCGTGGCCGTGCTCATCGCGGTGCTGATCCAGGCGATGATCCGGGGATGGCGCCGCCGCGCCGAGCGTCAGGCCGAACTGATCGGCACACTGCCCGCGCTTCCCGACACGGTCGGGCCCGCGATCGTGTCCGCCACCAAGGGCCTGTACGTCGGCAGCACGCTGGCCCCCCACTGGAACGACCGAATCGTGGTCGGCGACCTGGGCTTCCGCGCCAAGGCCGTGCTGACCCGCTACCCCGAAGGAATCATGTTGCAGCGCAGCGGCGCCCTGCCGATCTGGATCCCCGACGAGGCGATCACCGAAATCCGCACCGAGCGGGGGATTGCGGGCAAGGCGATGACGCACGAAGGCATTCTGGCGATCCGGTGGCGACTGCCGTCGGGCACCGAAATCGATACGGGGTTCCGCGCCAACGACCGCCGCGAGTACTCGCACTGGGTGGAACAGGAGGCGGTGTGAGAGGAACCGACAAGGCGGCGATGAGCGCTCGTCGCGAAGAGCAGAAGGCACTGTTGGTGCTCGAGGACGGCCGCGTCTTCACGGGTACGACATTCGGCGCGGTCGGGCAGGCGCTCGGCGAGGCGGTGTTCTCCACCGGAATGTCGGGCTATCAGGAGACGCTCACCGATCCGAGTTACCACGGTCAGATCGTGGTCGCGACGGCACCGCAGATCGGCAACACCGGATGGAACCACGAGGACGCCGAGAGCCGTGGCGACAAGATCTGGGTGGCCGGCTACGCGGTGCGCGATCCCTCGCCGCGGGCCTCGAACTGGCGGGCCACCGGCACGCTCGACGAGGAACTCGAACGCCAGGGCATCGTCGGCATCGCAGGCATCGACACGCGCGCGGTGGTGCGCCACTTGCGCAGTCGGGGCTCGATGCGGGCCGGGTTGTTCTCCGGACCGGCGCTGGCCGACCCCGACGAACTGCTCGAGCGGGTGCGCAGTCAGCCCGGCATGCTCGGCGCGAACCTGGCGGGCGAGGTCAGCACCGACGCCACCTATGTGGTGGAACCCGAAGGGCCGCAACGGTTCACGGTGGCCGCGATCGACCTCGGCATCAAGACGAACACCCCCCGCAATTTCGCCAGGCGCGGTATCCGCAGCCACGTGCTGCCCGCGTCGACGACCTATGAGCAGATCGCCGACCTGAAACCCGACGGTGTGTTCTTGTCCAACGGCCCCGGCGACCCCGCCACCGCCGACCACATCGTGGCCGTCACCCGGGAGGTGCTCGGCGCGGGCATTCCGCTGTTCGGCATCTGTTTCGGCAATCAGATCCTGGGCCGTGCGCTGGGACGCTCGACGTACAAGATGGTGTTCGGCCACCGCGGGATCAACGTGCCGGTGATCGATCACCAGACCGGCACGGTCGCGATCACCGCGCAGAACCACGGTTTCGCCCTCGAGGGCGAGGCGGGGGAGCGCTTCGACACCCCGTTCGGCGAGGCGATCGTCAGCCACACGTGCGCCAACGACGGCGTCGTGGAGGGCATCAAACTCGTCAGCGGGCTGGCCTTTTCGGTGCAGTACCACCCGGAGGCCGCCGCGGGACCGCACGATGCGAACTACCTGTTCGACCAGTTCGTCGACCTGATGGCAGGGGAGAATAAGTGACGTCGTCCGCGGTGAGCGACCGCTGTTGTACAAATTTGCGCGGCGTGTCGTGCGCAAACACGGTCACTCGCGGTGGAAGAGGGATGGGGTAATGCCCAAGCGGAGCGACCTGAACCACGTCCTGGTGATCGGCTCCGGGCCGATCGTGATCGGTCAGGCCGCCGAGTTCGACTACTCCGGCACCCAGGCGTGCCGGGTGTTGCGCGCCGAGGGGTTGCAGGTCAGCCTGATCAACTCGAACCCGGCGACGATCATGACCGACCCCGAGTACGCCGACCACACTTACGTGGAGCCGATCACGCCGGCGTTCGTCGAGCGGGTGATCGTGCAGCAGGCCGAGCGCGGCAACAAGATCGACGGCCTGCTGGCCACACTGGGCGGCCAGACGGCGCTGAACACCGCGGTCGCGCTGTCGGAGTCGGGAGCGCTGGCCAAGCACGGGGTGGAGCTGATCGGCGCGGACTTCGAGGCCATCCAACGCGGCGAGGACCGGCAGCGGTTCAAGGACATCGTCGCCAAGGTCGGCGGCGAATCCGCCCGCTCCCGAGTCTGTTTCACCATGGACGAGGTACGCGAAACGGTCGAGGACCTCGGCCTGCCGGTGGTGGTGCGCCCCTCCTTCACGATGGGGGGGTTGGGCTCGGGCATGGCGTACTCCGCCGAGGACGTCGACCGGATGGCCGGCGACGGGCTCGCCGCTTCGCCGAGCGCCAACGTGCTCATCGAGGAGTCGATCTTCGGCTGGAAGGAATACGAACTCGAGTTGATGCGCGATGGCCGCGACAACGTGGTGGTGGTGTGCTCGATCGAGAACTTCGACCCGATGGGTGTGCACACCGGCGACTCGGTCACCGTCGCGCCGGCCATGACGCTCACCGACCGCGAGTACCAGATCATGCGCGATCTGGGCATCGCGATCCTGCGCGAGGTCGGCGTCGACACCGGCGGCTGCAACATTCAGTTCGCCGTCAACCCGGCCGACGGGCGCCTGATCGTGATCGAGATGAACCCGCGAGTGTCGCGGTCGAGCGCGCTCGCGTCGAAGGCCACCGGGTTCCCGATCGCCAAGATCGCGGCGAAGCTGGCCATCGGCTACACGCTCGACGAAATCGTCAACGACATCACCAAGGAGACCCCGGCCTGTTTCGAGCCGACGCTCGACTACGTCGTCGTCAAGGCCCCGCGTTTCGCGTTCGAGAAGTTCCCCGGCGCCGACGGCACGCTGACCACCACCATGAAGTCGGTCGGCGAGGCGATGTCGTTGGGGCGCAACTTCATCGAGGCGCTCGGCAAGGTGATGCGCTCACTGGAGTCCGGCCGCGCCGGGTTTTGGACCAAAGCCGACCCCGACGAGGACACGGTCACCGTCGACGAGTTGCTGGAGCGGCTGAGCACACCATCGGACGGGCGCCTGTACGACCTGGAGCTGGTGCTGCGCAAGGGCGCGACCGTCGAGCAGGTGTCTCAGGCCTCCGGCGTCGACCCGTGGTTCGTCGAGCAGATCGCCGGGCTGGTCGCGCTGCGCGCCGAGATCGTCGATGCGCCGGTGCTCGACGCCGACCTGCTGCGGCGCGCCAAGTACCACGGGCTGTCCGACCGCCAGATCGCCGCGCTGCGACCCGAACTCGCCGGTGAGGTCGGCGTGCGGGCACTGCGCCAGCGACTCGGCATCCACCCGGTGTTCAAGACCGTCGACACGTGTGCCGCCGAGTTCGAGGCCAAGACCCCGTACCACTACAGCAGCTACGAGCTCGACCCCGCCGCCGAGACGGAGGTGGCCCCGCAGACCGAGCGGCCCAAGGTGCTGATCCTCGGCTCGGGCCCCAACCGCATCGGCCAAGGCATCGAGTTCGACTACAGCTGCGTGCACGCCGCAACGACGTTGAGCCAGGCCGGCTTCGAGACGGTCATGGTCAACTGCAACCCCGAGACGGTGTCCACCGACTACGACACCGCCGACCGGCTCTATTTCGAACCGCTCACCTTCGAGGACGTGCTCGAGGTGTACTACGCCGAATCCGTCTCCGGCGCAGGCGGTCCCGGTGTCGTCGGCGTCATCGTGCAGCTCGGCGGCCAGACACCGCTCGGACTGGCCGAACGGCTGCAGAACGCGGGCGTGCCGATCGTCGGTACGAGCCCCAAGGCGATCGACCTGGCCGAGGATCGCGGCGCATTCGGCGAGGTGCTGACCAATGCAGGCCTACCCGCCCCGAAGTTCGGCCTGGCCACCAGCTTCGACCAGGCGCGGCGCATCGCCGCCGACATCGGCTACCCCGTGCTGGTGCGGCCCTCCTACGTCCTCGGCGGTCGCGGCATGGAGATCGTCTATGACGACGAGACGCTGCACGGCTACATCACCAGGGCCACCGAACTCTCGCCCGAACATCCCGTGCTGGTGGACCGGTTCCTCGAGGACGCCATCGAGATCGACGTCGACGCGCTGTGCGACGGGACCGAGGTCTACATCGGCGGCATCATGGAGCACATCGAGGAAGCCGGTATCCACTCCGGTGACTCCGCGTGCGCGCTGCCACCGGTGACGTTGGGCCGCAGCGACATCGAGGCCGTGCGGCGGGCCACCGAAGCGATTGCCCACGGCATCGGCGTGGTGGGCCTGCTCAATGTGCAGTACGCGGTCAAGGACGATGTGCTCTACGTGCTCGAGGCCAACCCGCGCGCCAGCCGCACCGTGCCGTTCGTCTCGAAGGCCACCGCGGTGCCCCTGGCCAAGGCGTGTGCGCGGATCATGCTCGGCGCGACGATCGCCGAGCTGCGCGAGGAAGGCGTGCTGGCGCGCACGGGGGACGGCGCGAGCACCGCACGTAACGCGCCGGTCGCGGTCAAGGAAGCCGTCCTGCCGTTCAATCGGTTCCGCAAACACGATGGCACGCAGATCGACTCGCTACTGGGCCCGGAGATGAAGTCGACGGGTGAGGTAATGGGCATCGACCACGACTTCGGAAGCGCCTTCGCCAAGAGCCAGACCGCCGCCTACGGGTCCCTGCCGCTGGAGGGCACGGTGTTCGTGTCGGTGGCCAACCGCGACAAGCGATCGCTGGTGTTCCCCGTCAAACGGCTTGCCGATCTAGGGTTCCGGGTTCTGGCCACCGAAGGCACCGCGGAGATGTTGCGGCGCAACGGGATTCCGTGCGAGGAAGTGCGCAAGCACTTCCAGGAGCCGAGCGAGGACAAGCCTGCCTCGTCGGCCGTCGACCTCATCAAGGCCGGGGAGGTGGACATGGTGATCAACACCCCGTACGGCAACTCCGGTCCTCGCGTCGACGGATACGAGATCCGCTCGGCGGCAGTGGCGAACAGCATCCCGTGTGTGACGACGGTGCAGGGCGCGTCCGCGGCGGTACAGGGCATCGAGGCCGGCATCCGCGGTGACATCGGCGTGATGTCGCTGCAGGAACTGCACAGCGTGCTGGGGCCGTGACGGGTTTCGGCCTGCGGTTGGCCGACGCGGTGGCCCGGCGTGGACCGCTGTGCCTGGGCATCGACCCGCATCCGGAGTTGTTGCGCGCGTGGGGACTCACCGATGACGCCGACGGGTTGCGCCGGTTCTGCTCTGTGTGCGTGACGGCGTTTTCCGACTTCGCCGTCGTCAAACCGCAGGTCGCGTTCTTCGAGGCGTACGGCGCCGCCGGGTTCACGGTGCTCGAGCACACCATCGCCGCGCTCCGCGAGGCCGGCGTGCTGGTGCTCGCCGACGCCAAACGCGGAGATATCGGTTCGACGATGGCCGCCTACGCCGCCGCGTGGGCGGGTGCATCGCCGCTGGCCGCCGACGCGTTGACCGCATCGCCCTACCTGGGCTTCGGCTCGCTACAACCGCTGATCGACACGGCGTTGGCCAACGAACGCGGCGTGTTCGTGCTCGCGGCCACCTCGAACCCCGAGGGCGCGTCCGTACAGCGCGCCGACGCGGGCGGACGCACCGTCGCGCAGTCGATCGTCGACGCCGCCGCGGCGGTCAACCACGCCGTGCCCGCGCAACCCGGCCCTATCGGTGTCGTCGTCGGCGCCACCCTGGCCGAACCGCCCGACGTCAGCGCGCTCGCCGGACCGGTCCTGGTCCCGGGTGTCGGCACCCAGGGCGGGCGCCCGGACGCGCTGAGCGGGCTCGGAGGGGCCCAACCAGGCCAGTTGCTGCCCGCGGTGTCTCGCGAAGTGCTGCGCGCCGGCCCGGACGTGGGCGCGCTGCGTTCCGCGGCCGAGACAATGCGCGACGCGGTCGCCTACCTGGCCTGACACCTCCGCGGACGACACAACACCGGCAACGCGAGGCTCACCAGTCACAAGCGTCACAAACCGGCTGCTCGCGACACGCCCGAAAGCTGATGACCAGCGAAAATTTTCTTTTTCGGCAGTGCTGACCCGCCGAAGTGTGGCGCAGGTCACGCGCTGAGCGCCCGATTAGCGCTCTCGTGCAATCCGAAATGCCTTGATATGCAGGCGGTTCCGGCGAGACAAAATGAGGTTTCGCCGGTCCTGGCCACGAAACGGCGTCGGCACGTGCGCGGCGCGACCGCCCGACACGCTGGGCTTTTGACGCCGTAACCAGGGGGTGGGGTTCGCATTCGTCAGCCAGCGTGGGTACGGTCGTCGTCGCTGGCTGTTTGAGGGTTTTCTCTATCAGCCGAGGCAGTGGAAATTGATGGTGATGAGACGGAGGAACCCGTGGCCCTTCCCCAGTTGACCGACGAACAGCGCGCGGCCGCGTTGGAGAAGGCTGCCGCCGCACGTCGAGCCCGAGCCGAATTGAAGGATCGGCTCAAGCGCGGCGGCACCAACCTCAAGCAGGTGCTCAAGGATGCCGAGACCGACGAGGTCTTGGGCAAGATGAAGGTTTCGGCGCTTCTGGAGGCGTTGCCCAAGGTCGGCAAGGTCAAGGCGCAGGAGATCATGACCGAACTCGAGATCGCCCCGACCCGCCGGTTGCGCGGCCTCGGCGATCGCCAGCGCAAGGCGCTGCTGGAAAAGTTCGACCAGTCCTAGGCGCATAAATTGAGCGCCGGCCGAGGGGCCGGCCGGGTAGTCGTGCTGTCCGGCCCCTCTGCCGTCGGGAAGTCGACCGTCGTTCGCTGTCTGCGCGAACGCGTTCCCGACCTGCACTTCAGCGTGTCCGTCACCACCAGGGCCCCGCGGCCGGGTGAAGTCGACGGCGTCGATTACTCGTTCGTGACCCCCGACGAATTCGATGAATTGATCGCCGATGGCGCCCTGCTCGAATGGGCGGAGATCCACGGCGGGTTGCACCGCTCCGGAACACCAGCCCGGCCCGTCCGCGAGGCGATCTCCGCCGACAGGCCCGTTCTGATCGAGGTGGATCTCGCGGGCGCGCGGGCCGTGAAGGCCGCGATGCCCGAGGCACTGACCGTCTTCCTGGCGCCGCCGAGCTGGGATGAGCTGAAGAACCGGCTGACCGGACGGGGCACCGAGACACCCGAGGCGATGGAGCGCCGGCTGGCGACCGCGCGAGCCGAACTCGCCGCACAGGACGACTTCGACACCGTGGTCGTGAACAGTCAATTGGAGTCTGCCTGCGCCGAATTGGTATCCTTGCTGGTGGGCCACCGATAAGTACGCGCCGGAGACGGCGCCGCAGGCCCGACAGCTATCTCGCATTCAGCTAAAACCGCCAGGAGAATTTTTCGTGAGCACCCCGCACGCCGACACGCAGCTGGCAGCTGTGGACGACTTCGACACGTCCGCAGCCAGCGCCTACGACACGCCGTTGGGCATCACCAACCCGCCCATCGACGAGCTGCTGGATCGCGCGTCGAGCAAGTATGCGCTGGTGATCTATGCCGCCAAGCGCGCCCGCCAGATCAACGACTACTACAACCAGCTCGGCGACGGCATCCTCGAGTACGTCGGCCCGCTGGTCGAGCCGGGCCTGCAGGAGAAGCCGCTGTCGATCGCGTTGCGCGAGATCCACGCCGACCTGCTCGAGCACACCGAAGGCGAGTAGCAACACCGCGAGGCATAGGGGAGCGGCCGCCATGGAGCCCAAGCGGATCATCGTCGGCGTCGCCGGTGGTATCGCCGCCTACAAGGCGGCCACGGTGGTCAGACAGCTCACCGAGGCCGGACACGACGTCCGCGTCGTCCCCACCGAGTCCGCGCTGCGGTTCGTCGGTGCCGCCACCTTCGAGGCCCTCTCGGGTCATCCCGTGCACACCGGAGTCTGGGACGACGTCCACGAGGTGCCGCACGTCCGCTTCGGCCAGGAGGCCGACCTCGTCGTCGTCGCCCCCGCCACCGCGGATCTTCTGGCGCGGGCCGTCGCGGGCCGCGCGGACGACCTGCTGACCGCGACGCTGCTGACCGCGCGATGTCCGGTGCTGTTCGCCCCGGCCATGCACACCGAGATGTGGTTGCACCCCGCGACGGTGGAGAACGTCGCCACGCTGCGCCGCCGCGGTGCCGTCGTCCTCGAACCCGCGTCGGGCCGGTTGACCGGAGCCGACAGCGGCGCGGGCCGTCTGCCCGAGGCCGAGGAGATCAGCACGCTGGCCCAGCTTTTGCTGACGCGACCGGACGCCCTGCCCTACGACCTGGCAGGGGTCAAGGTGCTGGTCTCTGCGGGCGGGACGCGCGAGCCGATCGATCCCGTGCGATTCATCGGCAACCGCAGTTCGGGCAAGCAGGGGTATGCGATGGCGCGGGTGATGGCCCAGCGCGGTGCCGACGTCACGCTGATCGCCGGCAACACCGCCGGGCTGGTCGACCCGGCGGGCGTCGAGGTCGTGCACATCGTGTCGGCCGCCCAGCTCAAGGACGCCGTGTCCAAGCATGCCCCCGACGCCCATGTGCTGGTGATGGCGGCCGCGGTCGCGGATTTCCGGCCCACGCAGATGCAGACCAGCAAGATCAAGAAGTCGGCCGATCCGGACGCCGCCGCGCCGGTGATCGAACTGACCCGCACCGAGGACGTGCTCGCCGGCGCCGTGCGGGCCCGCGTCGACGGACAACTGCCGAATATGCGGGCCATCGTGGGGTTCGCTGCCGAGACCGGCGACGCCAACGGCGACGTGCTTCACCACGCTCGCGCGAAGCTGCAGCGCAAGGGATGCGATTTGCTCGTGGTCAATGCGGTGGGCGAGAATCGGGCGTTCGAAGTGGACAACAACGACGGTTGGCTGCTCGCGGCCGACGGTGCGGAGTCCGCTCTGGAACACGGTTCGAAAACGCTGATGGCCAGCCGTATCGTCGACGCGATCGTGGCCTTCCTGCACAGCGGCAGCGGGTAGCGCGGATCACGCATCCGGCTGGCGTGAAATGCTTGCGCGCGAGGCGAGCAGAGGCTTGGGTGCAACAGGGCACTCCTACAATTTGATGTACTAACTACCTCAAGATGACTTGAGTGGAAGGATCACACCGTGAGTGAAGCTCGGCTGTTCACCAGTGAGTCGGTAACCGAGGGCCACCCCGACAAGATCTGCGACGCGATCAGCGACTCGGTGCTCGACGCTTTGCTCGCGGGCGATCCCAAGTCGCGGGTTGCCGTCGAGACACTGGTCACCACCGGGCAGGTGCACGTCGTCGGCGAGGTGACGACGGCCGCCAAGGAGGCCTTCGCCGACATCGCCACCACGGTGCGCGAGCGCATCCTGGAGATCGGCTACGACTCGTCGGAAAAGGGCTTCGACGGTGAGACCTGCGGCGTCAACGTCGGCATCGGTCGTCAGTCGCCCGATATCGCGATGGGCGTCGACACCGCGCACGAGACCCGCGTCGAGGGCGCGGGCGACCCGCTCGACCTGCAGGGCGCGGGCGACCAGGGCCTGATGTTCGGCTACGCGATCAAGGACACGCCCGAGCTGATGCCACTGCCGATCGCGCTCGCACACCGGCTGTCGCGCCGGCTGACCGAGGTCCGCAAGAGCGGTGTGCTCGACTACCTGCGCCCCGACGGCAAGACCCAGGTCACCGTGCAGTACGACGGCACGACCCCGGTGCGCCTCGACACGGTCGTGCTGTCGACGCAGCACGCGGCGGGCATCGACCTCGAGGGGACGCTGACGCCGGACATCCGCGAGAAGGTCGTCAACACCGTCCTGGCCGACCTGGGCCACGATTCGATGGACACCTCCGACTTCCGCCTGCTCGTGAACCCGACCGGCAAGTTCGTGCTCGGTGGCCCCATGGGTGACGCGGGGTTGACGGGCCGCAAGATCATCGTGGACACCTACGGCGGCTGGGCCCGTCACGGCGGCGGCGCGTTCTCGGGCAAGGACCCGTCAAAGGTGGACCGCTCGGCGGCCTACGCGATGCGCTGGGTGGCGAAGAACGTGGTCGCGGCGGGTCTGGCCGAGCGCGTTGAGGTCCAGGTCGCTTATGCGATCGGCAAGGCCGCTCCGGTCGGCTTGTTCGTCGAGACGTTCGGCAGCGAGTCCGTCGATCCGGGCCGCATCGAGAAGGCCATCACCTCGGTGTTCGATCTGCGTCCCGGCGCGATCGTGCGCGACCTCGACTTGCTGCGCCCGATCTACGCGCAGACTGCCGCGTACGGCCACTTCGGCCGCACCGACGTCGAGCTGCCCTGGGAGCAGCTGAACAAGGTCGACGAGCTCAAGGCCGCCGTCTGACGCCGAGACGACGGTTGTTGAGAGATATCGGCCGAATTCCGTCAGAAACCGTAGTCTCGCGGCTCGTGGGCGTGGCCTACGCAGCGCCAACGGTCAGGGACTGAACGCGTAATCCCGTAGCGGGAAGCGGCGGCTGCGCCAGTACGCCTCGAGCGTGGTGGTCGGCCGCAGCGGGGCGTCGCCGTTCTTGTCGAAGTAGTAGCTGTTGGCCCGCTGGCAGCTCTCCTGCCAAAAGATCTGGCGGTGCCGTTTGCGCATCATCTCATCGAAGTAGCGGTCGTTGGCCTCTTGCGTGACCTCCACGCGACGGGCGCCGTTGCGTCGGGCGTGCTTGAGACAGCGCACGATGTGATGCGTCTGCGTCTCGATGAGCGCGAAATACGACGACCCGACATAACCGTAGGGTCCGAACACCGTGAAGAAGTTCGGGAAACCCGGCACACTCACTCCTTCGTAAGCCTGCAGCCGGTTCTCCTGCCAGTGCTGGCTCCACGTCCGGCCGCCCGAACCGGTGACCGGATAGGTCGGCATGTCCTCGGCGTCCATCACTTTGAAACCCGTCGCCAGGATCAGCACGTCGATGTCGCGGGTCATGCCGTCGGCGGTGGCCACACCTGAACCGGTGATCTTGTCGATTGGCTCGGTGACCAACTCGACGTTGTCGCGGTTGTACGTCGACAGGTAGGTGTTGTGGAAGCCGGGCCGCTTACAGCCGACCGCATACTCGGGCGTGAGCTTTTCGCGGACCTCCGGGTCGTGGACCTCTTTGCGTAGATACGCCTCGCCGACTTTCGACATGTTCTTGGCCATCGGGTTGACGGTGAAGTACTGCGCGGGCAGCGTGAACGTCAACTCGACGTAGGCCTGGCTGAGCAGACGCTGCACCACGTGGCCGCCAGGCAGCCGCATCATCCGTTGCGCCATTGGCGACAGCGGCACATCGAACTTCGGGAAACACCAGATCGGTGTGCGCTGAAAAACGGTCAGCTGCTTGACGATCGGCGCGATCTCGGGAATCACCTGCACCGCCGACGCGCCCGTGCCGATGACCGCGACCCGCTTGCCGGTCAAGTCCTGCTCGTGGTCCCAACGCGCGGTGTGCATGGTGACACCGGCGAACGAGTCGACACCGTCGATATCGGGCAGTTTCGGCGTGATCAGCACCCCGCACCCATTGATCAGGAACCGCGCGGTGACGACCTCACCGGAGTCAAGTTCGACCCGCCACAGGCTCTGATCATCGTCGAACACGGCGCCGAGCACCTTGGTGTTGAACCGGATCTTGGGCCGCAGACGGTACTTGTCGACGCAGTGCTCGGCGTACGCACGCAACTCGTGCCCCGGTGCGTAGGTGCGGGTCCATTTTGGGCTCTGCTCGAAGGAGAACTGGTAGGAGAACGACGGAATGTCAACGGCGATACCGGGATACGTGTTCCAGTACCACGTCCCGCCCGGTCCCTCGCCGGCTTCGATGATCAGATAGTCACACAACCCGGCCTTGTTGAGGCTGATCCCGGCGCCGATGCCGGAGAAGCCGGCGCCGACGATGATGGTGTCGTGATCGGGCACTGTCATCGAGCCTCCCCGTGTCGCTCACGTCCCGATCACGGTACCCCCGCTGTTCAGCCGTTGGGACAACTCCCAAGCGCTGCGTTCGACCCAGTTGGTGAGCAGCTTGCCGTCCTCACCGACAGCCCAGACCGCGGTACCGGTCATCGCGATTTCGCTGCCGTCGGGCGCGCTTCCGAGATAGCCGGTGTTCTTCCCGGTCAGTAGCCACCGCGACGCGACGCGGCTGCCGTCGGCGCTCTCGAACGACTCGACGACCTCGAGATGTAAGTCGTCGACCTTACTCAGGAACCCGGCGATCCATGCCTTGAAATTCTCGCGGCCACGCACCGTCTCGCCGCCGGTGATGATCACGAAGTCGTCGACCACGAAGCGGTCCACCGCCGCCGGGTCGTGGGCGTTCCAGACCTCGTCCCAGAACGCGTGCACGATGTCGATGGATTTCGATGTGTTCACACCGGGTGTAACGCGGCGTGTAGCGCCCTCAATCCCCGTTCGGTGGCCTCGGTCGCCGCGGGCACCACCCCGGCGTAGCCGAGGTAGCCGTGCACGAGCGATTCAGCATTGTGAAGTTCGACGCGAACCCCGGCGGCCGACAGCAACTCCGCGTACCGGGCGCCGTCGTCACGCAACGGGTCATGGCCCGCGACGGCGATGTAGGCCGGCGGCAGCCCGGTCAGGTCCTCGGCGCGCGCGGGCGCCAGCGTCGCGGGCATGTCCGAAAGGTCCATGTCGCCGACATACCAACGCGAAAAGCCGCCTATCGCAGCGAAATCGAGTATTGGCGCGTCGGCGTTCTCGGCGAAGGACGGCAGTGTGGTGTCCCACGTCGTGGCCGGATACCACAGCAGCTGGAGACAGATCTGGGGCCCGCCCGCGTCGCGCGCCAACTGTGCGACCACCGCGGCGAGATTGCCGCCCGCCGAGTCGCCGGCCACCGCGAGCCGGCCCGCGTCGATGCCCAGCTCGTCCGCGCTCGCGGCGACCCACTGCGTCACCGCCCACACATCGTCGACAGCGGCGGGGTAGGGGTGCTCGGGTGCCAGCCGGTAGTCGACGGCCACCAGCACGGCCTCTGCGTCGGCCGCATGTCGACGCGCGGTGCCGTCGTAGCTGTCGAGGCCGCCGACACACCAGCCGCCGCCGTGGAAGAACACCACCACGGGGGCGCGCGCGTCGGAGGCGGTCGGCGGCCGGTATACCCGGACCGGGATCGGGCCGCCGGGCCCGTCGACCGTGCGGTCTTCGGCGCGCACCTCGGGCAGGATCTCGACCGCCGGCAGCGCGTTGAACCGTTCGCGCGCGGCCTGCACGCCCCCGTCGGTTGTCAACTGGAACGGAACGGCCTGCAGTACCTTCAGCAGAATGGCGTCGATGGGTTCCGGGCTGGCCGGCCCTACCTCAGGGACTGACATGGGGACACCGTACGTTCATCGGCGAACCCGGCTTCTGTGGGTGGCCGCAGCCGTCGTCGCCGCCTGCTACGGGGTGTTCCTGATCGCGACCGCGGTGCGGCTGCCCGGCGGTGCCGAGCTCACCGGTCAGTTCGCGCTGCAGCCCGCGGTCAAGGCCGCCGCGGCGGTGCTGCTCGCCGCGGCCGCGTTGACACACCCGATCGCCCGGGAACGACGCTGGTTGGTGGCCGCGCTGCTGTTCTCCGCGGCGGGTGATTTCCTGTTGGCGCTGCCGTGGTGGGAGCCGTCGTTCGTGCTCGGGCTGGCCGCGTTCCTCGTCGCCCACCTGTGCTTTCTGGGCGCGCTGTGGCCGTTGGTCACCCGCTCCGGTCCGAGGCTGGCCGCCGCCGCGGTCACGGTCGCGGCCTGCCTGGCCCTGCTGGTGTGGTTCTGGCCGCGGCTCATCGCCGAGAGCATGGCCGTACCGGTCACGCTGTACATCGCGGTGCTCGGCGCGATGGTGTGCGCCGCGCTGATGGCCCGGTTGCCCACGCCGTGGACGGCATTGGGTGCGGTATGTTTCGCGGTGTCGGACGCGATGATCGGGATCGGCAAGTTCGTGCTGGGGTCCGAGGCTCTGGCGGTACCGATCTGGTGGGTGTATGCGGCGTCGCTGGTGCTCATCACGGCCGGGTTCTTCTTCGGCAGGACGTCGGTGCCGTCTGCTACCAATCCTGCGTGACGGGGTCCGACAGCCCGGCCCGCCCGGGCGCCACCAGACAGCCTGCCGAGCACGAGCCGGTCGCGCGTGTGCTGCCGATGCTGACCGTCCCGCACCTCGACCGCGAGTTCGACTACCTGGTCTCCGCCGAGCAGTCCGACGACGCGCAGCCCGGCGTCCGCGTCCGGGTGCGGTTCCACGGCAGGCTGGTCGACGCGTTCATCCTGGAGAGGCGGTCCGACACCGACCACGTCGGCAAGCTCGGCTGGCTCGACCGCGTGGTCTCGCCCGAGCCGGTGCTGACGCCCGAGATCCGTCGACTCGCCGACGCCGTGGCGGCCCGTTACGCCGGCACCCGCGCGGACGTCCTGAGGCTGGCCATCCCGCCGCGGCACGCCCGGGTCGAAAAACAGGAGCCGCCGACGACGGCGCCGACCGACCCGCAACCCGTCGCAACCGATTCCTGGAACGCCTACGGCAGCGGTGAGCAGTTCCTCGCGGCGGTGGCGAGCGGACGAGCCGCCCGAGCGGTCTGGCAGGCGCTGCCCGGGGAGGCGTGGGCCGATCGACTGGCCGAGGCCGCGGCGGTGATGGTGAACTCGGGCCGCGGTGTGCTGGTGATCGTGCCGGATCAACGCGACATCGACGCGGTGCACGCCGCCGCGCTCGACCGCCTCGACGAGAACCTGGTGGTGGCCTTGTCGGCGGGACTCGGCCCCGCGCAACGCTATCGGCGTTGGTTGTCGGTGTTGCGCGGCAGCGCCCGGCTCGTCATCGGCACCCGCAGCGCGGTGTTCGCACCTGTCGCCCACCTCGGTCTGGTGATGGTGTGGGACGACGGCGACGACACGCTCGCCGAACCCCGTGCGCCGTATCCGCATGCCCGCGAGGTGGCGATGTTGCGGGCACATCAGCTGCGCTGCGCCGCGCTGATCGGCGGATTCGCCAGAACCGCGGAGGCCCAGGCGCTGGTGCGCAGCGGCTGGGCGCACGACCTGGTCGCGCTGCGGCCGACGGTGCGGGCGGCCTCACCGCGCGTCGTCGCCCTCGATGACAGCGGTTTCGAGCAGGAACGCGACCCCGCCGCCCGGTCGGCCAGGCTCCCGTCGATGGCGCTGCATGCGGCGCGCAAGGCGCTGGAGTCCGGCGCCCCGGTCCTGGTGCAGGTGCCCCGCCGCGGGTACGTCCCCGCCCTCGCGTGCGGGCGCTGCCGAACCATCGCCCGGTGTCGCAACTGCACGGGGCCGTTGTCGCTGCCCGACCGCGATGCCGCAGGCGCGGTGTGCCGGTGGTGCGGGCGCGCCCACCCGTCGCTGCGCTGCGTGCGGTGCGGCTCGGATGCGGTGCGCGCGGTTGTCGTCGGGGCCAGGCGCACCGCCGAGGAACTCGGCAGGGCGTTTCCGGGCACGACGGTCATCACCTCCGGCGGTGACGCGATGGTCGCCGAGGTCGCGTCGAAGCCCGCGGTTGTCGTCGCCACGCCCGGCGCCGAACCGATAGCCGCGGGCGGCTACGGTGCCGCGCTGCTGTTGGACAGCTGGGCGCTGCTCGGCCGCCAGGACCTGCGGGCGGCCGAGGACACCTTGCGCCGGTGGATGGCCGCGGGCGCCCTGGTACGCAAGCGCGGCGACGGCGGGGTGATCGCGGTGGTGGCCGAGTCTGCGATACCGACTGTGCAGGCGCTGATCCGCTGGGACCCCGTCGGTCACGCCGATGCCGAGCTGAACGCGCGCGGTGAAGTCGGCCTGCCGCCCGACGTGCACATGGCCGCGGTGGACGGACCGCCCGAGGCGGTGCACGCCTTGCTCGACATCGCCGATACGCCCGAGGGCACCGAACAACTCGGTCCGGTCGACCTGCCGGTCGGCGCGCGCCGACCGCCGGGACTGGCCTCCGACACGACGGTGATCCGGATGCTGTTGCGGGTGCCCCGCGACACTGGACTGGCCCTCTCCTCGGCGCTGCGCCGGGCCACCGCCGTGCTCAGCGCCCGTCACGACCAACAGCCGGTTCGCGTCCAGATCGACCCACTGCACATCGGATGACCCGATGGCCAGTTCGCGCCGAAATCGGCCCGCTGCACTTAGGGTGAACCGGAAACCTGGCGTCGCACGCAACAGGAGGACCGCATGCGCCGGCTGTTCGCGTGGTCGATCACGTTGCTGGTGCTGGCATTTGCGGTGCTCTGGCCGGTGGTGTTCAGCGGTGGTGGTTCGGCGGCCGCACCCGCCGACGACCCCGTCGTCATCACGGACTACGACGTGGACCTCCTTGTCGACGAAGACGGGCGACTCGACGCCGTCGAGACCATCACCGCGGATTTTCCCAGTGGCAGGCACGGCATCTTCCGGTACTGGGATGTGACCAACCCCAACAGTCCTCACGTGCGCCAGGTGCCGGAGATCGATTCCATCCTTCTCGACGGTGACCCGGCGCCCTACGAGCTGCTGTGGGAAGACGGTGAGCGGTTCCGGGTCGCCAAGATCGGCGATCCCGACAGCTACCTGAGCTACGGCGAGCACGTATACGAGATCCGCTACTCCATCGACGGTGTCCTCGATACCGGAACCACCGGTGCGGACCGGAGATTCGCCACATCGTCGGGTGAACCCGCCACGACCGAATCGGTGTTCTTCTGGAACGTGATCGCGCCGGCCTGGAACAACCGGATCCAGCGCGCCGACATCTCGATCGGCCTGCCCGGAGACGTTGCCCGCGTGCAGTGTTCGGTCGGATACGGCGTCGGCGGGCAGTGCCTGGACCTGACGACCACGGGGAACAGGGTGGAACTGTCGGCGCGAAACCTGCCGCCGCGCACGCCGGTGACGGTGCGGGCAGGTGTGGACGTGCCGACGCCGCCGCGCACCGAGCTGCCCTGGACCTATGAATGGGACCGCGTGCTGGGCCAGTCGCTGGCCGGAGCGCTCTGGGTGGCAGCGCTGACCGTGGCCGCCGGCGTGGCCGGTCTGCTGTGGTACCGCACCACGGTCGAACCGTCGCCAGGTTTCCCACTGCAGTACGCGCCACCGGAGGGCCTCGGCCCGGTGCAGACGGAGTACATCCGGACCGAGGCAGTCCCCAAACAAGCCCTGACCGCGACGCTGTTCTACCTCGCCGAGCGGGGCTTGGTCGAACTGCGCCAGGTCAGCGAGAAGCATTGGCGGATCCGCGGCATCGCCGAGCACGGCGCCTGGGTCGACGTGGACCCGGTCAGTGTGACCGTCGGGTCGGTGTTGAAGGTTTTGCATCCGGGCGGCGAGTTCGAAGCGAAAAAGACCGTCAAGTCCGGCCAGAAGCTCAACAAGGCCAAGACCGATCTGGCCAAGACCGTCCAGAACTGGGCCTTCGACAACAAGCTTCTCGTCAAACGGCGCAACGAACTCTGGCTCCGCACCGCGAACGCGATCGCTTTCGTGCTCATGCTGTGCGCCGTCTTCCGCTGGCTTTTTCCGACCACGATGTGGGCGTTGCCGTTCGCGGCGTTCTTCCTGCTGTCGATCGGTTCGTGGGCCGCAGGCGTGGGAACCAGGCGGACCGAGGCCGGCCGCGATCTCTGGTCGCGCGCAGGTGGTTTCCACCGCATGTTAACCACCGATTCGGCCGAGGCGCGTTTCGACTTCGGGGCGCGCAAAGACCTCTACTCGGCCTACGTTCCGTTCGCGGTCGCTGCGGGCGCCGCGGCACTGTGGGCCAAGAAGTACGAAACGACGATGGGAACGGCTGCGCCGCAGCCGGATTGGTACAACTCGACCACACACGGCGGTACGGGGTTTGTCGGCGGCTCCGGCGGGTCAAACTTCGACAGCTTCGAGTCCGCGTTGTCGTCGTCGATCGGCGCGTACACCGCATCACAGTCGTCCAGCGGGGGCGGCGGGTCCAGCGGCGGCGGCGGTGGCGGCGGAGGCGGAGGG